>CAZJRF010000031.1:0-19908 GCA_964548475.1 uncultured Acidimicrobiia bacterium
GCGGGCCTCCTTCCGCCGCCTGGGGTCCACCTTCCGCCACCTGCGCCGCTACCGCCAGCTGCTCCGCTTCCTGATCGCCTTCCTGATCTATGCCGACGGTATCGGGACGATCATCGGGGTGGCCGCCATCTATGGGGCCGAGCTGGGCTTTGGGATGACCGAGCTGATCCTGGCCCTGCTGCTGGTGCAGTTCGTGGGCATCCCCTTCACCCTGATGTTCGGGAGCATCCCCGGGGACGCCGGCGGCCGGGAACGCCGCCGGGCGGTCTTCGTGGCCTTCGTGCTGTTCAACCTGGTGGCGCTGCCCGCGGTGGGCATCGTGGGCGGCCGGGCGCTGGCCGCCGACCTGGTGGGGCGCTCCCGGCCCGACTTCGCGACCACCGCCACCACGGTGGGCCAGGGCGAGTACGAGGTGACCAATGCGGCGGTGGGCCTGCGGGGCAATTGGGGGGTAGTGGCGCGGGAAGATCTGGGGCGGGGGGCTCAGTCCGACTACGCCCTGACCTCATCGCCGGGCGACGAGGCCAACCTGCGCTTCAACGGCCGGGAGGTCGAGGCCACCTACGTGCGCGGCCCCAACCACGGGGTGTTCGCGGTGCTGGTGGACGGGCAGCCCGCGCTGGACGAGGACGATGAACCGCTCACCGTCGACGGCTACAACGCCGCCGTCCGCTACGAGGAGAGAGTCACCGTCGATGCCGGGGCGGACGGGGAGCACCTGCTCACCCTGCGCAACACCGCCGACCGGGATCCGGACAGCACCGGCACCGTGATGGGGGTGGGCGGGCTGGAGGTGCGCCCGCCGGTGCGCGAGGCCGACCTGTTGCCCATCCTCGGCATGTTGCTGGCGGTGGAGGCGGTAGGAGCCCTGTTCGCCCTGGCACTGGGGTGGCCGTTGTGCGGACGCCTGGTCAGCCGGCTGGACACCAAGCGCACCCTGCTGCTGGCCCTGGGCCTCTACGTGGTGATCGCCTGCTGGGGCTTCGTGCTGGATTCGGTGATGGAGTTCTGGTTCCTGGCCTGGATGGTGGCCATCGTCCAGGGGGCCAGCCAGGCACTGAGCCGCAGCCTGTACGCCGGGATGACCCCGGCGCCGCTGTCGGGCGAGTTCTTCGGGTTCTTCTCGATCATGGAGAAGTTCTCGTCGTTCTTTGGGCCGCTCTTGTTCGCGGCGGCGATCGCCATCTTCGGGTCGAGCCGGCCGGCGGTGCTGAGCGTGATCATCTTCTTCGTGGTCGGCGGATGGCTGCTCACCCGGGTCGATGTCGAGGAAGGCCGCCGGGCGGCCCGGGAGACCGAGCAGGCCATGGCCGGCGAGGTGGAGGGGTAGGGAGCCCTATCCCTCCCCGTGCTTCCAGACCACCTTGCGGCCCTCAAAGAGCTCGATGAGCGCCTCGTTCACCGGGGCCGGGCGCTCGATGGGGGTCAGATGCCCTGCCCCGGGCACGATCACCGTGCGCGCCCCGGGGATGGCCTGGGCCAACGCCCGCATCTGAGCCGGCGGGCAGGAGGCGTCCTCTTCGCCGCCGATCACCAGCGACGGGACGTCGATCGTGGGCAGCAGGTGGGCCCGGTCGGCCCGGTCGCGCATCCCCAGCAGGGCGGCCACCATCGTCTCGTAGCGGGTGCCCTCCACCATCGAGCGCACCCGGGCCCGCACCGCCGCCGCAGGGTGGGCGGCCAGCAACGACCCGATCGTCCCCACTGCCATCGCCTCCCGGCCCTCCGTCAGCAGGGATTCGATGGTGCGGTCCCGCTTCTCCCGGCCCTCCGGGCTGTCGGCGGCCGCCCGGGTGTCGATCAAGGTCAGCGTCCGTACCACCTGCGGCCGCAGCTCCCAAAGGGCCAGCGCCACGTAGCCGCCCATGGAGAGGCCGACCACGTCGGCCCGGTCGGCACCGATGGCGCCGATCATCTCGGCCACGTCGTCGGCGAGCATCTCCATCGACAGGACCGGCTCCACTACCGGGTCGGAGCGGCCGAAGCCGCGCAGGTCCACCGCCACGCAGTGCCGCACGTGGGCCAGCCCGACCAGCTGGTCCAGCCACAGGCTGTGGTCCAGGGGGAAGCCGTGCAGGAACACGGCCAGGCGCCCCTCCCCCGCCTCCCGGTAGTACAACATCGTCCCGTTCACCCTGGCGTAGGGCACCCGTTCTCCCTTGTGCGGCGATGCCCCAACCTAACACCCGGCGCCGGCCGAACGCCGCCCGGCCCGCCGGTGCTTCACCGCTAGGGTGGACGGGCCGTGCGGGTGCGCCACCTCGCCCTCTTCCTCACTCCGGTTCTCCTTGCGGCCGGTTGCACCGGCGGTGGCGCCGGGCCGTCATCCTCCGGCAGCCCGGGCAGCTCCCTGCCCGGCTCCACGGTGCCGGTCGATGCCACCGCGCCCGCCAACGCGATGCCCGCCGACCTGGTCGCCGTCTTCGACGGGGACACCCTGCTGGCGCGGCTGGGTGGGGCCGAGGAGGAGGTCCGCCTGCTCGGGATCAACGCCCCCGAGTGGGAAGAGTGCTTCAGCTCCGCCTCGCGCGCTGCTGCCGATGCCTTGCTCCAGATGGCTCCCCTGCTGGTCGAGGTGATCGGGGAGCGGGATCAGTTCGGCCGCCTCCTCGCCTACGCCTACGCGGGCGGCACCCCGGTCAACCTGACCCTGGTCGCCGGGGGCTACGCCCTGGCCCTGCAGACCGATCACCCTCGCCTGGCCGAGTTCCGGGCGGCCGAGGAAACGGCCTTCAACGCCGGGGCCGGCCTCTGGGCCCCCGCCGCCTGCGGAACACCGGCCGAGTCGGTCCTGACTCTGGGGGACATCAAACCCAATCCGCCCGGGCCCGACGAGGACAACCTGAACGGGGAATGGGTCCTGGTGGCCAACGACGGCACCGGGGCGGCCGACCTCACCGGCTGGGTGCTGCGCGACGAGTCGTCGCAGAACCGCTACCGCTTCCCCGACGGCTTCTCCCTTGTCCCCGGCGCGTTCGTGGCGGTTCACACCGGCTGCGGCGAGGACGGGCCGGGCCGCCTGCACTGGTGCGCGGCCGGGCCGGTGTGGAACAACGGGGGCGACACGGCCCTGCTGCTGGACCCGGCGGGCAACGTGGCCGCCCGCCTGTGCTACGGCAGTTAGGAGATCACCCCCGGCAACCTTCCGCCGGGGCCGCCCGGCCGGCACACACCGGGTGTTGATACCCTGGTTTCATCAGCGACGAAGGAAGCGAGGATGACCGGCTACTTCGGGCCCATAGAGAAGCTGACCGAGAAGAACACCTGCTTCCGCAAGGTGCTCTTCACCGGCAAGCACAGCCAGCTGGTGCTGATGCGCCTGAAGCCCGGCGAGGAGATCGGCGACGAGGTGCACCGCAAGGTGGACCAGTTCTTCCGGGTCGAGAAGGGACGCGCCCGGGTCATCCTCGAAGGCACGGAGAAGCACCTGGTCAACCCCGGCGGCGCCTTCGTGGTGCCGGCCGGCGTCCGCCACAACGTGATCAACTTCTCCCAGACCGAGAACCTCCACCTCTACACGATCTACTCCCCTCCCAACCATCCGGACGGCACGGTCCACCGGACCAAGGCCGTGGCCGACGCCGCCGAGCGCCACCACTAGGCCCCGGCAGACACTGCGCCGCGCACCCGACGGTTCTCACTGCCCCTGCAGGTAGGAGAGATCCGCCGGCCGCGCTCCGTGCCCCGGAGGGCCGGCTCCCATCCCCTCATCCACGCTCGCCGCTCCTGCTGTGGCCCTCACAGGGACACTCTCCGCTTAGATAAGCACTACCTCTATAGTTCAAACTCGACAGCCCTGATCCTCCCAGACAGGGCGCCGGTGAACCCCTTCCACCGGCCTTCGCCCGAGGGGTGGGGCGGCGGCAAGCCCGCCGCTCCACCCGCATCTCAGGCCCGACCGAGGAGGACGATGATGACGACAAAGAGTGTGAAGCACATTGTGCACGGCCGGCCCGGCGCCCGACGGACCGCTTTGGACGCGGTGGCCAGCCGGGGGCTCCTCACGTGGTGGGAGCTGATGTCGGACCTTGACCCGGGCTGGCTGGAGTGGGACTCCGGCCTCGACCAGGCCAACGGGTCCCACCCGCGGGCGGCCTGACCGACCCCCTCCCCGCCGTCAGGGCTTGCCGGGCCCCTGCCCCTCCCCAGCCGGGTCGGCCTCCGCCCAGTCGCGCGGCCGGTCGTTCACCCCCTGCAGGATCACCCGCCCGGTGATCAGGAGAACCGTGAGCACCCCCAGCGCGATCTCACGGGGCCAGCCGGCCACCCCCACCACCAGTCCCCACAGGAGCGGGCCCAGGATGGTGGCGAAGCGGCCCACCGTGGCGTACAGGCCGTAGAACTCCCCCAGGTACCCGGGCGGGGAGATGCGCTGCATGTAGACGCGGTCGGCGGCCCAGGTGGAACCCAGCGCCAGGCCTCCCAGCACCCCCAGCGGCCAGGCCAGGGCCTGGGAGCCGGTGGCCCCGGCGGCAATCCCCACCACGAACGCCACCACCCAGGTGTGCAGAGTCCAGTGGAGCAGGCGGCGCGGGCCGACCACGTCCACCAGCCGGCCCCCCGCCAGGCCTCCGGTGATGGACCCCGCGATGGCCACGATCAGCAAGTCCTGCACCTGCGAGTCGCTGAAGCCCACCTCCTCGATGGCGTAGATGGTCAGGAAACCGGCGATGAGGGTGTTCACCGCGTCGGTGTAGAAGAAGCGGCCGACCAGGAAGCGCACCACCCCCGGGTAGCGGCCGGCCCGCCGCCAGGCCGCCACCAGGTGGGCGAAGCTCTCCGTGATCGGCGGCAGCCGGCCGGGCACCGCCGCCCGGGGCTGCTCCCGGACCAGGAAGAAGATGGGCAGGGCGAAAGCAAGGAAGGCGACCGCGATGGCCCGGAACACCCCGGGGTAGCCGAAGGGATCCAGGAGTAGCTTGCCGATGCCCCAGGCCACCAGCGACCCGAAGTAGCCGACGCCGATGCCCAGGCCCGAGATGCGGCCGATGGTCTGCGGTGTGCTCACGTCGGGGAGCATCGCGTCGTACACCACCGACCCCAGGTTGAAACCGACCAGAGCCACCGCGTACAGCACCAGCGACCAAGACACCGAGGCCGTCGCTAGGAAGAAGGTGGGCGCCACCGCGAGCAGGGTGGCGGGGATCAGGTAGCGGGAGCGGGGCCCACGCCGGTCGCCCAGCGCCCCGATCCAGGGCCCCAGGACGATCACCACCACCATGGCCACGTCGACGGTGACCGCCAGGGCCAGATCGGCGTCGCCGTTGCCCCGCAGCAGCCGGGGAAGCTCCTCGACGTGGTCGGTGAGCCAGGCCGCGAAGTACAGCGAGCCCACCCCGAGGGCGAAAATGGTGTTGGCCAGGTCGTACAGGGCCCACGACCCGATGCTGAGAGGGGTGGGCCGCCAGGTCACCGGTGGACAGTATCACGACCCTCTCTATCATCCGGGACGTCATCGGGGGGCGCACGGCCAGGCGCAGGAGGCCACGTGTATCGCATCCTCGAGAAGCAGGAGCTCGCCCCGGCGATAAAGATGATGGTGGTAGAGGCCCCTAACGCGGCTCGCAAAGCCCGGGCCGGCCAGTTCGTCATCGTGCGCGTCGACGAGCCCGGGGAACGTATCCCACTCACCATCGCCGACCACGATCCGCAGCAGGGCACAATCACCCTGATCCTGCAGGAGGTCGGCAAGACCACCATGCAGATGGGCGCTCTGGAAGCCGGGGACTCCCTGGCCACAGTGGCCGGCCCCCTGGGCCACGCCACCGACATCGAGAACTACGGGACGGTGATCTGCGTGGGGGGCGGGGTGGGCATTGCGCCGATCTTCCCCATCGCCCGCGCCCTCAAGGAAGCGGGCAACCGGGTGATCTCCATCATCGGGGCCCGCTCCCACAACCTGCTCTTCTGGGAGGAGCGCATGCGCTCCGTTTCCGACGAGTTGATCGTGTGCACCGACGACGGCACCTACGGCCGGCCGGGGCTGGTCACCGAGCCGCTCCGTGAGATCCTCGAAGAGCGGACGGGAAAGATCGCCCGCGTCTGGGCGGTGGGCCCGCCCGTCATGATGAAGTTCGTCTCCCGCACCACCGAGCCTTTCGGGGTGCCGACCACCGTGAGCCTCAACACCGTCATGATCGACGGCACCGGCATGTGCGGGGGCTGCCGGGTGATGTACGACGGGTCGGCCCAGTTCGTATGCGTGGACGGCCCCGAGTTCGACGGCTGGAAGGTGGACTGGGACCTGCTGGTCTCCCGCCTGCAGTATTACCGCCCCCAGGAGCAGGAGGCGGTCGAGCGCTGGAAGCAGGGGTGCCGGATCAAGGAGGTCCCCGCCTGATGCCCCGGGTTAGCCCGACCCGGACCCCCATGGCCGAGCAGGCCGCCGAGGAGCGCATCAAGAACTTCAACGAGGTCCCCTTCGGGTACACCGAGGAGGAGGCCGTCATCGAGGCGCAGCGGTGCATCCTTTGCAGACGGCCCACCTGCATCGACGGCTGCCCGGTCAACATCAACATCGTCGGCTTCCTGGAGCTCACCGCCAAGAGAGACTTCCGGGGGGCGATCAACCTCATCAAGGAGTCGGACGCCCTTCCTGCCATCACCGGCCGGGTCTGCCCTCAGGAGACCCAGTGCGAGCAGGTCTGCGTGCTGGGCCGCAAGTACCAGCCGGTGGCCATCGGCCGGGTGGAGCGCTTCCTGGCCGACTGGGAAGCCGCCCAGGGCGACATGCCGGTACCCGAACTGGCGCCCGCCACCGGGAAGCGGGTGGCAGTGGTGGGAAGCGGGCCGGCCGGGCTCACCGTGGCGGCCGACCTGGCCCGCCTCGGGCACCAGGTGACCATCTTCGAGGCCCTGCACGAGGCGGGCGGGGTGCTGGTGTACGGCATCCCCGAGTTCCGCCTTCCCAAGGACATCGTGCGGCGTGAAGTGGACTATGTGTGCAGCCTCGGGGTGGAGCTGGTCAAGGACTACGTGGTCGGCCTGACCGCCACCCTCGACGAGCTGCTCGAGCAGTACCAGGCGGTGTTCCTGGGCTCGGGGGCCGGCCTGCCCTGGTTCCTGGACCTCCCGGGAGAGAACCTGAGTGGGGTCTATTCAGCTAACGAGTACCTCACCCGCTCCAATCTGATGAAGGCCTACCGCTTCCCCGAGTACGACACCCCCATCGCCCGGGGCCGCCGGATCATCACTATCGGCGGAGGGAACGTGGCCATGGACTCCTGCCGCACCGCCCTGCGCCTGGGCGCCGAGGAGTCGATCGTGGTGTACCGGCGCTCGCGAGAGGAGATGCCCGCCCGGGCCGAGGAGATCGACCGGGCCGAGGAGGAGGGCATCCAGTTCATGTACCTCACCACCCCGATCGCCATTCACGGGGACGAGCACGGGCAGGTGGAGAGCCTGGAGTGCCTGCGCAACGAGCTGGGCGAGCCGGACGCGTCCGGACGGCGACGCCCGGTGGCCATCGAGGGATCGAACTACCGCATCCCGGCCGACATCGTGATCATGGCCATCGGCCAGAGCCCCAGCCCGCTCATCCCCAGGACCACCGACGACCTGGAGACCAAGAAGGACGGGGTGGTGGTGATCGATCCGGCCACCGGCAAGACCTCCAAGCGAGGGGTCTTCGCGGGCGGGGACGTGGCCACCGGCGGCGCCACGGTGATCCTGGCCATGGGCCAGGGGCGCACCGCCGCCGCCGCCATCGACCAGTACCTGCGCACCGGCGCCTGGTAGACGCCGCTCCGGGCCGGCGGCAGTTCCTGGAGACCCTCCGCCCGGCCGCCCGGGTTGCCGATCAGGCGGCGGCGCGCCCGGTGCGGGCGCACAACGGGCAGGCCGGGTCGGGGCAGCGCTCCACCCGGGTGATCCGGAGGCCGGCCGCGGCGAGCATCGCTTCGGCCCGGCGAGGGGACCGGCGGGGGGCCCGGCTCTCGCTGTCCTGGGGCTTGGTCATCATGCTCACAAGGTAACGCGCCGGTGCGACAAGAACGGTGGGCAGCCTGCCCCCCCTGCGCTCGCTCGACAACCCCTACAACGCCGACCACCCAGAGCACGCCGACATCCTATTCCTCAGCGGGGAACGGCTCCCGGAGCAGCCCGGGGCCTTCGTCGGGCGCATCCGCCAGCGGGCCGATCCCGATGTCATCGGCATCGGCCTGGGCGAACGGGGAGCGCTAGTCGCCCCCCGGGGAGGCCGGCCCACCCTGGTCCCCGCCATCTCGTCGCGCCCGGTGAGGAGCACCATCGGCGCCGGCGACGCCCTCCTGGCCGGGTTCCTGCACTTCCGCCGCCGCCACGCCGACCCGGTGGAAGCCATGCGGAGGGCGGTGGCCTTCGCCGGATCGAAAGCGGGAGCGGTGTCCGACTCGGGCGGCTTCCCCACCGAGGAGCAGATCGAGGCCCTCTGCGCCGGAGCCGGCTGACCGGGCTCCCGCCCCGCGATCCCCCGCAAGACGGGGGGCCGCTCTATGGGCCTTCCAGCAGCGCCGGGGAAACCTCCCTGTCCTCCGCCAGCCCGGCCGCTTCCCGCGGGTCGAGCACGCCTTGCTCGGTGACCACGGCGGTGACCAGGCCGAGGTCGGTAGCCTCATAGCGGCCGTCCAGCCGGCCCGCCGCCACCGCCCGCTCGAAGAGAGGAGCAGGTAGCACCTTGTCCACCGAGGCCAGCACGTAGAAGGGCACCCCCAGCGGGCGAGCCTCGGCGGCCAGGGCGGCGGTGCCCACCGAGCTCATCAGACGCCGCGGCCCCAAGGCATCGGCCCCCACCACCACCAGGTCGATGTCGGGGAGGATCTCGGAGACCTGATCGTCCGGGGTGACTTCCACCGCCAGTCCGGCGGCGGCCAGCTCCGCCGCCAGCTCGATCCCCTCGCCGTCGGGGAGGGTGGCCACGCACGACACGAAAAACCGGCGCGACTCGGCCGCATGCACCAACAGGGCCTGTACCGACCCCGACCCGCCGTGGGTGAGCACGATCCCCCCCTCCTCGATGAGCACCGCCCCCACCCGGGCCAGGATCCCGGCAGAGGCGGCCATCCGCCTCTCCACCTGCCGCATCTCGGCCGCCAGCGAGCCTGGGCCCCCGTCGAAGCTCAGGTAGACGGTGTTGACCAGCGACACCAGGGGGGCGACCGCCGCGCACCGGTCCATCAGCTCGTCGGCCACCGCCCGCACCGCCCCCGGGTAAGCCTCGGGGGCGTACTCCTCGAGGCTCTCCACCAGCTCGGCCAGGCTGCCCGCCGCCAGCGCACCGGCGGCCGCGGCCGACCGCCCCACCGGGGCCCGGGCGATGGCAATGAGCCGGCGCCACGACGGCCACTGGGTCCACTCAGTCACGGGGACGACTCCTCGACGGCGGCTGGGGCGGGACGGTCCCGCTGCAGAGCGGCCTCGACTCGCACGGCTTCCACGGTGACCCCGGCGAGTGACGCGCCCAGGGCGGCCCGCTCCCAGACCGCCAGGCGCAGGGGAGCGCCCAAGCGCCGCTGCAGATCTTCGGCGGCCACCTCCGCCGCCCGGGCGCGCTGTTCGGGATCCACCACCCGGCGCCCCTCCGGCCAGGGCACCTCGGCCTCCATGCCGGCGGCGGCCGCCCGCACGGCCTCCTCCACGCGCTCGGGAGGGAACGCGGCGCGCAGGCAGGCGCCGAACCGTCCACCCCCCTCGGCGGCCAGCCGGCCGACCAGGTCCTCCAGAGCGCACACCGCCCGCTCCACCACCGGACGGGTGGGGCCGGAGACGGCCAGGGCAGCAGCGATGGCATCTACCTCCCGTCCCCAGCGCTCCTCAAAGTGCAGGGTCCCCCCTTGCCGGAGGCCGGCCGCGTCGGTCAGGCTACGTACCGCGCGCCGGGTGTCGGCCAGCACCTTCCCCAGTTGCACCCGCTTCGCATCGAGGCGGTCGCGCAGGTGCGCCGCCAGGTCCTCCACCGCTACCGGGGCTCGGCGCGGCGGGTCGGCAGCTACGGCAAACACCACCGGCTGCTTCACTCCCTCCCGTTCCAGGGTGGCCACCAGGTCGGCCAGCACCGCCTCCACCTCGTCGGCGCCCAGGCGGTCGATCTGGTTGAGAACGAACACAAACTGGTCGGCGGAGTCGGCCAGGGGTGAGATGAACTCGTCGTGCAGCACCGGGTCGTGGTACTTGACCGGGTCGAGCACCCAGATCACCCCATCGATGTCGGGCAGCAGGGCCTCCACCTGCTCCCGGTGAGCAGTGGCGATGCTGTCCAGGTCGGTCAGGTCGAGCAGGGCGATGCCCGGGAACCGGTCCTGCACCACCCGATCGTCCACTCCCAGTCGATCCAGCAGACGCCCCAGGGCCGGCTCCGCGTCCCGCGGCACCCAGGCAAGAGGACGGGCGGTGTGGGGCCGCAGCGGGCTGACCTCGGCCACCCGCTCCCCCGCCAGGGCGTTGAGCAGGCTCGACTTGCCCGATCCGGTGCCTCCGAGCAGCGCCAGCACCAGGGTGCCCCCCAGGTGCCCCCGCCGGGAGCGAGCAGCGCGAGCACCGGAGCGCGCCCGGGCCAGCTCCTCGGGAGAGACCTGTCCGTCGGCCAGGGCTACCACTAGGTCCAGGCCGTCGACCACGGAGATCAGCTCGCTCATGGCGCCTCCCACTCGAGACAAAGCCGGGCCAGCAGCGCTCCCGAGGGAGCCGGGCCCACCAGTTCCTGGAAACGGGCGGCATCATCGGCCAGCACGCCGCCCCAGGCCTCCCCCAGCCGCCGACGCTCTTCCCCCGCCGCCGCCCTCAGAGCATCGGGACGGCGCACCCGGCCCTTCCGGGGCCGATGAGCCGGATCCAGGCAGGCGAGGGCCAGAGCCTCGGTCTCGCGGCGGGCGCGGCGCCGGCGCAGCCTGGTGCGGCCGCAGACGGCGGCGGCCCGCTCGGGCAGACCGAACGCCCACTCCTCCGTGCGGCGCTCCGCCGACTCCGCCGTGCCGGCTCCGTGCGCCCACAGGTCCGGCCGTTCTGCCAGGAGGCGCCGCCCGGCGGGTTGTGCCTCCCAGGCGGAGGCCACCGCCCGGGCGGCCCGGCTGCTGCCGCGCACCACCGGCACCGCCAGGTCGGCGGCAGAGGCCCCGGCCAGCCCGGCCAGGCGGCCCGCGCCCAGGTCGACTTCCAGCCCGGCCGCCTGGCGTTCGTAGGCCTCCTGCACCATGTCGGCCAGCGCCAGGGAGGCGACCGCCTCATCCACCAGGGCGATTCGCATGGCGGCCAGGCCCGCATCGAGCCGACCCAGGGCGGCCGTCACCACTCCCTGCACCATCCTCCGGCGAGCCGCCGGATCGGTCCACGCCTCCAGCTCCCGGCGCAAGGGCTGCACCGCGTCGGCAGCCAGGCCGCCGGTCTGCGGGCTGATGGCACCTTCCTCCACTCCCACTACCCGCCCGGCCCCCTCCCCGAACAGGGCCCCCCGGGCCACCAGCCGCCGGGCAAAATCGCCTTTCAGTAGTTCCTTAATCTCGCGGGCGCCGGCAAGGCGGTTGAGGATGAACACGCAGGGAAGCCGACGCCGTACCGCCAGCTCGATGAGAGCCCAGCCGGCGGCGTCGGCGTAACGGATGCCGCTGGCCACGAACAGGCAGGCGTCTGCCACCTCCAGGAGGGAGGCCGCGATGGCCCGCCCGTCCTCCCCGGCCACCGAGGGGGGCGGCGTGTCCACCAGGACCAGCCCCGGGGGAGGAGCGGGATCCGACACCAGACCGTTCTCCAGCGTGCCGAACCCGCTCAGGGTCTCCGGCACACCCGTCCCGGACCACAGCAGCGGGGCGAGGGTGGTCGGGCGCAACGGCCCCGCCGGGCCGATGCGCTGCCGGGCGAGGGAGTTCAGCAAGGTGGATTTCCCGCTGCCCGAGCCGCCCACAAGCATCACCACCAGCGGGCCCTCCGGGTCGGTGAGACGCGGCACCAGATAGTCGGCCGTCAGCGAGCGCAGGGCTCGGCGTCGTTCCTCCCCGCCGCTGTGGGTGAGGGTGAAGGATCCCAGCGCATCCGCCACCGCCCGCAGGGCGGGGGCCAGGCCCTCCCTGTCACCCGGAACCTGCGTCATGAGCAGTGATTGTGGCACAGCCTCACCGGCGCCGTTCCCGCCGGCGGCGGCGCCGCTCGGGCCGGCCGCTGCCCTCCTCACCGGCCGTCTGCTCCGGATTTCCCAGGCACCGGCTTCGCGAGGGCTTAACCTCCTGCGAACGAGGACTTAGTCCACCAGGCGCGATGCTATGGACTACATCGACAAGGGACCGGCAACGGTGTTCCGCGGCGTCGGTCGCCGCGGTTCCTTCCCGGGGACCGAGCTCGCCGCCGACGGCGGGCAGGGAGGGCACTTAGCCATATGAACAAGGACCGGATGGTCGCCGAGGCGGTCACCCGCAAGCTGGCCGAGGCCATCTGTCTGCGCGACCCCGCGCTGGCCGACCATCTCTACGGGACGGCCGAGGTGGCCTGCGCCATCGGGGCCCAACTGGGCGCCGACCTCGACACCCTGAACCTGCTCTACACCGCCGGCCTGCTGCACGACATCGGCAAGCTGGCCGTATCAGAAGCGATCCTTGGGAAACCGGCCGGGCTGACCCGGGCCGAGTGGCAGGTGGTGCGCACTCACCCCGCGGCGGGCCACCGTCTCATCGCCGACATCATGGAGGCCGAGGTGGCCTCCGCGGTGCTGAACCACCACGAGCGCATCGACGGTGAGGGCTACCCCCGGGGCCTCGACGGCCGTCACCTGCCCACGCTGGTCCACATCGTGCAGGTGGCCGATGCTTTCGACGCGATGACCAGCCGGCGGCCCTACCGACCCGCTCTGGAGGTGCCCCTGGCAGTGGCGGAGGTGAGGCGTTGCGCCGGCAGCCAGTTCGATGGTGAGGTGGCGGCGGCCCTGGCCACCCTGATCGACGACCATCCCGGCGCCGCCTTCCCGGTGGGGCGGCGCTACACCCCGGCTTTCCTGGAGCCGACGGCGGTGATGGAACCCGGCGGCGCGCCCTGCCTCGTCAGGCTTCAGGATCGATCAGCCTGACCCCCACCCCGCGCACCGTGCGCAGATAGCGGGGGGCGGCTCCCGACTCCCCTAGCTTGCGCCGCAGCCAGCACAAGTGGACGTCGAGCGTCTTGTCCCCTCCCCCGAAGGGCTGATCCCAAACCTCCGCCAGCAGCTCCCGGCGCGAAGCGACCCGCCCCCGCCGCCGGGCCAGGGCATGCAGCAGGTCGAACTCCTTGCGGGAGAGGTCCAGCAGCTGCCTCTCGATGAGGGCCTCCCGCCGGGCCGGGTCCACCACCAGGGAACCCACCTTGATCGGCTCGCCTCCGTCGCGGGCCCGGGACCTGCGCAGCACGGCCCGCACCCGGGCGGCCAGCTCCGGCGCATCGGGACGACTCTCCGTCGCATCATCCGCTCCCGCGTCCAGGACCGCCGCCACCCCGCCACGGCCGGCCCCGCACGCCACCACCGGCATGTCGCCCACCGCCCGCACCATCTGCAGGAACTGGCGGGCACTCAGGTCGGGCAGGGGCAGGGCCACGACCACCACATCGCAAGCCTCTTGCAGGGCCTGCTCGACTCCGGCCAGGCCGGTGGCCGCGCCCGAGGCCCCCAGACCCCGGCCGGCCAGGCCGTCCAGGGTCCTCCGCCGCGCCCGATGGTCGGCGTCGACCAACACCACACTGCACGGGTAAGTGACCCCCAGCATGCTTCCCCTATCGACCCCGGGCGGCCCAGCTTGAGGGCAACTTAACTCTCTCTTCAATCGTGCGGGGAACCCGGCTGCCGGCCGCCACCGTCGTAGGGTTGACGATTGCGACACTGGAGGAAGCCACAACATGCGCAAGCTTCTCGTGCTGGTCGCCGCCGGCGCCTTGCTGCTGGCAGCCTGCGGCAGCGGAGAGGGGACGCTGGTGAGCCCCGCCGGCAGCGACGGCGGCACCGCCACCACCGGCATCAACGTCACCGGCCAGGGCAAGGTGACCGGCCGTCCCGACACACTCCAGGTCACCCTGGGCGTGTCGGTGCTGCGGCCCACTGTGGACCAGGCCACCGGGGACGCCGCGGCCCTCGCTGCAGCCGTCATCGAGGCGCTCAAGGCAGAGGGCGTCGCCGAAGAAGACATCCAGACCGCCAGCTACTCGATCTACCCGGAGTACGACTGGGCCGGCGAGACGCAGCACTTGCTCGGCTACCGGGTCAACAACGAGGTCCGGGCGAAGATACGCGACCTCGACAACGCCGGTTCTGTCATCGACGCCACCACCGCCGCCGGCGGCGACGCCACGGTGGTGAGCGGCCTTTCGTTCAGCATCGAGGACAACGCCGAACTTCTGCAGATGGCCCGCACGGCCGCCTGGAACGACGCCGAAGGCAAGGCTCGCCAGCTTGCCCAGCTGGCCGGCCTGAGCCTGGGCCCGGCCACCTCCATCACCGAGAGCATCAGCTACGAGGCGCCCCCCGTCTACTGGGACCGGGACATGGCCGGCGCGGCCGAGGCCTCCACCCCCATCGAGGCGGGAACCCAGGACGTCACGGTGGTGATCCAGGTCACCTTCGGCCTCGGCTCCTAGTCGGAGATCAGCCGTCGAGGAGGGCCGTGGCCGCACGGCCCTCCTTGCATTCGTCCAGCAAAGGGCACCAGCGGCACCAGGGGCCGGCGGCCCGCTCCAAGTGGCCTTCGCCGGCCAGGGCGGTGCGCAGCCCGCCGACGGCAACCGCCACCGCGGTCGCCGTCTCCTCCACCCCGGCCCTGGTGGGCACGTCCTCCATCCGCTCGCCCGAGGCCAGCGACACCGCCTCCACCCGGCCGGGCAGATCACCCCGCTCCAGGGCCCAGAGCAGCGAGTAGAAGCCCAGCTGGATCGCCGGCTCGCCCAGCGAGCCGGTCTTCCAGTCGGTGAGGTGGGCCCCGCCCTCCCCCTCCTCGAACACCGCGTCCACCACCCCTCGCAGGGTGACCCCCTCGGCGGGCATTGCCTCGAGTTCCACTTCGGCCCCCGTGAACCCCTCCAGGCCGAGGCGGCAGAAGCGCCGGTAGAGGCCCGATACCTCCTCAATGACCTGCTCGAGTTGGCTGGGACGCAGCCCGAGGGCGGTCAGCTTGTGGTTCATCGAGGTGCCGATCTCCTCGCGGCACGCCGTGCCCAGGCTCCCCTCCGGGATGGGCCCCCCGGTCAGATGGCGGGCGAAGAGACGGTGGGCGAGGCCGCCGACGAAGCTCGGCCGCGACTCGGCCGGGTACAGGCCCCTGAGCCGGCCCAGCGCTTGCTCGGGGCAGCGGGTGAAGGTGACGAACGTGGTGGCTGACAGCACGATGGGCTCGCCCGGGGCAACGGGAGGGAAGACCAGGGGAGGATCAAGAGCCACGAGCAGATGCTATCGACCCCTACCCGCTCAACCGGGGCACCAAACTACAATCCGCCCCTACGACGAGCCTGGTGAGCTCAAGGATGCCCCGTGTAGCGCGTATCGGAATCATCGCGGTCGCCGCGCTGGTGGCGGTAGCACTCTGTGCTTCCGTGGTCTTCGCCATGGACCGGGCCAGCAACGGGGGCGAGATCCTCGGGGGGGTCACCGTCGGCGGTGTCGAGTTGAGTGGTCTCAGCAAGACGCAGGCCCTTCGCGCCCTGCAGTCGCTGGAAGCCGAGATGGCCGCCAACCCGCTCATCTTCGACGTGCACGGCACCAGGTTCCAGGTGCGCCCCGCCGACCTCGGCTTTGATCTGGACGAGGAAACCCTGCTGGCCGGCGCCCTGCGCAACGGCCGGGAGGGCGGCCTCGGAGCTCAGTTCCGCTGGTGGGCCTCCCACCTGGGCAGCCGGGGCAACTTCACCCTCGACCCGGTGGGCACCTGGGATCCCGGCGCCCTGCGCGGCTACTTGCAGGAGTGGGAGGAGACCGCCATCGCCGACCCGCCGTTCGACGGAGGGGTGGCGGTGCAGCAGGGGCGCGTGATCCCGCTGAACCCCGAGACGGGCACCGGCATCGACCACGAGGCGGTCTTCGCCCTGGTGGACCAGGTCATCTTGGATCCGGGCGATCGGGAAGTCATCACCGTCCCCACCTCGGTACAAGCCCCTCTGCTCACCGAGGGCGACGTGGCCGAGGCGGTCAGCCGGGCCGAGGCCTTGCTGCGGGGGCCGGTGGTTCTCTCCCGCCTCAATCCCGAGGTGCAGGTCACCTTCACCCGCGAGGCGCTGGCCTCCGCCCTGCGCAGCGAGGTGGTCGGCATCCCCGACGACCCGCAGATCCGGCTGTACTTCGACCCGGTGCCTCTCATGGAGCACCTGGAGCCCCGGCGCGGCGAGATCGAGTTCGCCCCGGTCGACGCCCAGCTGGTCATCCGGCCCGATGACGTCCCCACCATCATCCGTAGCCGAACCGCCCTGATCATCGACGAGGAGCGGCTGCCCGAAGTCCTGCTGGCGGCGGCAGCTTCGGTCGGCCGGGCGGGGGCCTTCCCCTACCTGGAGGGAGACCCGCCCGAGTTCAGCACCGAGGACGCCGAAGCCCTGGGGATCAAGGGGCTGATCAGCTACCACGAGGAAGACATCTGCTGCACCACGTTCTTCACCCCCGGCGGCGACGAGCAGAACCAGAACCGCATCCACAACATCCACCTAATCGCCGACGCGGTGAACGGGGCCATCGTGATGCCGGGGGAGACCTTCTCGCTGAATGACCACGTCGGCCAGCGGACCCTGGAGAAGGGCTACCGCCTGGCCGGGGCCATCATCGGCCCGATCGTGGAATGCTGCGACGACCCGGCCAACGTCGGGGGCGGCACCAGCCAGTTCACCACCACCCTGTACAACGCGGTGTTCTGGGCGGGCCTGGAAGACGTGGACCACACCCCCCACACCCTGTACATCTCTCGCTACCCGGAGGGCATCGAAGCCACCCTCGGCTGGCCCAGCCCCGACCTCAAGTTCCGCAACAACACTGACTCCGCCGTCTACATCAAGACCGAGCACACCGACTCGAGCATCACGGTGAAGCTCTTCGGGGACAACGGCGGCATCAGGGTGGAAGCCGAGCGGTCGGAGCGCAGCAACTTCACCACGCCCCAGGACTACTTCGACGCCGACGAGTCCGTGCCCCCCGGCGAACAGGACATCACCGACGAAGGCTCACCCGGTTGGACGGTCACCGTCTACCGAATCATCCACTACCCCGACGGCACCGAGACCACCGAAAGCTGGATATGGCGCTACCACCCGTGGCCCAAGCGGATCTCGGTGCATCCCTGCGAGCTGCCGGAGGATCACGAGGACTACCAGGAGGTCTGCCCCTCCGAGGTTCCCGACCTGGCCGGGGTGAGGCTGGCGCGGGCCACCGAGTTGCTGGCCGCGCGCGACCTGCTGATCGCCCAGGGTGAGCCCTGGCTGGTCACCGATCCCGAAGACGTGGGGCGGGTCTTCGCCCAGAGCCCGGCCGCCGGAACGTGGCTCGACCCTCGCGACGTTGTGACGGTGCGGATAGGGGTCCTCGCCGACTCCGGCGACGGCGGCTAGGCCGGCCCCGGCGGCGGCCGGCGCCGCCGATCCACCCCCCGGGCGTTCTCCCCCACCGTGTGCAGCTTGAGCAGGTTGGTGGAGGCATCCCGGTTGGGAGGCACCCCCGCCGCCATGGCGACCCGGTCCCCCGGGGCGGCCAGCCCTCGTTCCAGCAGGATCCGCTCGGCGGTGGCGATCATCTCGTCGGTGGACGAGCGGCGGGGCAGAGACACTGGCGTCACCCCCCAGAGCACGGCCATACGCCGCAAGGTGTCGGCACGGGGGGTGAGGGCGAGGATCCGGGCCGCCGGCCGGTACTTGGACACGAGCCGGGCGGTGGCGCCGGAGTAAGTGAAGGCCACCACCGTGCCCAGCCCCAGACCGTCGGCGGCCTCGGCAGTGGCCCGGGCGATGGCCGAGGCGAAGGATCCGGCCGATCCCACGAAGTCGGAAGGGCGGACCGCTCCCGGGCCGGCCTCAGCCTCCACGCAGATGGCGGCCATTGCTTGCACCGCCCGCAACGGATAGAGGCCGATGGCCGTCTCGGCGGAGAGCATTACCGCGTCGCTGCCATCCATGACCGCATTGGCCACATCGGTGACCTCCGCCCGGGTGGGGCGGGGTGAGGCCACCATCGACTCCAGCATCTCGGTGGCGGTGATGGAGATGCCGCCGGCGGCGTTGGTGGCGCCGATGATCTCTTTCTGGATGCGGGGCAACGGCTCGTAGCCGATCTCCACTCCCAAGTCCCCCCGCGCCACCATCGCCCCGTCGGCCGCCGCCAGGATGGCCCCCAGGTTGTCGAGGGCGGCCGCCCGCTCGATCTTGGCGATCACGGGGGCGTCCCCCGCCACCTCCCGCACGGCGGCGATATCGGCCGAAGAGACGACAAAGGAGGCGGCCACCAGGTCGATGCCGATGCGGCGGCCGAAGGCCAGATCGGCCCGATCCTTCTCGGTGACCGCCGGCAGGTCGAGGTGAGCGCCGGGGAAGGCGGCCCCCTTGTGATCGGCCAGGGTGCCCCCCTGCTGAATCACCGCCGACACCCCTCCGGCCAGGCGCCGGTTGACCTGCAACTCGATGAGGCCGTCGGCGAGCAGCACCCGGCCGCCGCGAGTCAGGTTGGCCGCAGCCAGGTGCTGCACGAAAACCCGGCGGTCACTGCCCTCCTCTTCCCCATCCACCAGGGTGACCCGGTCCCCGGTGCGCAGTTCCACCCGGCCGTCCGGGAAGGTGCCCACCCGGATGCGCGGCCCCTGGATGTCCTGCAGCACGGCCACCGCTCGCCCGTGCTCCTCGGCCGCCTCCCGCACCCAGGCGGCCCACTGCTCGTGGGTCTCCTTGGTGCCGTGGGAGAAGTTGAGACGGGCCACGTCCATGCCAGCCGCCACCAGCTGCCCGATCGCCTCCCGGGTGGCTACCGCCGGCCCCAGGGTGGCGATGATCTTGGTCTTGCGCTGCACGGGGCCACGTTACCGAGGCGTTGCTCCCGGCGCCGGTCATCACCCCGCAGGGGGCAGGGGTCCTAGCCTGGCGTCGGAGAGGAGAAGGGGTGACGAGCCAACCGGCCGGGGCCGGCAGAGCTGGCGTCCTGGCGGCGCTGCCGCTGAAGCCCTTCGCCGCCGCCAAAGGTCGCCTGGACGGCCTGCTGGACACCGGGGCCCGGGCCTCGCTCACCCGGGCGGTAGCGGCGAGAGTGGCTGCCGCCTGCCGGGCGGCGGGGGCGGTCACCACGGTGGTGACCATCGACCCCGGTGTGTCCCGCTGGGCCGAGGAGCTCGGCCTCGAGGTGATCGCCGAATCGCCGGAGGGAGGCCTGGACGGCGCTGCCGGGGCCGCCGCCGCCGAGGCCGGGCGCCGGGCCCTCGCCTGGTGCGTGGTGCATGCGGACCTCCCCCTGCTCACCCCGGCCGACGTGGCGGCCGTCGTCGCGACGGCCGGCCCGGGTCGGGTGATCCTCGCCCCCTCCCGCGATGGGGGCACCAACCTGCTGGCCGGCGCCGGTCCTTTCCGGTTCGCCTACGGACCGGGATCCTTCGCTCGCCATCTGGCCGCCGCCCGCAACCGGGAGCGTCGCGTCGTGGTCAGGGTGGGGACCGCCCGGGACCTGGACACTCCGGAGGACCTGCGCGCCGCCGCCGCCCTGGCCGGCGGGGAGTGGCTGCGCTCCTACCTCCCCTGACACCTGGCGACCGGGGCGTCGGGAGAGATGCGGGAGAACAGCGTGGTCTCGTGCCCCAGCGTGGAGGGATCGGTCCCGCTGTCGGCCAGAAGCTCCTCGATCTCCGGGGTGACCACCGGCGCCACGGGCACCATGCAGTACACGATGGCCTCCGGGCCCAGCAGCTCGGCCACGACCCTCCTGGGAACCCGCTGCCGGCCACAGCCCGCCAGTTTCGCTCCCGCCGGGGCAGAGAATCGGGG
>CAZJRF010000032.1:0-19465 GCA_964548475.1 uncultured Acidimicrobiia bacterium
CTCCCGGGGTTCGATGCCGAACTCACGGTCACTCACAACTGCCCTCCTCGCCTCGCCGCTGGCAATGTAGACCACCGCGTGGGGTCGGTCCAGCGGCCCTCAGCGGCCCGACCCGGAGGACCACGGTGCGCCTCGGCACCGTGCCGCCATCTTCCCGCGCTCGCCTTCAGGATCAGCGTGGCCGCGCAGGTGCGGGGTGGAGGTGCCACCTCGGCCGAGGAGGCCGCGCTCACCGCCCGGGTATGCCAGCCCCGGGTGGTGAGCAGAACCCGACTGCGGCTGTCAATTCGACAACTGAGGCGAGCGTAGGATGACCTCATGGAATCGGCAGATCCCTCTTCGTCGATACTGGAGCGGCTCTACCTGCAGATGGTGCGGATGCGTCGCTTTGAGGAGACGCTCGCTGCCTTGTGGCAGCAGGGGTTGATCTCCGGCGAGCTGCACCTGGGCATCGGCGAGGAGGCCATCGCCGCCGGCGTCATCGACCACCTCAGCCCTGGAGATGGCCTGGCTCTTGACCACCGGCCAACTCCAGTTCTGGTTGGGATCGGGACCGACCCCACACGCCTCATCCTGGAGATGCTGGGACACGAACAAGGCCTCTGTAGGGGCCGCGGCGGGCACATGCACCTCTTCGACCCGGACCGCACCGCCGCATCTTCCGGAATCGTGGGGGCATCAGGGCCCATGGCGTGCGGCTTCGCATTGGCGCTCTCAGCCTCCGGCCCGGGGCGCGTGGCCGTCGCGTTCTTCGGTGAAGGCGCCGTCAACCAGGGCATGCTGATGGAATCTCTCAACCTCGCGGTCGTGTGGCGGCTGCCGGTGGTGTTTGTCTGCAAGGACAGCACCTGGGCTATCACTACACGGTCATCCACCATGACCGGCGGTCATGTCCAGCGCCGGGCCGCCGCTTTCGGCATGCCTGCAGTTCGGGTGAATGGCGCCTGGGTGGACCAGGTGTGGCGCACAGCCGGTGAGTTGATCGGCAACGCTCGCCGGGGCAAGGGCCCCGGCTTCCTGGTTGCCTCCTGCTGGCGACCGACGGGCCACTTCGAAGGCGACCCTCTCGTGCGAGCGGCGGCACACCCGGCGAGCATGAAGGGCGAGATGCCCGACATGATCGGCGCGCTCCGCGACCCTAATGGAGGACCCAGGCGGGCTCGCCTCGCAGGACTGCTGGCGATGACTGCGACCGTCGGCCGCATGAAGACCGATCGGCTTGCAAAGAGCGCAGACCCCCTCCGCGCTGCCGCTCGGCACCTGCCTGCAGACACCCGGCAGCGGATCACCGCGGTGGCCGCCGCGGAGATCGACGATGCCGTGGCCTCCGCACTGCACACGATGCGGGATGAACGATGATGGAACTCGAGTTCGGCGAGGCCATCGACACCGCGGTGGCAACCGCCATGGCAGGCGACGAGCGAATCGTCGTGTTCGGAGAGGATGTCCCCATGCTCCGCCGCCGCCTGCTGCTCCGTTTCGGGCCCGATCGGGTCCGGGCCACCCCCATCAGCGAGTCGGCGTTCCTCGGCGCCGCGGTCGGTGCCGCGATGGCGGGCCTCCGGCCGCTCGTGGAGATCATGCTTGTCGACTTCCTCGGCGTCGCGATGAGCGCGCTCCTCAACGAGGCGGCCATGGTCAAGACGCTCTCCGGTGGACGGGTGAACGTGCCGATGGTGGTCCGGTCGGCCTGTGGCGGCGGTTACGGCGACGCCGGGCAACACGAGCAATCGCTCTGGGGGCTCCTTGCCGGAATCCCCGGGCTCACCGTTGTGGTCCCGTCCACACCCGCCGACGGCGCCGGCCTGATGCTCGCCGCACTGGAGCACGACGGACCGGTCGTGTTCCTCGAACCCAAGCTGCTTTCACAACAATGGCTGCAGTTGATGGGCGGAGCGAGCCGCGCCACCGTGACCTTCGACGTGCCCGCCGCCGGAGCCCGTGGTGACGTGACTGTGCCGCCACCTGCCATCCCCATCGGCACGGCAGCCACGAGACGGCACGGCGGGGACCTGACCATCTTGAGCCTCGCAGTCGGCGTCCACCGCTCACTCGAAGCGGCGGAGCGACTTGCCCTCCAGGGTATCGACGCCGCCGTCGTCGACCTGCGCAGCGTGACACCTCTCGACTACACGGCCATCCTCGAAGCCGCCCGCCGGACCGGCCGGGTCCTCGTCGTCGACGAGGACTACCTGGGCTTTGGGCTCTCTGGTGAGATCGCCGCCCAGATCGCCGAATCCGGCACGACCGTGCGCTTCGGCCGCGTCGGCAGCGAGTCCGTCATCCCCTACGCCCGGCAGCTCGAGCGCGAGGTCCTTCCCAACGTCGACCGTATCACGGAGGCGGCGCGGCGCCTGGTTGAACGCTGAAGGTGGCCCACCCGATGCCGCCGCGAATGGCCTGCCTGTCTCCTGTCCTGTGGCGCGAAGCGTGTAGAGCCATTGACGAGTGGCGCGGTGAACCACGCCGGCTTGATCAGAGCCTTCGTGAGCCCCGGGAAGCTCGGTGTGAGATCCCAGGGCGGAGGGTCAGGAGCTCCTCAGCACCCTCGCGGCTATCTTCCCATCTTGGCCTTCAGGATCAGGGTGGCTGCGTAGGTGCGGGGTGGAGGTGCCACCTCGGCGGATGAGGCCACGCTCGCCCAGGCTGCGGGTTGTCTGTCAGACTGCGGAGGCCAGACTCCGAGAGCGGTGAGGAAGACTCGTGAACGTGCTGTGGGGATTCGTGATGATGGCCATCGGCGTCTTGTTCGTGTACTGGGGAAGTACCGAATCGAGCTTCGTCGTTTACCGCCTCCTGGCCGCTCGTTCGAGGGTCCTTTGGGGGGAGCGGGTCCATCGCTTCTACCAGGTCGTCGGGGCCGTTCTGGTCGTGCTCGGGCTCCTGTGGACCCTCGGGGTCATCTGGTGACACCCGCCTGACTGAGGTGTGTGCTCAAGAGTCGCCACCCCAGGGTGAGGCGATGTCAGTAGCCCCTCAGCACCCTTGCAGCTATCTTCCCGCGCTCTCGTTCAGAATCGGGGTGGCCGCGTCGGGACTGCGCAGGCTGAGCGCCGGCCGGCCAGATCCGAGCACGCCTGCCCATGGAGGTCTTCACTCATCCAGACACTGACACCAACGTCCTGGCCAAGTACATCTAGGGTGCGGTCGATGAACCGTGGACGCGACGACCCGAACACCTCTTTCCAGACCGGCCGGGTGGCCACCCTGGCCGCCGGGCACGCCGTCCACGACACCTACACGGGCTTCCTGCCCCCGCTGCTCCCCGTTTTCGTCGAGGAGTACGGCCTGTCGAATACCGCCGCAGGGGGTCTGTCAGCGTTTGTGCAGCTCGGGGCGGTGATCCAGCCGTTCGTCGGGCACCTCGCCGACCGGAAGAGCCTCCGGTGGGGGGTGATTCTGGGCCCGGGGATCGCCGCCGTGCTGATGAGCGTGCTCGGGTGGGCAGGCCACTACGCGGTGCTCGCCGTGCTGCTGCTCGGGGTGGGGCTCAACTCCGCCGTCTTCCACGCGGTCGGGCCGCCGAGCGTGGGGCGCCTGTCGGGCGACCGTCTCGGCCGGGGGATGGCCTTTTGGATGGTCGGCGGGGAATTGGGGCGGACACTCGGGCCGATCGTGGTCGCCACCACGCTGGCGCTGGTGACGCTGCGCGGCATGGCGGTGGTGATGGTGGCCGGCGTTGCGGCGTCGTGGGTGCTCTACCGGCAGTTGCGGCACGCCCCGCTCCAGCCCGTGTCGCACGCCGCGTCGGTGTCGTGGCGGGAGGGGATCCGGGCGATGCGGGGGATGATGACCCTGCTCGCCGGCATCGTGCTCTTCAGGGCCCTCATGATGGTGGCGGCGACCACCTACCTGCCGATCTTCCTGACCGGCGAGGGCGCCAGCCTGTGGCTCGCAGGCGCAGCGCTGTCGCTGCTCGAGGCAGCCGGGGTGGCCGGGGCCATGGTCGGAGGCTGGGTGAGCGACCGGGTGGGGCGGCGGGCGGTGCTGCTGACCGGCTACCTGGTCGCCCCGGCCTGTCTGGCGGGGTTCGTCCTGCTGACCGGCTGGGTCAGGGTGCCCCTGCTGTTGGTGCTCGGTTCGACGCTGCTGGCGATCCAACCGGTCAACATGGCACTCGCTCAGGAGACGGCGCCGCAGAGCCGGGCGCTCGCCAACGGGGTGTACCTGGCGATGAGCGTTGCCATCCGCACGATCGCCGTGGTGGCGTTCGGGGTGATCGCCGACACCCTCGGGCTGCGGTGGACCTTTCTGATCGCCGCGATGGTGATGGCGGCCGGGGCCCCCTTGGTGCTGGCGGTGCCAGGGCGGATCCCGGCCTTGCACGCGGCCGGCACGGGCTGAATTCCCCGAGGGGTGAGGGCAGGCCGCGGCCGGTGCCCACGGTGGTCGCGATCGGCGCGTCGCCACCGCAGGCGCAAGGGAAAGTCGCGAAGCACGAGACCTACGCCGGCTGACCGCCGGTAATCTTGCGCACCGGTCAGCTCCGACGACCCTCTGGTAATCGAACACCCTTCAGTCCCGCGGAACTTGTAGAGGCTCTCGATTCGTCATTCCGCACCGTTGAGAACTGCCTGGACCGACAGACCCTGGAGATGCTTACCGAGGTCCTTCGCAAGCCGGACTTCGGGGAGAACCGGGTGCACACTCGCGGCTCGGTCCCGCAGCGGGTCTTCAGCCACGACGTCTACCACTGCGGCGACCTAAATGAGATGCGCGGGAGCGCCGGGCTGCCACAGATCGACTTGTGGAACTGACGACGCCAACGTCAGCGTGGTCGCAGGTCCCTCGGGCAGCATTATCGCGTCAGCGATGCTGGGCTCGGAGAGGTGTGTACTTCACGAGCAGCACCCCAGGCAAGGGTGAGGTCAGGAGCCCGTCAGCACTCCTGCAGGTATCTTCCCACGCTGGCTTTCAGGATCAGGATCGCCGCGTAGTCGATAGAGGGTTGCGCGCCGCCCCCGGCACGCCTGACATTGCCTTCCCCCAGGGGACGGTGACGTCAGCATCCCCTCCCCTCGGGGCTCCTGTCGAGAGTTGGCCGCCTCAGTCATGCGGTTCCGTCTCGGCCGGATCAGGTGAGCGCCCAGCTCCGCCCTGGCGAACGCCACCGGCTGCGCCGGCTGGCCCACCAGGAAATGCCCCGGTAGAGAGAACGGACGGAAGACGCGAATGCGGTAGTTTCCAGACGCGTCCGGGTCGCATCCGGGAGGTGAGTCGTGACCCAGGATCTGTGGGGAGGGAGGTACCGGGAGCCTGCGGTCTGGGTCGAAACGGCGCAGGCGCTGATCGCGACAACCGAACTCCGCTCCGGGATGCGGGTCCTCGACATCGGGTCGGCCGGGGGAGGGACGCTGTTCCCGGCGTTCGACCGGATCGGCCCCACGGGGAACATCGTCGGAATCGAGGTCGAAGAGGACTGGGTTGAGTGGCTCCGGAAGGAGATCTCAAGGCGCGCGATCGGAAGTGCCGAGATCCTCCTCATGGACGGCCGGTCGATGAGCTTCCCTGACGCTTCTTTCGACGCGGTGATCGTCGGGCTCGTCGGCCTCGACAACGACTACGACTTCGACACGGACAGGATCCTCAACGACGCGCCGCTGATGAGCGAGACGTTTCGCGTCCTCAAACCGGGCTGCACCCTCTACACCAGCAACTGGCTCTGGCAGGAGGACAACGAGTGGATGGGCGAGCTCGTCCGCCGACGACTCCCCGACTGCACCAAACGCGGCTACTTCGCCGGAACCGGGGAAGGCTACGTCCGGCTCCTCGAGTTCGCCGGGTTCAAGGAGATTCGCCTCGCGCACTTCGAAGGGACGTACACCTACGAGAACCCGGCCGAGTGGGCGGCTTGCGTCGCCTACATGTGGGAAGAGGAGATCGAGCGGATCAAGGCCGACCCCGAGACCCTCAGCTCGTTCGAGCGCGATGCATTCGAACTCCTCGCCGGCCACGTCGATTCCGAAGGCAAGGTCGCCTACACCCGTTCGGCGATCCTCGTCACGGCGCGCAGGCCTCTCGCGTGACCAGGAGCGACCCGGGGAGGATCACCGAGCGGTAGAACCGTGCGTCAGCTCTCAGCAGGAGTGCCTCAGCACCCTTGTCGCTATCTTCCCAAGCTGCCCTTCAGGATCACGGCGGCGGCCCAGCCTCCACACCGGGCGCCAGTCGGCCAGATGACGAGCCACTCGCCCAGGCAGGCCTCTCCCCCTCACAGGGTTTGGGGGACTCCTTCCGGATGGGCTGGCGGGATGCGGGCTACTTGGGGAGCTGATCGAACGCGGCTTGCATGGACGTCCGGTACGCCCGGAAGGCGGATCGGCCCCGGGTCGTCAGTGAGATAAGGGTACGGGGTTTCCGCCCGTTGTACCCCTTGTCGATGGAGATGTAGCCGTGCTCCTCCAGTTTGCGGAGGTGGGTGGCGAGGTTGCCCCAGGTGAGTCCGGTCGCGTTGACGAGGAAGGTTGCATCAGCGGATTCGACCACGTAGAGCTGGGTGATCAGTCTCAGTCGCGCCGGGGCATGGATGACCGAGTCGATGCTCGAGAAAGGATCGGTGTCGTCGGGGGGCATCATTCACACCCTCGCCGGATCTTGGGGGAGGGGGTGGCCGCGTAGGCGAGTGAAGAACCTGGTGATGCCTGTGACGAGGATGATCACGGCCGCGGCGCCGAACACGATCGGGTACCCGTGGTGGGTGGCGAGGTCGCGCTGCCACAGCCACTCCCCGACCAGGGGAGCGCCCGCCAGCATCAACCCGTACAGGTAGTAGCGGGGAATGCTCGCGGCGTAGGCCCCGACGGAGAACCCGATGAGGATGACCATGCCCAGGGTGAGTGGATAGCCAATGCCGCCGCCACCGAGGTCAACCCAGCCTCTCTGCACACCGATGGCGGCGGCCAGCCCAAGGAGGAGGGCAACTACATTCACCAGGAGCATCACCAACGAGAACCGCCGCAGCCGCCGCCTGCGATCCTCCCCGAAGCGGACAGTTCCAATCCGGGGGATGACAACCTGCTTCCTCACGGCGCGGATGACCAGATAGGTCCCCAACAAGATCGGGGCGAAGATGGCCGAACTCCAGAGGTCGCCCAGGGACCCGCTCAGGAGCGGAGCGAGCGCCATCATGCTGAATACGGCCGCGATTAGCACGTCCCAGAGCCCATCATCACTCGCGGTTCGGAAGGTGCGCCGTTCGAGTGCCTTGAGGTCCTCATCGGACATCATCTGCTCCTGTCGGATTCGCAAAGTACTTGCTAGCGCAAAGTCTACAGATGGGGGTCGGCCTCGTCAAGTGCCGCGCCGATCTGGGTGGGTCTCTCCCCCCGGGGAGTACTGATGGCCCCGTGACTGGTCACCGGAGCTCAGGGGGTATTCATGCACGTCGGGCTAGCAGGGGGTGACGTCCAGACAGCCTCAGCACCCCTGTCGCTATCTTCCCGCGCTCACTTTCAGGATCAGGGTGGCTGCCCAGCCTGGTCGGCCTGGCGGTCGGTCAGATGACGTCGCGACACCCCAGGGTGAGCCGGAGTCTGTTGGCCGGGTGAGGCGAGTCGGTCAGCAACGATTCGGATCGGCGATTTGACCGATCAACCTCCAGATCGACTCCTCGATGAGTGTGACCCTGGTCCCGGGCACATCGCGATCCAGGCTGGCAAGCCTCGGCCTGTCCGGCATCGCTAGTCTCGATCGTGTCGGAACTCTTCATCAGTCGTCGCAGCCGCGGAGGTATTGATGTCGTACCGAGTCCATCGTTTCGATGTCGACATGGAAAGGGACCAGGACAAGCTGGAGGCGTTCCTGAACGACCTCGAAGGCGAAGTGATCTCGATTGTCCCGAACATCAAACGGACGACCCTTGCCCAGATCTACGGTGCATCGCGAAAGGTCGACTTCCTCCTTATCATCGAGAAGACGCCGTAGCCCGGACGGGTGGCGAGCGGCAACACAAGGGGTGTGTGCTTAAGAGTCGTCACCCCAGAGCGGCGTGGCGTCAGTAGTCCCTCAGCACCCCACACCTCACCGCACCCGCCTCGCTCCCCCGTCGGCGGGCTCGCCGGAAGTCGGCCTCCCTGGGCGGGGTTCAGCCAGCAGCCGGTCCACCCGGTAGCCGGAGCGGTCCTCGGCCCGGACCAGCGCGGCCGCCAGTTCGGCCGCGCGTGCCGGAATCTGCTTGCTGCGGGTGCCCAGCAGCCCGGCCACCACCAGGGCCCGTCCCAGGGACCGGTAGCCGTCCCGGTCGAACCAGGTGATCCCCCCGTGGTTGTGGACGTGCAGGAAAGCGGACACCTCCGGGTCGGCCAGGAGCCCGGCCAGCAGACGCCGCAGCCCTCTCGCGGAGGCCCGGCTCTTCCCCCATTCCCGGATGGCAGCGGCGTGGCGATCCGCGAGGGGGATGGCCCGGGCCCACTCCGTCCCGCCCTCCAGAGCCACCTCCTCCAGCCGCAGCGGCCCGCGACCGGCCGGGAACAAACGGGCCGCCGCCCACACCACCAGCCACCCCGGGTCGAAGGCGGGAGGCCGGCCGTTCAGGGCGGTCCCCGCCTGGGCCATGGTCCCCAGGTCGAGCGGGAACTGGGCGAAGGCCCGCCGACGGTCGACCGTGTGGCCCAGCAGCGCCGCCTCGTCCAGGAAGCGGCCCAGGGCCGACTCAACCTCCGGGTCGCCTTCGGCCGGCGGATCGGCCAGGCACGGCCGGCAGGCCTCCACCAGGTCGTACAGGGCGGCCCGCAGCGGCTCGGTGCGCAGGCTCTCCAGAGCGGCGGCCACCCCGGGCACCCCCTCCCCCCGCAGGCGGCGGGCGAGCGTCGCATATGCCCCGGTCGTGTCGGTGATCTCGGCGAAGTCCAGGTACACCCGGTACTGATAGCCCCCCAGCGACACAGGCATGCCCTGCTCACACAGCTCCCGGCTGCGGCGCAGGTACTCCAGGCCGCTCACATGATCCCGGAACACCACAAAGTCGTCGTGGCCGGCCCGCAAGCCGAGGCCCTCCCCCAGGTGCCGGGTGCGCAGCGCCCCGGCCCGCTTGTCGCGATAGGGAACGGAGCGATGGATCCACCCCGAAGACTCCTGGTAGCGGTTGTTGTACAACACCAGCGACGCCTGCCCCTCGACCCGGTTGCTGTAGGCGTAGACGTCCTCCTGCACCGCCCCGTCGGCCACCACGTCGTAGAGCAGGAACTCGGCCGCCTCGGCGAACTGACGACGGCGATGGAGCAGGGGGAAGATCTCCCGGCGGTGCCGGTCCACCAGGCCCTCATTGGGCTGCTCCTCCCAGCGCGCCCGGCGGTACTCCATGCCGTAGCGCTCGTGGAACCCCTCCACCTGCCCGTGGCCGAACATAGGGAGGCCGGGCATCGTGCACAGCAAGGTGCACACCCCGAAGTACTTATCCCCGTCGCCGAACTGGGCGATCGCGGTCTCCTCGTCGGGGTTGTTCATGAAGTTGACGTAGCGCTTGAGGATCTCGGGGTCGAACTCGAGCACGTTGCGCATCAACCGCCGGTAGTCGGCGTTGCGCTCGGCCGAGGTCATGTGCATGAAGGCGCTGTTGTAGACCCGGTGCATGCCCAGGGTGCGCACGAAGTAGCCCTCGAGCATCCAGAAGGCTTCGGCCAGGAGGAGGGTGTCGGGCACCTCCGCGGCCACCCGGTCGACCACCTCCCGCCAGAACTCATCGGGCATGTGCCGGGCGAACTCCCCGTCGATCATGCCCAGGGCAGCCCGCGAGGGGATGGCGCCCCCGGTGCCCGGCGCCGGGAACCACAGGCGCTGCACGTGCTGGCGGGCCAGGGTCATGGCCGCGTCGAAACGGATGACGGGGAAGAGGCGGGCGACATGCACGATGGTCTGGATGACCGCCTCCCGCACCTCGGGAAGCAGGTAGTTCAGCTGGGCGGTGTCGTTCCACGGCATTGAGGTGCCGTCGTTGCCGTGGTAGATGAACCGTTCCTCGCCCGTCCACCGGTCCCGGCGGCGGAAGACCACAGCGGCGTCGGTCCCGTCCCAGTAGTGGTCCTCGATCTGAACAGCCACCCGCGGGTCCGACGACAGGTCGGGACCGGTGTAGGAGTAGCCCGGGTAGGGAGGCCGGGGCAAGGACAGGAACCAGTCGGGGTGCTCAATCACCCAGCGCCCGTCGATGCCCACGTGGTTGGGGACCATGTCGCTGGCCATACGAAGCCCCCGCGCCCCCGCCCGGCGGCGGAGGTCCTCGAAAGCCTCCTGCCCGCCCAGGTCGGCGGCGACCTGGTAGTCGTACAGGGCGTAGGCCGAGGCCACCGCGTCGGGATTGCCCCGGAGGTGCTTGATGCGCCGCGACGCCTCGCTGCGCTCCCACACCCCGATCAGCCACAGCCCGCTGAAGCCGGCGGCGGCCAGGGCGTCGAGTTCCTCGTCGGGAACCTGGTCGAGCCGTTGGACCTGGCGACCGTAACGCCGGGCCAGTTGTTCCAACCACACGTAGGTGCTCTTGGCGATCAGCACCACCCGCGGCATCCAGGAGCGGTCCTCGCTGAAGCGCTCGTACTCGCCGGGACCGGCCAGGCTGGCGGCGTCGGGGACGGGAGGCGGCCCCTTGCCCGCCACGCGGAAGGCGTACTCCTCGGCGAGCAGGTCTTGAGCGCGCAGGATGCGCTGCAGCAACCCGGCGAAGCGCTCGCCCAGCAGGCTCGCCCAGTTCGCCTTGATGTACTCCAGCTGGCCGGTCAAGGAAGTCGGGCTGTGCCGCATGGGGGCGCGCAGCACGTCGAACAGTGCCCGGGCCCCCATCCCGGGCCCGACCGCTTCGCTGAAGAACTGCTCGAGGGCGGCGATCGTCTGCCCGTACGCTGCTCGCTCGGCCAGGGGAGCATCGTCGTGAAGCTCGCGGAAACGGGCGAAGGCCGGGTTCTCGTTGGCCAGGCGCAGCATGATCAGCTCTTCCAGAACCAGGTGAGCGTTGGGCACCCCGGCGGTGGACTGCGCCAAGTGCTCCACCGCGGTGCGCTGCCCCCGGTAGACCGGAGTGGGTGGATAGCCGTCGGCGAAGCCCGCCAACAGGCCTTCGGCCGCGTCCCCCAGACGCTCCCGCACGTGGGTGGCAGCGTCGCCCATCCCCCGCCCCGCCCCCACCTGCCGGCCCATCACGTGGCGCAGGATCTCCTGGATGAGGGCGGCGGCGGCCAGGTCCGCCGCCCCCACCGCCCGCTCCGGGAAGCGAGGGGCCTCCCGAACCCCGTTGATGGCCGCCGCCAGCTCGGCGGCGGCCTGCGCATCACCCACCACCAGCGGGCCGGTCTCGGCGAAGAGAACATCGGGCAGGTCATAGCGGGCCCGGGCGGGGGCCGCCACTTGGAAAGCGCGCGCCGTAGCGCCGGGCGGGCCGGCACTGGTGGGCTCGGGGGTGGCGGGCTCGCGGTCGGCCATGGCGCCGCCAGCCTAGGCGGCCCTCTTCAGCCGAGGCTGTTCGGGCAGCGCGCCATGCCCGGCCGGGGGGAACCGGAACCGGTCAGCGGGTCAGTACCCGGCGCAGGCGCCAGGCGGCCAGCACCATGAAGAAGGCGGCGAAGGCAACCAGCACCCCCAGCTGGGGCAGGATGTCCACCAGCCCGCCGTCGCGGCGGATGAGCTCGGAGAAGGCGTCGATGGCCCACGCGTGCGGGGTGAACAAGGCGGCCGTCTTCATCGCCGGTGGGAACACCTCGATGGGGGCCATGCAACCGCCGATGGCCGCCAGGCCCAGGCCGAGGAGCACGCCGATCCCGCCCGCCTGCTGCTCGTTGCGGAACAGCGCCCCGGAGAGCATGGCCGCCCCCGAACCGACCAGGGCGAAGAGCACCAGGATGGCGATGGCCCCCAGCGGATCTCCCCAGTTCACCCGGAAGAGCAGCAGGGTCCCCACCATGATGTAGACCCCCTGGACCAGGGCCACCCCAAAGCGGCCGGCCACCTCACCCCCGACGATCACCCCGGTGGAGGTGGGGGTGGACAGCATGCGCCGCGCCACCCCCAGCTTCCGGGTGAGAATGAGGTCGGCCGCCGCCGCCAGCGAGTTGAGGAACATAAACAGCACCAGCATGGCCGGTGCCCCGACGTCGAAAGTGCCTAGGTTCTCGAAGCCTTCGAACACCGACTCGCCCGCCCGGGAGTAGGAGACGGTGATGCCGGCCTCCTGCCCCGCCACCACCCGGGCTACCGCCAGCGCCTGCGAGAAAGAGACCTGCCCCTGCTCGACGGAGAAGCGCGCCGCCCGGATAGGAATGCCCTGGCGGGCCACGACATCGCGCACCGTCTCCCGGGCCAGCATGCCGTTCTGGTCGGCCGGCCGGGTGAGGATGCCCACCTCGGCCGACCCGCCACCCATGAGGGCGGCGTCGTAGCCCTCCGGTACCAGCACCCCGGCGGTCACCGCTCCCCGCTCCACAGCCCCGGTCATCGCCACCTCGGAGTCGTAGGAGACCACCGCCAGGTCGTCGAGTTCGTCGAGGGCTTCCACCAGGGCGGAGGCGAGCGGCCCCCCGTCGCCGGCCACGTGCACCCCGATCCGGGACTCGGAATAGGAGCCGAAGATCATCCCCATCAGCAGGATGAGGAAGATCGGGAAGACGAAGGTGAAGAAGATGTTGGTGCGCTGGCGCAGGAAGCGCACGGTGTTGGCCCAGCCGATCGCCCACACCTTCCTCATGGCACCAGAGTCCTTTTAACCCGGAACTGGGCCAGTCCCCCAATCACCACGCCGAAGAGGGCCACGTACAGGGCGGCGGGGAACACGCTGGTCGCGCCCCCACCCGCCGCCAGGTCGCCCAGGCCCCGGAGGAACCAGGCGTGCGGTGTGGCCAGGCTGAGTGCCTCCATGAAGCCTCCCACCTGGGCTACCGGGAAGAAGCACCCGCCGAGCATGGCGAGCACGAAGGCGATGATCGACTGCAGGTTCCCCGCCTGTTCGGCGGTGCGGGCGATGCCCGCCACCACAAACATCACCCCCATCGCCGCGATCACCGCCGCCAGCACGAGGATGGCCACCCCCCATGAGTTGCCCCACTCAGCATCGAGCAAGAGAGTCGAGCCCGCCACCAGCACCGCCATGCTCACCAGACCCAGGACGAAGGAGGTGAGCGCTTTTCCCGTCACGATGGAGAGACGTGAGATGGGCGCGGCCAGCAAGCGGCCCATGGTGCCGTTCTGGCGCTCCTCGAGCAGTCCCAGCACCCCGAACTGGACGGTGAGGAAGATGAACAGGATCGCCATGGCCGCCGGGTAGTAGGTGCGCATGGGCAGCTCCTTGGACGCCGCCTCCAACTCGACCAGCCTCAGCGGGCTGGGGACCGCCATGGCCGCGTCCACCAGCGCCTCCGCCTCCCCCGGCTCCGGTGCCCGGGCGAGCACCAGGAAGTAGGTCCCCAGCGACGTCCGCACCGCGTTGATCTCCCCCACGAAGTGCCCGGCCACCGAGCGGGCCACCTGCCCGGCGATGGGGCTGTCCACGTTGGCCACTACCTCGATGGCCGACGTCCCGTCCTCCCCCACCGCCGCCGAGAAGCCGGCGGGGATGATGAAGGCGGCGTTCACCCGGGCCTTCTCGGCCCGGGAGCGCGCCTCCGCCGCCGAGCCGACCTCCTCGACGGCGACAACCCCCTCGTCCTCGAGCGGCTGCAGCACCTGCTCCACGAACAGCCGGGCGGTGGCCCCCCGGTCCTCGTCGGCAACCGCATAGGTGAAGCTCGTCCCACCGGATCCCAGGTCGCCGAGGAGCAGGGTGAAGATGGCGGCCAGGCCGAAGGGGGCCGCGATCCCCCACAGGTAGAAGCTGCGGTCGCGCAGCCGCTGCCGGATGTCCTTCAACGCGATCCGGATCGCCGCCATGGCTAATCCCGCAACGCCTTGCCGGTCAGGTGGAGAAACACCGCCTCCAGGTTGGGCTCCTCTACTTCAATCGAATGCACCGATGCCCCGGCCCCGGCTGCCGCCACCAGCAGGGCGGGCAGCGCCCGGTCGGCGCCGTCCACGAGCAGGTCGATGCGCTCCTCTCCCATCGAGGCGCTCTCCACCCCGGCCACTGCCTGCAGGGCGGCGAGGGCGGCCGGCAGGTCCCCGGATGCCCCCATGCGCACCTTGTCCCGCTGGCCCACCAGGCGGATCAGCTCGGCCCGGGTGCCCTCGGCCTTGATCTCCCCCTCGTCGATGATGCCCACCCGGTCGCAGAGGCGCTCGGCCTCCTCCATGTAGTGAGTGGTGTAGAGCACCGCCATGCCCTCGGCGCTGAGCTGCTCCACGCTCTCCAGGATCGCGTTGCGGCTCTGCGGGTCGACCCCGACGGTGGGCTCGTCGAGCATCAGCAGGCGCGGCTTGTGCAACAGGCCGATCCCGATGTTGAGGCGCCGCTTCATGCCCCCGGAGAACTCGGCCGAGCGGTCTTTGGCCCGCTCCCGCAGGCCGATGGTATCGAGGACCTCATTAACCCGGACGGCCAACTCCCGGCCGCTCATCCCGTAGAGGCTTCCGAAGAACAGCAGGTTCTCGCGAGCGGTCAGGTCGGGGTAGATGGCAATGTCCTGGGGGACGTACCCGATGGACACCTTGGCGTCGGTGGACCTGGTGTCGATGTCCCGGCCGTCGACTTGCACCTCGCCGGCGTCCCGCTCCAGGAGACCGCAGACCATGTAGATCGAGGTGGTCTTGCCCGCCCCGTTGGGGCCGAGCAGGCCGTAGGTCTCCCCCTCGGCGATGTGGAAGGAAACGTCCTTGACGGCAACCAGGTCCCTGAACGACTTGCGCAAGCCCCGGGCCTCGAGCACCAGGCGGCGTTCCATACCGAGCACTCCCCTCGTTAGTGACAGAAACTAGTACGGACCGCATGTGTCATCGGAAGATCGGAGACCACTTTCCCCGGGAATCCTCCCGCGGTCGCTGCATGCGATCAGACACCACGACCGGCCGCCGACCCCGGACCGTCGGCAGCCTCCCGCCTTTGACTCCAACGCCCCGTTCGGCGATTCTGGGCGGCTCGGGCGGATGCAGGCGCATGCCACCAACGGTCCTACTCACCACCGAAGGCACCTACCCCTACTCACGCGGAGGGGTCAGCACGTGGTGCCAGCAGCTCCTCGAGCATCTGCCCGAGTACGACTTCCGGGTGGTGAGCTTGGTCAGCAACCCTTACCTGACTGCGATCTTCCGGCCCCCCGGCAACGTCGAGCTACTCACCATCCCCCTCTGGGGAGGGGGGGATATCCGCCGGGCCATCGGCGGTCGGCGCGACCTGGCGAGCCCCCCGGGGACCCTCCCCCACCCCGATGCCGCGACCATCGAACAGGGCTTTGTGGCCCCCTTCCTCCGACTGCTGGAGGCGGGAGAAGCGCACGATGCCTCGCCAGCCGTGGTGGGCGCCACCCTGGCGGCGCTGCACGAGCATTTCCAGCAGTTCGACTACACGGCCACCTTTGGGACCGCCCAGGTGTTCGAGGCGTTCGGGGAGTTCCTGCTGCGCCGGCCCGACCCTCCGGCCGGCCCGCCCCACATTGCCGACCAGAAGCAGCTGCTCTCCCTCCTGGCCAAGCTGCTCTCCCCCCTGGCCGCGGGGGTGCCCACCGCCGACCTGACTCACGCCACGGTGGCAGGGTGGTCCGGGCTGTTCGGGGTGATCGCCAAGGAGAAGTGGGACCGGCCCCTGCTCCTCACCGAGCACGGGGTCTTCCTGCGCGAGCAGCTCTACTTCATCGAGAACCATCGGGACTTGACCCCCTTCAGCAAGCGCTTCCTGAAGCGGTTCATTCGCGCCCTGGTGCTCGCCGTGTACACCTATGCCGATCGGGTGCTCCCCGTCTGCGACTTCAACGCCCGGTGGGAGAGGGTGCTGGGGGTGGACGAATCGAAGATCCAGGTCATCTACAACGGGATCGCCGACGATTACTTCGTCGGCGATGAGGAGTTCGCCTCGGCCGAGGCCGACAGCTCCGAGATAATCAGCGTCACCAACATCAACCCTATGAAGGACATCGAAACGGCCATCCGGGCGATGGGGTTGGTCGTAGAGCGACGCCCCGACGCGCGGCTCACCATATACGGCCCGGTGCGGAACGTGCAGTACCAGCGCTATTGCCGCCAGCTGGTGCGGGAGCACGGCCTGGAGCACCACATCCGCTTCGGGGGCCCCCTCGACGATGTGCGTACCCAGATGAAGCCCTACTCGATCAGCTTGCTCGTCTCCCTATCCGAGGCTCTGCCCTACACGCTCCTGGAGTCGATGGCGGCCGGCCAGGCCATCGTGGCCACTGCCGTCGGCGGCATCCCTGATGCCCTGAGCGACGCCGGACTGCTGGTGCGGGTGCGCGACTATCAGGACGTGGCTCGCTCCTGCTTGCAGCTCCTCGAGAACCGCCCATTGCGCGAGCAACTGGCCCGCCGGGCTCGCATCCGTGCGCGGCACTTCCGGCTGGACACGATGGTAGGGTCGTATGACGCGGCCTACCGGGCCTGCCTCTGTTAAGCATGTACCTGAACATCACTCCGGACCGGGCAGTTGAGCCTCGCGTGGCTCCCGACGTGGACGTCCTCGACGCCGCCGTAGGCATGGAAATGCGCGGCCTGGTGGACGAGACCACGCAGGAGCGGTTCGGCCGCGACGTGTTCCAGATCGCCCGCGAACGGGTCGAAGCGGGGCTTTCAGTCGATTCGGACCTCCCCCGTTGGTCGACGGCCGGCTACCGCGGCTTGCAGGGCTGGGGAGAACACTGGCTTCCCGGCCTCGACAAGTTCGCCCGGGGATTCCTGTTCGGGGCAGGGACCCTTTTCGTGTTCCTGCTGCTGTGGTTCTCCGACCTCAGCCAGCGCATAACCCCGGCCGGCGGGGTGGTCGTGGCAGCTTCGGTGTACCTCGCCTCGGCCGGCTGGAGTCGCCTGATGTCGGTGTCCGCGGGGGCCGTGGTCCACTACTCCCTGATCGAGGCCGACCGGCAGCTCACCCGCTACGCCGCACGGTCGGTAGCCACGCTGGCCGTGCTGGTCGGCCTGGTGGCCGCGGGATACGCCGCCATTGGGGCATTCGCCACCACCCTGGGGCCGGGCCCGGTGGTGATCGCCTCCATAGTCAACCTGACCTTCTTCTGGCTGACCCTGGCCTACACCGTTGCGCAGCGGCGGCCCTGGCTCATTCTCCTCTTCGCACTGGGAGGCCTGCTCGGATACACGGTGGCCGAAGCGGTCGTCGACCCCTCGCCCGGCCTGCACATGCAGCTGGCATTGCTGGCCTTCAACATCCTTGGGGTGGGCTACATGGCCGCACGGGCGCTGCTGGCCTACCGGCGGCGCCACGCTCTCCTGGAGCAGGCGGGAGCCTCCACCCTGTCCCAGCGGCGGCGTCGCTTCGTGGCCGCGCTCGGCATCGGCTACGGGTTCCTGGTCCTGAGCGACTTCGTGGTCCTTGCCACCGTCGGCTACTTCGACACGACCTGGAACGGCACTGAGACCTACCTGGTGCTGAAGCTGGTGGCGATCATCCCCCTGTTGATCTCACTGGGCGTCATGGAGGTGCTCGAACACCGGCTGGGCGAGACGATTCAGCGGCACGAAAAACGCCTTCCCTCTTCGGATCCGGGGTTCACGACCGCCATCCGGCGCGCCTTCCTGGTGTCGGTCGCAGCCTTCTCCTCTCTGCACGTGCTGCTCGGCCTCGGCACCGCGACCCTGCTCCTGCCCGGCATGCCGTTGCGAGGCTGGGTGTCCGAATCGGCGCTGACTGCCGACATCGCCCTGCCGGGCCTGCTGGCCACCCTGGGGATCGCCTTCGCCCTGGGCGGGATGTTCTGCGCGACCCTGCTGAGCACCATGGGGGACGACGAGGTGAGCCTCAAGTGGCTGGTAGTCGGGCTGGCCCTCAGCCTGGTGGTGGGAGGATCGCTCTACTTTGCGCTGGGGATCCTGGGAGCGGCCGTCGGTTTCGCGGTCGGGACGGGAGCTTTCCTGGTGCTCAGCGCCCGGACCACGAGGCAGCGCATGGCCGCCTACCCGCTGCTGAGCTACTGCCAGGCGATTCGTTAGCGCCTGCCGCGCCGAGTGACCTCACCTCTCGCAGGTGAAGGTGATCTCCGCGTCGCAGACATCCACCCCGCGTCCCCCGCGCGCCCGGTCCGTGCCGGTCCCCCCAATCAGGAAGTCGTCTCCTCCCTGCCCGAAGAGGCGGTCGTTGCCGGCGTCCCCGAAGATCCGGTCGGCCCCCACGCCGCCGTAGAGACGGTCGCGTCCGCCGACGCCGCGGATGATGTCGTTGCCGCCACCCCCGCAGATGGTGTCGTTGCCACCCTCACCGATTATCACGTCCGCTCCGCCCAGCCCGGCAATCACATCCGGGTGCTCGGTGCCCATAAGCCGATCGGGGCCCACGGTGCCGATGATGGTGACCGGCTTCCCGGCGCAGGTCACCTGGGCCTCCCCGCTGGCGGCCGGGCGCGGCCGGTACGGGGCCACGTTGTCGAGAGCCGAGAAGAGGTACTCACCCCAGCCTGTCGCCACATGCCCGTATTGCGCCGCCTTGTCCCACGCGGCGTGGAAAGACTCCAGTGAGAAGGGAGCATCCGGTGCGTTGGTCGTGACCGACACAATCGAGAAGCCCAGCTGGGCCTGATAGACCGCCAGCTGATCGACCTTGTCCTGCCAGTACTGAGGGGTCCAGCCGCTGGGTGAGCCGGGGGTTGGGGGGAGTCCCCGGCGGATCCAGTAGCTCTCGAACATGTAGTAGTCGTTCGCACCCAGCCTGGTGCGCGCACCGTTGGGGTTATAGGTCGGGTCAACCTCGCTGTCGAAGACTTCTCTCGGGAACCAGGCGTTGGCTACCACCGGCATGCCGTAGCTGTGGACGTAGTCAACTGCTGCGTTCTGCCGATGACGAGGAACTCCCCAGTCGTAGCCCATAGCATCGAGCTGGATCCCGTCCACCCCCATGGCCCGCCACATGTCGATGCGCTCGCGCACCTCATCAAGGGTCAGCTGGCCGTTGGTCACCCCCAGGTTCACGTAACCGAAGGTCAGGGTGCCCGCAATCGCCTGGTCAGCAAGGAGTACCTTGGTACGGGCATGGTCCGGGTGGGAGGGGTCCTCGACCCCGACGATGAGCTGGCCGGTGCTCGGATTCCTGGTCGTGCCGGGGAAGAAGACAAAGTCGTAGCGGCCGAACTCGGCCGCCGCCTGGGCGACGGTGGTGGCCCCATTGATCTGCGAAGGCCAGCCGAAGTAGGCCAACAGGCTGCCCGGCGGCGCGGCGGCCTCCGCCCGGCTCGGCGACACGGCCGCGCCGGACCCGAGGAGGGTCAGCCCCACCATACCCACAAGAATCGCTCGGATTGCGCGACTGGGACTCATGACCAGGGATCCTAGCCGGAAGCCCCTCCAAGGCCGACGTGAGGATTCTGGTGTCACCCCTCGCAGGCGACGGTTCGCTCCGCGTCACAGACCTCCCGCCCGGCGCTGCCCCGCGCCCTGTCGGCGCCTG
>CAZJRF010000033.1:0-19070 GCA_964548475.1 uncultured Acidimicrobiia bacterium
CCACTTTGATGATGGTCAGCGAACCCTTCGGCCCCGCCGTCCGCTCGAAGGTGTTGGTGATGGTGCACACCGCCGTCTCTCCCCGCAGGATCTCCACGTCGGTGCAGTTGTCGTAGGCGGCTTCGTAGCCGGCGGCCGTCCCAACCTCCACCACCGAATGGACCGAACCCACCGGCAGGGTGAACAGGTTGTCGCAGTCACCTTCGAAAGCCACCGCCGCCCCACCGTCGAGGGAGAAGGAGAAGTCGGTGCAGGCGGCCTCGCCGCCCTCCACCACCTTCACCACCCGCAGGTAGCCCTCACCCGGGTCGTAGTCGTTCTCGAAGGTGCAGGTCACCGTCTCGTTCACGCTGATCCCGATCGCGTTGACTCCGGAGCCGTCATCGCAGTAGGCGTCGATGAGGGCCCAGCCCGCCGGCAGCGGCAGCAACTCGGCCACCGAGTAGACGCCCGCCGGCACCTTCACCGCCGCCGTCGACTCACCACCCGCCAGGGAGAAGTTCGCGCCCCAGGAGGGATCGAACATGAAGGTCGCGTCCGGCGACCCGGCCGGCACCTCCTTCTCCACCATGACATAGCCGTAACCGGAGTTGTAGAAGGTGCACACCACCCCCGGCTGGAAGCGGCTCACCGGCACCGTCACCGACTGGCCGTCCACGATCGCCTCAATCGGCTCCCCCTCCCGGGTGCAGCTGACCCCGTTGAACTCCCAGTCGGCGCCGAGAGCGCCCTCGGTGATCGTGTAATCACCGGTGTCCAGATCCTCGAACAGCTGCGAGTTGCTGCCCGGCTGGTCAGCCAGGGAGAAGCTGCCCACAGTCCCCGAATACTCGAACTCGGTAGGACCGTTGGGAGTCGCGTCCTTGATGATCAGCAGCGAACCGTCCGGCAGCCGGAAGTTCTCGAAGGTGCAGCTGATCGTCTCACCCGGATACAGCATGAAGCCCGGCTCGGGATCGAACGGCACCTCATGGCGTGGGTCGGTGCCGATGCAATAGGCATCCTGCAGTATCCAAGGGGCCTCCGGAGTCAGCTCCGCCACCGCGTACTGCGCATTCGGCAGCAGGTTGCCGAACTGCTCCTGCCCGCCGCCCATCAGGGAGAACGTGCCCAGAGCACCCGCGTCGAAGTCGAAACCGCCCTCCGGCTGGTATTCGGCCGCATCCGCCGGATCGATCACCTTCTCCACGATGATCTCGCCCCGCTCGGTGTTGGTGAAGGTGCAGTGCACCGTCGCCCCCGGGTCGACCACGAGCGAAGCACCGCCGCGGGCAAGGGACACCACACTGCCCGCACCCTGACCGGTGCACTCCAGCCCGGTCAGATCCCAGCCCGCCGGCACCGTCTCGGACACCGGATAGGTGCCCGGCGGCACCTGCCAGGAAGCCATGTCGCCGTTCTGCAGCTTGCCGTCGGGGAAGGCGGGATCGTTGAGCCCGGAGAACTGGAACTCAGCGTCCGAGGCCGGGTCGGTCACCTTCTCGATCTCGATCGTGCCCCGCTCGGTGTTAGTGAAGGTGCAGTGCACCGTCGCCCCCGGGTCGACCACGAGCGAAGCACCGCCGCGGGCAAGGGACACCACACTGCCCGCACCCTGACCGGTGCACTCCAGCCCGGTCAGATCCCAGCCCGCCGGCACCGTCTCAGACACCGGATAGGCACCCGGCAGCACCTGCCAGGACACCATGTCACCGTCATAGAGGATGCCGTCGGCATCCGCCTCCGGCGGGATCCCGGCAAACGAGAAGCCCACCGGCGAACCATCCGGCACTGTCTGCTTCTCGATCTCAATCGTGCCCAGAATCAGCTTGTTAGCGAAAGTGCACTTGACGGTCTCACCCGGATTGACAGTGAAGCCCGCCATGTCGATCGCCCGCTGCCCGGTCCCGTAGCACACCGCCGATGTCAACTCCCACCCCGTCGGCGGGATCTCCCCCAGGCTGTAAGTGTGCTCCGCCCCCGGAGGCAGCACATACCCCGAGTCGTAGCTCAGAGCGTCACTCACCTCAATGCCCGTCGCCCAACTCGCGGTGATCGGGAACATCGTCGGATCCCCAGCCGGATCGGTGACCTTATCGATCAGGATCTGAGCGAACTTGTAGTTGGTGAAAGTGCAAGTAACCACCTCACCCGGACCCAGATCAATCGCCGTGTTCGGCGAACCGTCATCACAGACCACACCCATCTCAAAACCGGACGGCACCGTCTCCGTCACCGAATACACCCCCGGCGGCAGATAACCCGACGAGTGCTGCTGCCCGTGCGTCAGCTGGAAGTTCGGCTCATCCCACGACGGGTCGAACGTGAACGGGCGACCAAGCCCCGCCGGGTCGGTCACCTTCTCGACAATGATCTCCCCCAGCTGCTCGTTGACAAACGTGCAAGTCACCTCATCACCCGCCGCCAGCGTCACCGACACCGCCCCCGACAGATCACCATCCGCGACGGGCGCACCGGCCGCATCCACACAAGACACCGAATCGAACTGCCACCCGGCAGGCAGGGTCCCCTCGGCCACCCCGTAGGTCCCCGCCCCCAGACCAGAGAACACCTGCGACCCATCATCAGCCAGGGTAAAAGACGCACCCTGCAAATTCGTGGTAGTAAACCCGAACCCGGCGCCCCCATCCGGATCCGTCTCCTTCACAATCGTCAGCGAAGCCGTGACCGGATCCTCGCTGTTGGAGTAGGTGCAGGTCACGCTGGCATCGGTGAGCAGGGTGAACTCCCACCTGTTCGGGTGGTTGGGATCCGTGCTCGGACCACCTACCAGTGCGCCGGTCGCGTCGCGGCACTCGAAAGCGTCGAGGGTCCAGCCCGCCACCGACTCCTCCTCTACCCACAACTGGATGCCGTCGTCGTCGGTCGCCAGCACGACCGGGCCTTCCGACCCGCCGCCCGGCAGGCTGAAGCCGTCGCCATCCCAGCTCGCCTCGAAGGAGAAGGACTGATCCCCCTGCGCTGCCTTCACAACAGTGACCTGTCCGTGGCAGGCCCTGGGGACCGGGTAGATGATCGCCTGCTGTCCCTGGGGCACCACCCTCATCGCCAGCAGGTCGCCACAACCAGGAACCCAACCTCCCGCAATGGCCGCGTCCGCCGCGGCCATCACCTGGGCGTAGTTGCCGGGGTTCGTACATCCCGCGCCGCCCACCTGCTGGCTGGTGTAGGCCCAGATGGCGTTCTGGATATCGCACATGGAGAACCCGGACAAAGCACCCGACGGGTACTCGTTCAGGATCCAGTCCACCTGGCGGATGCCGAGGAGGCCCATGCTGCTGACCGGATACGTGCCCGGCGACAGCGTGGTGTTGGTATCCACACACCAACCGCCGGCCGCCGGGCCACCGCTGACACTCACCGACGACCAGTAGTAGGCGCCGCCGAACGAGCCCACGGTGACCGTATCCCCCGCCCCGGCCACCGGCATGATCGCCATCGTGGCCGCCACCAGGCCCAGAACCACAAGAATCGCGCCGACGCGCGAGCCCCGACCACCCGATCGATACGACATGACTTCCCCTTCCTCCGCATTACCCGGCTCGGGCCACCCGGACCCGGCTTCCTGTTTGCCACTAAGAGTGGTAGGTAGACAATGGACCGCTACTCATTGTAAGCACCGTTCCGGCAGGCTGCAACTGATTCCTTGCTGACTCCCTGGTGCCATGCCTTCGCCGATTGGGAGGCACGGGCCGACCCACTGCCCGGCCCTGGGCGCAATGCCCGCCAAGGCGATCCGGCGCCACCGTCTGTGGATAACCGGCACAACCATCGCCCGCATGTATTCAGCCCTCACCCGGCGACGCCTGCCGGCGGCTCGCTTCCGGCGCAGGGCTCATCGCACGGCGGTCCGGACGGCGGCGCCACCTCACCACTCCTCGCGCGCCCCCTCCGCCGACACCCCGACTGCCGGGAACCGCGCGGTGGGCTCCCACGATGCCGGCCCCAGCCGCCGCCGGACCGGGAGCCCCGTCACAGGTCGTAGTAGAGCTTGAACTCCCACGGGTGGGGACGGAGCCGCACGGGGTCGATCTCGCGGCGGCGCTTATAGGCAATCCAGTCCTCGATGAGCTCCTCGGTGAACACCCCGCCCGCCAGCAGGAAATCGTGGTCGGCCTCGAGCCCGGCCAGCGCCTCCTCCAATGATCCCGGCACCGAGGGCACCTTGGTCAGTTCCTCCGGCGGCAAGTCGTACAGGTCCTTGTCCACCGGAGCTCCCGGGTCGAGCCGGTTGGCCACCCCATCGAGGCCGGCCAGCAGCAGCGCGGCGAAGGCCAGGTAAGGATTGGCAGACGGGTCGGGGCAGCGGAATTCGACGCGCTTGGACGCCGGCTTCAATGAGTGCACCGGGATGCGCACCGCCGCCGAGCGGTTGCGCTGGCTGTACACCAGGTTCACCGGCGCTTCGTAGCCGGGCACCAGCCGCCGGTAGGAATTGGTGGTCGGGGCGGCGAAGGCCAGGATGGCCGGTGCATGGGCCAGCAGCCCGCCGATGAACGAGCGGGCCAGGTCGCTCAGGCCCCCGTACCCCTGCTCGTCGTAGAACAGCGGCTTTCCCCCCGACCACAGGCTGATGTGCACGTGCATGCCCGACCCGTTGTCCTGGAAGATCGGCTTGGGCATGAAGGTCACCGTCTTCCCCCGCCGCCAGGCGGTGTTCTTGACGATGTACTTGAACATGGTCACCCGGTCGGCCGTGCGCAGCAGGGTGTCGTAGCGGATGTCGATCTCCGACTGCCCGGCGGTGCCCACCTCGTGGTGCTGGAACTCCACCTCCATGCCGGCCCCCAGCAGCAGGCTCGTCATCTCGGCCCGCAGGTCGGCGAAGTGGTCGGTGGGAGGCACCGGGAAGTACCCCTCCTTGAAGCCGGGCTTGTAGGCCTTGTTGCCGCCGGGCTCGTCGGCCCCCGAGTTCCAGGCGCCTTCCACCGAGTCGAGGAAGTAGTACCCGGAGTGCTCGTTCTGGTCGAAACGCGCCCCGTCCAGGATGTAGAACTCCGGCTCGGGGCCCCAGTAGGACAGCTCGGCTACGCCGGTGCCGGCCAGGTACTCCTCCGCCTTGCGGGCCACGTAGCGGGGGTCCTTGTCGTAAGGCCGGCCGGTCAGCGGGTCCTTCACCGAGCAATACAAGATGAGGGTCTTGGCCTCGCGGAACGGGTCGGTTACCGCCGTGTCCGGGTCGGGCACCAGCACCATGTCCGATTCCTGGATCTGCTGGAAACCCCGGATCGACGAGCCGTCGAACCCGTAGCCTTCCTCAAACCCTTCCTCGGTCAGCCGCGAGACGGGCACCGTGGTGTGCTGGACCTGGCCGGGCAGGTCGCAGAAGCGCAGGTCCACAAACTCGTAGCCGTCGTCTCCAACCAGCTTGAGCACGTCGTCGGGCGTGGCCATATCTCCTCCGTACTGAGGCAACCCGGCCTTGCTACCGGCCGGTGGTTTCGTCGCGATTGCTGGTCGGTTAACTCTGTGTTTCAAGTGAGTAGCCGAGCGCCCGGGGCCTCTCATTCCCACCGATGGCGAGCCATCCGGTGATGTCGCCTGCAGAGGAGTTGGAGGTTGTCAGGTGGGGTTCTTCCGCCGCGAGCCCAGTGGACGAGCTGGTGGGCGTCGCACCGCCGGCCGGGAGCATCGCAGCCGGGGCGGGTGCAGTGCTGATCGTCGCTGGAGGAGGCCACGCCGGGCCGGGGGGATGACTCGGATGCACCGGCCGATGGCCGGGGGCCGACCATCGGATCCGGCAATCAGGGGGGTGAGGGTGGAGTCGCGCGGGTCCAGCGCCGTACTATCTCCAGGCTGATCGGGCCGCCTTTGAGGCCGGCAAGGCCGTCGCCGCCTGGTTCGGCGGCGCCGACAATGACCACTAGATCGCTCTTCTCCCCGCCCGACCAGGGACGGTCGCGAGTGTCGAGGTGGCAGCGGCAGATCCCCACCAGAACGTCGGCGCGCCGCCGAGCGGGAGTGCGACGGTCTTCCGGGGCCAGCGCCTGGGGTAGCAGGCGGGACGACCCCGAGTGAGCCTGCCCTACGAGAACCTGCTAATCCCGGGTGAGTACTTCGGGGGCCGCCTCCCGGGCGTCCACCGGCAGCTGCACCCGGCAGGTGCCCGGATCGCCCACCGTGAATGGCGAGTGGGTACGATCCATGTTGGGAAGCGCGGGGGCCAGCCGCACCCGGCTGCGGCACACGGCCGGCGGCTCGCTTGTGACCGCAGTCGGCCAGGGGGAGAGGGAAACGAAACCAAGCCCGGCCGGCAGTTCGCCACGTTGCGCTTCGGCAACAACCGCTCCCGCGCATGCTTCCGCCCGGGCGCCGAGACCTAATAGGCGCCGCAGCTCCTCCTGGACTTCCTCGTGGCTGGGGGTCCCGATTGGGTCGAGTTCGCCCGGACGATCGGGGACACGCGCGGTTGCAGGCATATGTGGATGATCTAATCCCGCCCTTCAGCCGGAAGTGACAGGATTCGGGTCGAACCGGCCGATGCCTACCCCCTTTCCGTCACTAGCCTCCGTCGATGACCGGAGGGGATCATCTGGGACGTTACCTGGAGGCGCGCGTGCACCGCTCGGCGGCAATGCTCCTTGCACTCATGCTGACAATGGCTGCCTCCTCCTGCGGAGATGACGCGGCCCCGGACACCACGGCGGCCACCACCACAGCCACCACCATCACCACCACGGCCACCACCTCAGCCACCAGCACCACCGCCCCGAGCACGACTATCGGAGCAGCCGACCCCGATGGCATCCCCAACGGCCCCTACACAGGAGAGGTGCATCTCGAGGGTAACCCTGCTACTCCCATCTACGAGGTCCTTGCCAGCAACGTCAGCCTCTACGTCACCGACGACGAGATACGGGCCGAAATCGATCTCACCACCCGCGTCTCCATCCGCGTGTCCGGGGGGGAACCCGTGTGCACTGCCACCGTGGGCCGGCGGTACTACGGGCGCGCCTCGCCGGCCAGCCCCCTGACCATCGTGATGGAGCTCAGGGGGCAGTACATCATCACGCTCGACGGGCCGCAGTGCGGCGTCGTGGACGGGATGTACGAGAAGAGCGCCGAGCAGACTCTGGCGATCGAGTTCGCCGAGGACCGGCCCCACCCCATGACCGGCTCCTTTGCCGACGGGCGCTTCGCCGCCATCATCCTGGAGGTGTTGGCGGTGACCGCCGCCGTCGGTCAATAAGCAGCCGGCCGGCGAACGGCAGGAGCCCTCACCTCCCGTCCCCTCTTCCTGCTGCCGCCTACCCGGCGAGTAGGGTGAGTTGGTCGCGGTGGCACGATTTCGACCAGGGAGGCGAGCCATGAAGACCTGGCGTGTGCTGGCATTGGCAACTCTGGTAGTGACGGCCCTGCCTGCCGTCGCCGTCGGCGCGCCCGCTCCGGCGACCTGCGCCGGGGTCCCGGTCACCCAGACCGGCCCCACCGACGGCCCCGAGTACATCTACGGCACCGCCGGCGACGACGTGATCAACGGAGGTGGGGGGGACGACATCATCTACGGCTACGGCGGGGCCGACCGCATCTGCGGAGGCGGCGGCAACGACGTCATCTATGGGCACGACGGCACCAACATTCTGTATGGGGACGACGGCAACGACCGCCTGGTGGGGGGGCCTCACTTCGACACCGCCTACGGCGGCCGCGGCGACGACACGCTGGTCGCCGCCGGGGGCAACAAGAGCCGCATGTACGGAAACGGCGGCAACGACCGCATCGTCCTGGAAGGAGGCAACGACCACCTGGTCAACGGGGGAACCGGCCGCGACACGCTCGACCTCCGCCACGCCTCCCAACCGGTCACCGTGCGCCTGGACTGGACTCCGGGCAACTTGTTCTTCGGTGGTGTGTTCTCCGGAACCATCACCAGCATCGAGCATGCATATGGGGGGCCCGGCAACGACCTGCTGGTGGGGAACGACCGCCGCAACCGCCTGCGCGGGCAGGGCGGAGACGACATTGTGTGGGGGCGGGGGCAGAAGGACCGCCTACTCGGCAAGGCGGGCAACGACCAGCTATGGGGCGAAGCGGGCAACGACTACCTGTCGGGCGGACCCGGGTACGACAAGCTGATCGGCGGCGCGGATTGGGACAGGTGCTCCGGCGAGGAGACATACGACTGCGAGGTGCAGCTCGTCACCCCGTAGCCGGGTGCTGAACCGGTACAGATCGCCTCTCTCCATCTCCCTGCGGATGGCTGCTTCGCCAATCGGCCACCTAGACACGTCCCAGGTGTGGAAGCCCAGGCCGATCCCCCGGCCCAGCCCGGGCCACATCGGCTAGGAGTGGCCATGGCCGTCGCTGGGCACCCACCAGATCACCACCAGCAACCCGTTCACCAGGACGTAGGCCACGATGTGGCCCCAGCAGTCCCGCTTCTCCTTCCGGCGTCTGATGGCAGCCAGGCGGCGCTCCTGATCATCCATGGCCACCACCACGCGTAGAGGTTGGCTGAGACCCGGCGCGCGGCACGCCTGCCCGGCAGGAGCCTTACCATGACGTGCCGGAGGTCGAACAAGCCCATGGCCAAACAAGAAGAGTACGTACTACGCACCGTCGAAGAACGGGGCATCCGCTTCATCCGCCTCTGGTTCACCGACGTGCTCGGGTTCCTCAAGTCGTTCGCCATCACCCCGGCCGAGTTGGAGACCGCCTTCGAGGAGGGCATGGGCTTCGACGGGTCTTCCATCGAGGGATTCTCGCGGGTGCAGGAGTCGGACATGCTGGCCCGCCCCGACCCCACCACCTTCTCGATCCTCCCTTGGCGCGGCTCGGAGAGCGTGGGGCGGATGTTCTGCAACATCATCATGCCCGACGGCGAGCCCTTTGAGGGCGACCCCCGGTCGGTGCTCCAGCGCAACCTGCAGCGCGCTGCCGACCTGGGCTTCACCTTCTACGTCGGCCCCGAGGTGGAGTACTTCTACTTTGCCGACACCGGGGAGGAACCGCAGGTGCTCGACCGGGGCGGGTACTTCGACCTGACCCCCCTCGACGTGGCCCAGCAGTACCGCCGCGACACCATCACCGCCCTGGAGGCGCTAGGCATCTCGGTGGAGTCGGCTCACCACGAGGTCTCTCCCAGCCAGCATGAACTGGACCTGCGTCACACCGATGCGCTCACCATGGCCGACAACCTGATGACCACCCGCCTGGCCGTCAAGGAGATCGCGCTGGAACACGGCATCTACGCCACCTTCATGCCCAAGCCGATCGAGGGGGTGGACGGGAGCGGCCTGCACCTGCACCTCTCCCTTTTCGAGGGGGACCGCAACGCCTTCTACGACCCGGGCGCCGAGCACGGCCTGTCGCGCGTGGCGCGCGGGTTCATCGCCGGGCTGCTGCAACACGCCGCCCCCATCACCGCGATCACCAACCAGTGGGTGAACTCCTACAAGCGGCTGGTGGGCGGCTTCGACGCCCCGGTGTACGTCGCCTGGGCGCGCAACAACCAATCCGCCCTGGTGCGGGTTCCCTCAGCCAAGACGGGAAAGCCCACCGCCACCCGGGTCGAGTACCGCGCCCCCGACCCGGCCTGCAACCCCTACCTGGCCTTCTCGGTGATCCTGGCCGCCGGTCTCGACGCCATCGAAAACGGCACCGCCCTGCCCCCCGAGGCCACCGACAACCTGTTCGACCTCACCGACGAAGAACGGGCGGCCGACCGGGTGGGACGTCTGCCCGGCACGCTGGCGGAGGCCCTCGACGCCATGGAGGCCTCGGAACTGGTGGCCGGCGCGCTGGGTGAGCACCTGTTTGAATGGTTTCTGCGTAACAAGCGGCGGGAGTGGGACCGCTACCAGCGCCACGTCTCCCGCTTCGAATTGCGGGAGTACCTGCCCATCCTCTGATGCTGATCGCCGTTCACCCCGAGCAGCCCTCCCCGCTGCTGGTAGAGGCTCTCCTGGCCGTGGGGTGCCGGCCGGTGCCGGTAGCCGACGCCGCCGCGGTTGCCGACCAGGAGCCGGAGGGCGGGTGGGCGGCCCTGGTAGTGGAGTTGGGCGTCGACCCGACCGCCGCTCTCTCCCTGGCCCGGCGGGTGCGGCGCGACGGCATCCCCCCCGTGCTGATCGTCGCCACCCGGGCCCAGGTCGCCGCCCTGACCCCCGAGGCCGCCGACGACTTGCTGCTCTCTCCCATTGACCCGGCCGAGCTCTCCTGGCGCCTCCGGCGGCTGCGGGTGGTGGGCGGCGGCGAGCCCCCGCAGGAAGTGGTGAGCTTCAAGGACCTGGAGTTGAACCTGGCCACCTACCAGGCCCGCCTGGCCGGGGTCCCCCTGGACCTCACCTACATGGAGTACGAGCTGCTGCGCTTCTTCGCCGCCCATCCCGCCCGGGTCTGGAGCCGGGAGCAGTTGCTCGCCCGGGTGTGGGGGTACGACTACTTCGGGGGCGCCCGCACGGTGGACGTCCACGTGCGACGGCTGCGGGCGAAGTTGGGAGAGACCCGGGCCTCCTGGATAGGCACGGTCCGCTCGGTGGGCTACCGCTTCGGCTGACCTGCCCCCGTCGCGAGCCGTCGTCCGCCTGCCACCGGCACGTTCACGGTCGGCCCGCCCAAGGCCCCGGATCACCCGACTATCGTCGAGTCCCGCACTGCCGAGTCGAGTCGCGAGGTACTCATGCCCGAGACACCGAAGTTGCAGCGCTGGACCGTGGTGGTCGGCGCCATCCTCATCCAGCTGTGCCTGGGAGCCATCTACGCCTGGTCGGTCTTCGCGTCCAAGCTGAAGGATGCCGAAGACGTCGGGGGAGGCGGCTGGAGCAACGCCCGCACCCAGGTCGTCTTCGCGGTGGGGCTGGCCATGTTCGCCCTGGTCATGGTGTTCGCCGGACGGCGCCTGGCCACCTGGGGGCCGCAGCGCCTGTCCGTGATCGGCGGTGTCCTGCTCGGGGCCGGCTATGCCCTCGCCGGCATCGGCGGGGGGACCTCCTTCTGGATGGTGCTGCTCGGGGTCGGTTTTGTGGGCGGCGCCGGCATCGGCTTCGCCTACGTGGTCCCCATCGCCGTGGGCATGCGCTGGTTCCCCGATCGCAAGGGCATGATCAGCGGCGCAGCAGTGACCGGCTTCGGCTTCGGCGCCCTGCTGTGGATGAAGCTGGCCGGCGGCTGGGGCAAGCTCATCGAGAACCTCGGCCTGGGAGCTACCTTCGCCATCCTCGGCGGCATCTTCCTGGTGCTGGTGGTGCTGGGCAGCATCACCATGCGCATGCCGCCGGCCGGATGGCTGCCCGCTGGCTACGTACCGCCGGCGGCGACCGCGGCCGGGGGGACCGGCTTCAAGCCCCTCGAGATGCTGCGTACCCCGCAGTTCTATCTCATCTTTCTCACCTTCACCGTGTCGGCCGGGGCCGGCCTAATGGCGATCGGGCTCATGAAGCTATACCCGGTGGAGGCGCTTCAGCCCGGACTGACCGAGGTGGACGCCAAGGCGGTGGCCGAGACCGCGATGGCGGTGTTCTTCGCCCTCGCCAACGGCATTGGGCGCCTCGCCTGGGGGGCCCTCAGCGACCGCCTGGGTCGCAAGCTCTCGGTGGTGGTAATGGCCGCCTCGCAGGGCGTGCTGCTCTTCCTGTTCATTCCCATGGCCGGCAGCACGGCCATGCTCTACCTGGGCGCCACCCTCATCGGCTTCAACTTCGGTGGCAACTTCGCCCTCTTCCCCGCCCTGACCGCCGACAAGTTCGGCAACGAGTCCGTGGGACAGAACTACCCCTGGGTGTTCCTCTCCTACGGCCTGGGCGGCATCATCTTCCCCATCCTGGGCGGGGCCTTGGGTGATGCGGGCAACTTCCCGCTGGCCTTCGTCATCTGCGCTATTGCCTGCCTGGTGGGAGCGGTGACCACCTCCCTGGTGTTCACCCCCAGCCGCGAGGAAGCGGCCAAGCCCTTCACGATGCGCGGGTTCCTGGCCAACGCCAACCTCTTCGAGCGCAACCAGGCCTAGCCGCCCGGGGTGCCCAGAAGATAGGGACCGGGAGCGATTGCTCCCGGTCCCTCGCGTCGGCCGCCCCGGCGCCGACCGCCCGGTCGCCGGAGTTGGGCGGCCGCCCGGGCCGGAGCAGAACCGGGATTCCCGCATCTCCGCCGGGAACGCGACGGCCTACCGTTTCGGCTGACCTGCCGCCTCGCCGGTCTCCCCCTCGACCAGTGAGAGCATGACCCGCTCCAGGTCGGCGAAGTGCGCCTCCCAGGACCAACGCTCCTCAATCAGGCGCCGGGCCCGCGCCCCGATCTCCCGGCCCAGGCCCGCGTCCTCCAGGAGGCGGGCGACCGCGGCGGCGAAGGCCGGCGGGTCGTCGGCCACCAGCACCTCCTCACCGGGGACCGCCCCAATGCCCTCATTGGCGACGGAGGTGATCACCATAGGAAGGCCCATCGACATCCCCTCCAGCACCTTGTTCTGCAGGCCCGCCCCCACCCGGAGCGGGTCGATGCCCACCGCCGACCGTTCCAGGTAAGGCCGCAGGTCGGGAACCCGGCCGGTCACCTCGATCGCCGGGTCGGCGGCCAGATCGAGCAAGCGGCGCGGCGGGTCGGCCCCCACCACCGCCAGCCTGGCCCCGGGCACCCGGCGGCGCACCAGCGGCAGCATCTCGGTCGCGAACCACTCCACCGCATCGGAGTTGGGCCCGTACCCCATGTTCCCGGTGAAGACAATGAGCCCCTCCTCGGCGACGGCGCCGGGAGAGGGGGTGAAGTAGGCGAAGTCCACCCCGTGCGGGTTGATGACGACGTTGGCCGGGCGCGGCAGGCCCAGGGCGGCCACGTCGGTCTCCGAGATCAACAGGCACCGGTCGAAGCGGGCGGCGACGCCCCGCTCGTAGCGGCGGGCCCGCCCGGCCTCGAGGCCGTAGGCCGCCCGTCGCAGCGGGCTCCGCGAGAAGCGGGCCAGCCGCCCGTAGTTAAGAGCCATGGAGATCTGCATGGCCAGGATGCCCGGCCCGGCCCGGTGGTGGGTCAGGTACTCGGCCATGCGGATGGTGTGGGCGTAGACCAGGTCGGGACGGAACTCCGCGATCACCGTGCGCAGGCGCCGGGCCATCGCCGGAGAGCGGTAGTAATGCACCTGGAGAGGACGGAGAGAGGCCAGGCCCAGGGCGGTCCGCCCGTAGGCGGCCGCCCGGCCCAGCGGCACCACCTCCACCCGGTCGGCTACCCCCTCCAACCGCTCCACCCAGGCCGGGTCTTGCCCCGGCTCCAAGAAGCAAACCAGGGCCACCGAGTGCCGACGAGAGAAGTGCCGGACCAGGTTGTAGACGGTCAGCCGGTCGCCCTTGTCCAACGGCCACGGGAACCGGGGCGCCGCTACCAGCAGCCGCATGGCCCCCTCACCAGGAGAGGCCCCGGTACTGCTCGCCCAGGCCGCCGCGGTCGTCCCACATGCGCACCAGGTCCACCAGCACCTGGTCTGTCCGTAGACGCCCGGGCAAGTCGGCGAACTCGGGATCGGCGCGGCCCACCACCACCACCTCGGCATGGCCGAGCACCTCGTCCAGGTCATGGCTCATCAGAGTGGCGATGTGGGGGATGACCGTCTCGATGTACTCCTTGTTGGCCCCCACCAGACGGGCCAGTGAGACGCGCCCGTCGTAGATGCGCAGGTTCAGGCCCTTGCCCAGCAGAGCCTCCACCATCCGCACCAGCGGGCTCTCGCGCAGGTCGTCGGTGCCCGGCTTGAAGGACAGTCCCAGCACCCCGATGCGCCGACGGCCGGCCTCCACCACCAGGTCGATGCCCCGCTGCAGGTGCACCTCGTTGCCGGGGAGGATGGCCCCCAGCACCGGCAGCTCAAGGTCGTGCGACTTGGCCGCGTGCAGGGCTGCCCGCAGATCCTTGGGCAGGCAAGACCCGCCGAACGCGTAGCCGGGCCGCAGGTAGGCGCCGGAGATGTTCAGCCGGGTGTCGAGCTTGAAGATGTCGAGCACCGGGAAGGGATCCACTCCCAGAGCCGCGAGAAGCACCCCGATCTCATTGGCGAAGGAGATCTTCAGGGCGTGAAAGGCGTTGCTCACGTACTTGACCGCCTCGGCTACCCGCAGCCCGGTGCGGACGAGCGGGGCGCCCATCCCCTCATAGAGAGCGGCCACCACGTCGCCGGCGCGGGAGTCCGCCTCGCCGATCAGGGTGAAGGGGGGCGACTCGAAGTCGCGTACCGCCTCCCCCTCCCGCAGGAACTCGGGGTTGACGCACACGCCGAAGTCGGGACCGGCCCGACGCCCGGAGGAATCTTCCAGGGCGGGGACGATCACCTCTTCCAAAGTGCCGGGAAGCACCGTGCTGCGCACTGCCACCACGTGGTACCGGTCGGCGCCGGCCAGCGAGCGGCCCACCGACTCGATCGCCTGCACCAGGTGGTCGAGGTCGAGGCTGCCGTTGCGGCGCGAGGGGGTGCCCACGCACACCAGCGACACCTGGGTGTCCTGCGCCACCCGGTCGGCGGAGGTGACGGCGGTCAGGCGGCTCGCGGCCAGGGCGGCGGCCAGCCGCTCCCCCAGCCCCGCCTCGATGACGGGAGAATCCCCCCGGGCCACCATCCCGGCCTTCAGAGGGTTCACGTCCACCCCCAGCACCGTATGGCCACGGGCGGCCAGGCAGGCAGCGGTGGTGGTGCCCACGTACCCCAGGCCGATGACCGACACTCTCATGTTCACGACCCGGCTTCCTCCGGCGGCGCGGCGCCGGGACGCGAGGGTAGCGCCCACCGCCTGCTGCCCATGGCCCGACACCACCGCCGGGAACGAATACAAACGCCCGTACGTTCTATATGGTGAGGCCGCAGACCTATGACTACCACTCTGAGAACGCGCACCGATCCGGTCCCCGACTCCATCACCCTGTACCTGGAGTCGGTAGGCCGCCACGACCTGCTCACCGCCGACGAGGAGATCGCGCTCGCCCAGGCCATGGAGGAGGGGCACCGGGCCGCCGCCCGCCTCGAAGCCGGGGAGGCTCTCACCGACAAGGAAACCACCGAACTGCAGCGGTCGGTGGCGGCCGGCCGGGAAGCCCGGGACCGGTTCATCTCGGCCAACCTGCGCCTGGTAGTGGCCAACGCCCGGCGCTTCGCCGGAGCGGCCGGGCTCGACATGGGCGACCTGGTCCAGGAAGGCAACCTGGGCCTGATGCGCGCGGTGGACAAGTTCGAGTGGCGACGCGGCTTCAAGTTCTCCACCTACGCCACCTGGTGGATCCGCCAGGCCCTGGCCCGGGCGGTGGCGGACAAAGGCCGCCTGGTGCGCATCCCCGGGCAGCTGCACGAGACCCTGGGCACGGTGCGGGCCGCCGCCGCCTCCCTGCGAGCTCGCCTGCAGCGCGCGCCCACCACCGAGGAGATCGCCGCCGAGTCGGGGGTGCCCGCCGGGGAGGTGGAGCGCGCCCTGCTGGTGGGCGACGAGCTCTCCATCGACCAGCCGGTCGGCGAGGACGGAGCCCTGCTGGCCGACTTCATCTCCGACGAGGATGCCGAGGACGTCTCCCACACCGTCGAACGAGCCGAGGTGGCCGACCTGCTGCGGGAGGCCGTGGCCCGTCTCGAAGAGCGCGAGCATCGCATCATCGCCGCCCGCTACGGGTTCCTGGGCGACGCCCTCCCCCGCACGCTCGAGGAGATCGGCGGCGACTTCGGGCTCACTCCCGAGCGGATCCGCCAGATCGAGAAGCGGGCGCTGGCCAAGCTGCGCCATCCCGCTTTCGGCCTGCGGGCCGAGGACCTCACCTAGCCCGCGGGCCCTACGGACGCGCCGCCGGCGCAGGGTCACCCCTGCGCCGGCATCTGGTTGTCGGTGTTCTCAATCGCCGACGGAGACCTCGCCCCTGTACAGCTCCCACTCGTCGTACCCGGAGCCGTCGGGGAAGACGCACACCCCGTACTCGCTGCCGTCGTCCGCGGTGCGGATCTCCGACGTGCCTCCCAGCTCGATGCAGTAGGCCGAGGCCGGGTTGGCAAGGCCCACGCCTCCCAGACCCTGGGTCGCCTCACCGGGAGCGCACTCGCCCCGGTAGAAGGCCCACTCCTCGCACTGCGAGCCGTCGGGGAAGGTGCACATCCCCGACTCCAGGTCGAGGGTCCCGCCCTGCTCAACGCAATAGACGGAGGCCGGGTTGGCAATGCCGGTCTCTCCGGCCAATGAGTCGCCGGGGGAGCACTCGCCCCGGTAGAAGGCCCACTCGTCGCACTCGGAGCCGTCGTCGAAGACGCAAACCCCGAACTGATTGCCGTCGTCGTCGGTGCGGATATCCACGGTCCCGCCCTGCTCTTCGCAGTAAGCCGAGGCCGGGTTAGGAAGCCCGGACTCTTCCTCGGCATCGTCGCCACAGGCCCCGGCCAGCAGAGCCAGGGCCAGGGCCGCCGGCAGGATCATCATCATTCTCTTGCGCTGTGTCACCGTCTGCCCCTTCTTACGTGCGATCCGGTGTTGCGCCGATTGGACGGCGGAGGTCCTCCCGCCGGTTCCCAACCCGGGCCCTCAACGCGGGGCGCCGGCTCCCGCCGCCTCCCGGTACAGGGCCACCACCACCGCGTCGGGCCACACCAGACGCTCGCGCAGAGCCGGCGCCTGGCGAGCCGCCTCTTCCCTGAAGCGGCCATCGCCGAGCATCCGGTCGAGGGCCGCGCCCGCCGCCGCCGGGTCGGCCGGAGTCACCAGGGCCACCCCTGCCAGATCCCCCACCACCGCGCGCGTGGCGGGCAGGTCGGAGGCCACCACCGGCAGTCCCAGCGCCAGGTACTCCACGACCTTGGTGGGCACGGAATGAAGGTAGTTGGGGAGGGGACGCAGAAGCGAGAGCCCTGCCGAGGCTCCCGCCGTCAGCTCCATGGCCCGGCCGTGCGGCAGGGCCCCTGTTAGCTCCAGCGGCACTCCCAGGTCACTTGCCCACCGCCGCAGCTGCTCAGCCAGCCCGGCCGGGCAGCGGCCCACCAGCCGGAGCGGACGGGGACGTGTCATGCACCCCGCCGCCTCCACCATGTCCAGGGCCCCGCGCTCCTCGGTCAGATCGCCCACGTAGACCAGGTAGCCGCCGTCGGCGGCCATCGGGGGGAGCGACCCCGCCGCCGGGTAGTTGGGAAAGACCGGATGATCACGCCGGAACAGGTGCCGGTAGCCCTCCTCGGCCAGGGTGACCACGCAGAACCGCTCGGCCAGGCGGAGCAGCACTCGCGCCGCCCAGGCCAGCGGCCGGTGCAACGGCCGCGCCACCCACTGCTTGTGGAACATCTGGGCGGGCACGTCCTCGTGCACGTCCACCACCACCGGCACCCGTCGCAGCAGGCGGGCGGCGAGCGCGGCGGGGATCAGTTCGGGGTCGTGCACCGACACCACCGCCAGGTCGCGTCGCATCATCTGCCGTAAGGCGCCCCAGTCTCGCCGCAGACGGCCCCCCGGCAACGGCACCCACTCATGGTCCCCTCCCGCCGCCGGGGCCGGTGGACGGGTGGCGTAGCGCACTTCAAAAGCAGAGGCCAGCGAGCGCACGGTGCGCTCGCGGATGCGGGCGTCGTCCGACCGGTGAACGCTGGTGACGACGAGTGCCCTCACAGGGACACGACGTTGTCGGCCGCCAGCCCGCGTCGGGCATAGGCCCCCCGGGTGTCGAACACCACCGAGACCGAGGCGGCGATGGCCGGGTAGTCGAAGAGGTCGTGGTCGGTGAGGATCACCGCCAGGGCGACATCGGCCGGTACTGCGTCGCCTTCCACCGGGGTGAACCCGCGCGCGGCGATACGGGCCGCGTCGACCAGAGGGTCCCAGGCGAGCACCCGCGCTCCCCGCCGGACCAGTTCTTCCAACACTGCGATGGCCGGCGACTCCCGATCGTCGCCCACCCCGGACTTGAAGGCCAGACCCACCCCCAGCACCCGGGTGCCCAACAGCGGCAGGCCGCGCCGGTTGAGCAGGTCGGAGATGCGGTCGGCGGTGTAGGCGGGCATCCGGGTGTTGACCTGCTCGGCCAGGTCGATGAAGCGGGTGGCAAACCCGGCCTCGCGCGCCCGCCAGGCCAGGTAATTCGGGTCGAGGGGGATGCAGTGGCCTCCCACCCCCGGGCCGGGGTAGAAGGGCTCGAAGCCGAAGGGCTTGGTGGCGGCCGCGGCGATTACCTCCCAGATGTCGATGTCCAGCTCGTGGGCCAGCTGGGCCATCTCGTTGACCAGGCCGATGTTCACCGCCCGGTAGGTGTTCTCGAGCAACTTGGTCATCTCCGCCGCCCGCGCCGACGAGACCGGGTGCACCCGGTCGACCAGGCGGCCGTAGGCGGCAGCCGCTACCCGCCCCGAGATCGGGCTCACGCCGCCCACCACCTTGGGGATGGCGCCCAGCGAGCGGTTGCGGCCGGGGTCCACCCGCTCCGGCGAGAAGCAGACGAAGACCTCCTCGTCCAGCCGCAGCCCCCCGGCAGTGGCGGCCGGCACCAGCAGGTCGTCGGTGGTGCCCGGGTAGGTGGTGGACTCGAGAGCGATCAACATGCCCGGCCGCACCACCCGGGAGACAGTCGCGGCGGCCGCCTCGATGAACTGCATGTCGGGCTCGCGGTGACGGTTGAGGGGGCTGGGTACGCAGATGAAGATCGCGTCGGCTTCCCCCAAGCGATCCTCATCGGCGGTCACCTGCAGGCCGGCGCCAAGCGCCTCCCGCAGGGCATCGTCGGACACGTCCTCCACCGGGGAATCGCCGCCGGCGAGGCGGGCGACCGCGTCCGGGTCGACGTCAAAGCCGATCGCTCCCAGGCCCCGCTGCGACACGTTCACCGCCAGCGGCAAGCCCACATAACCGAGCCCAATTACCCCGGCGGTCCAGGTTCCCTGCTCAAAGAACGAGACGCGATCGGTCATGGGTTCACGCGGCCCGAGTGTAATTGGCCGCCTGCCTGTCTCCCCCGGCTCTCAAGCGGAAGCCCCCACCCCCCGCCCTCCCCCGCTGCCGCGGGGGAGGGCGCGCGACCCAAGGCCGCAGAGGGCCCAAAGCCGCGAATCAGCGCACTCGCGCCCTCTTGCCTCTCCCGGCGCAAGCGGGCTAAGGAGGCCCTCATGTTGCATGTTGGTCTGGATTTGTCCCGGCGTCGCCTGGAGG
>CAZJRF010000034.1:0-18453 GCA_964548475.1 uncultured Acidimicrobiia bacterium
CACTGCAACGTCATCCCCCTCAACCCCACTCCATCGACCGACTACCGGGCCCCGGGCCGGGAGGCAGTGCGGTCATTCGTGGAGGCGGTGAGACGGGCCGGTGCCAACGTCACCCTCCGGGATACGCGGGGACGGGGGATCGACGCGGCCTGCGGCCAGCTGCGCTCCCGCCACGCCGGCCCGGATGCGGCCGACGACCTGGGCGCGTCTGGAGGACAGGCAGGCCCCGAGAAAGGGCGGGATGGAGTCAGAGGGCAACGGTGTTGAGGCTAGTGGACCGATAGGCTCTCCCCCCATGCTGTGGAGGTGCCCATGCTCGTCGAAGGCGACCCCGCCCCTGTCTTCTCACTGACCGACCACACGGGATCCACCGTCTCGTCGGCGGACTACGCCGGGCAACGGCTGCTGGTGTACTTCTACCCCAAGGCGTTCACCCCCGGCTGCACCACCCAGGCCTGCGATCTGCGCGACCGCGATCAGGCCTTTCGCGAAGCCGGCTGGCAGATCGTGGGAATCAGCCCCGACCCGCCCGAGCGCCTGGCTCGTTTCCGGGAGAAGCACCGTCTCACCTTCCCCCTCCTCTCCGATCCCGACCACCGGGTGGCCGAAGCCTATGGGTCCTGGGGAACCAAGCAGAGCTACGGGCGCCCTTCCCGAGGCTTGATCCGCTCCACCTTCTCCATCGGCCCCGACGGGCGCCTCGTGGGCGTCTGGCGCAACGTGCGGGCCGCCGGCCACGCCGACCGCATCGCCGCCCACCTGGGCATCCCGGCCGCTTCCTGACGAGGAACCCGGCACAGCAGGGGCGCCCCGGTACAATCCGTCGGGCCGCAGCCGACCCGCTCTTCTCGCATGTCAAAAACCCTCCGCATAATCCTCATAACCCTGCTCGTGCCCGTGGGCCTGGCCCTCATGGTGGGCATCGTGTTCGCCTCCGATCGCCTCACCAGAGGTGGGGAGGTGCTGGGCCGGGTGACCGTGGCCGGCGTCCGGTTGGGGGGACTCAGCGAGCAGGACGCCCGGGCCGCCCTGCAAGGCCTGGAAGACCGGCTGGCGGGCACCCCGGTGCCGGTGGTCGTGGCCGGCCACCGCTTCTCCCTGGATCCGGGCACGGTCGGCTTCGACGTAGACGAGGACGCCCTCGTGGCCCGGGCCATGGAGCACGGGCGGGAAGGCCACCTGGGCACCCAATTCGGCTGGTGGTTGAACCAGCTCGGGGACGATGAGTTGAACCTGCCGATCCCCTACACCTTCGACTCCACCGCCCTCACCTCCGTGGTAACCGAGTGGGAGAGGTCCGGCCTGGACGACCCGCCGTTCCCCGGCGAGGTGGCGGTGGCCGATGGCGAGGTCGTCTTCCGTTATCCGGCCGCCGGGACGGGCATCGATCGCGAGCAGGCGGTGCAACTCCTCAACGACGCCCTCGGCGACACGGGCCGGGCCGAAGTGAAGCTACCCACTCGCCCGATCGACCCCCCGCTGACCGACGCCGACATCGACGCGGTGGTCGCCCGGGCGCGATCGCTGCTCGACGGGGATGTGACCCTGGTGAGCGGGGTGACGCGCGGCCGGCTGGTCATCCTGTCTTCCGTGCTGGGGCGGTCCCTTTCGGTGCAGCGCGACGACCGGGTCTCCCCCCCTGCCTTCACCTTCTCCTGGGACCCGACCCCGCTGCAGGCCTACGCCGCGACTCGCACCGAGGGGCTGACCACCGAGCCGGTGAATGCGGAACTGCTCATCGATAAGTACACCGATCAGGTGACCGTCAAGCCCGGCTTCGCCGCCCGGGTGCCCGACCTGGACGTCCTGGCGGCCCGGGTGGAGCAGGCCGTCCGCTCGACCAACCGGGCGGCCATCCTCCCCTACCGGGACGGGATCCCGCCCGAGGTGACCACCGCCGACATCGAGGCGCTGGGGATCACCGGCCTCATCGGCGAGTTCACCACCCCCCACAATTGCTGCGAGCCGCGGGTGACCAACATCCACCTCATCGCCGACGCCGTCGACGGGGTCATGGTCACGCCGGGCGAGACCTGGTCGTTGAACGAGCACGTCGGGCAGCGCACCGCCGCCCAGGGCTACGTGCCGGCCCCGGCCATCATCGCCGGCGAGCTGACCTGCTGCGACAGCCCCATCAACATCGGCGGGGGCACCAGCCAGTTCACCACCACCCTGTTCAACGCGATCTTCTTCGCCGGGCTCGAGGACGTGGCCCACACCCCCCATTCCACCTGGATCTCCCGCTACCCGGAGGGGCGGGAAGCCACGCTGGGCTGGCCGGTGCCCGATCTGGTCTTCCGCAATGACACCGAGAACGCGGTGATCATCCACACCCTGTACACCGACACCTCGGTGACCGCCAAGATCTACGGGGACAACGGCGGCCTGCAGGTGGAGGCCGGCCTCTCCGAGCGGTACAACTACACCCCGGTCATCACCCGCTACGTGCGCAACGCCGAAGTCCCTCCCGGCGAGGAGCGCGTGAAGCAATCCGGCTCCGGGGGCTGGTCGGTGGACGTCTTCCGCTACATCACCTACCCCGACGGTACCGAGACCACCGAGAAGGGGACCTGGCATTACACCGGGCTGTACGAGATCATCGAACGCCACCCCTGCATGTTCAACGACAGCTGCCCGGAGCCGGAGCCCGAGCCGGAGCCCGAGCCCGAGCCCGGCGAGTAGCCGCCGCTCTTCGATTCCCGTTCTGTGCCCGGCTTCCCCGGCCGGCGGTACGTACCATCGGGCCGTCCGACCAGGAGGCGACATGAGCGGGGTGATCTTCTACCGGGAGCAGGACGCCGACCCCCGGGTCCTGCATGAGCAGTGCGTGTCGGTGATCGGCTACGGGAACCTGGGGCGGTCCATGGCCCTGAACCTGCGGGACAGCGGCCTGCCGGTGTTGGTGGGCAACATCGACGACACCTACCGGCGAACGGCCGCCGACGACGGCTTCGATGTCCTCGACATCTCCGACGCGGTCGAGGCCGCCTGCCTGGTGTACATGCTGATCCCCGACGAGGCCATACCTGGCTGCTTTTCCGCCGACGTTCGTCCCCACCTCCGCCCCGGCCAGGCCGTTGCCTTCGCCTCGGGCTACCCCCTGGCCTTCGCCCTCCTGGACCTGCCCCGGAACATCGACGTGCTCCTGCTGGCCCCCCGCATGCTCGGCGAGGAGGTGCGTCGCACCTATCAGGCGGGAGAGGGCTTCTTCGCCTACGTGTCGGTTGAACAGGACACCTCCGGCCGGGCCACCGAGCGCCTTCTCGCCCTGGCCGCCGCCACCGGGTGCTTGCGCAAGGGCGCCATGCCGCTGAGCGCCCGCCAGGAGGCCTTGCTCGACTTGCTCATCGAGCAGACCGTGGGGCCCTACCTGGGCACGGCCATCCAGCTGGCCTTCTTCCTCGGGGTGGAGGCCGGGCTCCCCTCCGAGGCAATGGTGCTGGAGATGTACATGTCGGGAGAGATGTCCCGCACCTTCCAGGCCTTCGCCGAGGCCGGCTTCATGCAGTCGGTGGGCTGGCACGGGGCGGTGGCCCAGTACGGAGGCTTCGTTCGGACCCTTGAGGTGGACCGGGAAGCGATGCAGCGCATGTTCTCCTCGGTGTTGGAGGACATCCGCAGCGGCGGGTTTGCCCGCCGCTTCCAGGAGGAGCACGACGCCGGCTACCCCACCCTGGGCGCTATCAACGCGGTCAAGAAGGCGGGGAACCCGATGACCGAGGCCGAACAGCGGGTACGGGCGGCACTCGGCGGCTGACCGGCCCGGCCAGCCGGGTGTCGCGCCTCAGCGCCCCGCCAGCCGGCGCAGCAGGCGCAGCCGGAGGGCGGCACCGCCCCGGCGCGGGAACCAGTAGATCTCGCGGCGCAGACGCAGACGGCTCTCGGTGACCGAGACCGGGTAGGAGAAGCCGCGCAGGCCCTCGCCGGCGCCGGTTCGCCCCCAGCCCGAGGCGCCCACCCCACCGAAGGGAAGGCTGGGAATGCCGTAGTTGATCAGCGCATCGTTGATGGCCACGGTTCCTGCCCGCAGCCGGGAAGCCACCTGCCTCCCCCGCGCCGGGTCCCCGGTCCACACCGAAGCATGCAGCCCGAACGGGGAGTCGTTGGCCAGCGCGACGGCCTGGTTCTCGTCGGCGACGCTCATCACCGGCAGCACCGGGCCGAAAGTCTCCTCCCGCATCACCGCCATGGAGTGGTTGACCCCCAAGAGGACCGTGGGGGCGTAGAAGCGGCCACCCACCCGCTCCCCGCCGGCAAGGAGCACCGCCCCGTCCGCCACCGCGTCGGCGACCTGCGCCTCGATCACCTCCATCTGTCCCGGCCCGAACACCGGCCCGATTCCCCGACGGGGGTCGTCGGAGGGGGCCACGTCCTCCAGCGCGCGCCGCAAGGCCTCCACGAAGCGCTCGTACAGCCCCTCGACCACGTAGACCCGCTCCACCGACACGCAGGCCTGGCCGGCCCCGAAGAAACCTCCCCACACCGCCCCTCGGGCGGCGCGCACCGGGTCGGCGTCCTCCAGCACCACCATGGGGTGCTTGCCGCCCAGCTCGAGCAGGACGGGGATCAGCCGCCCGGCGGCCAGGGCGGCCACCTCCCGCCCCACCACCGACGACCCCGTGAAGGAGACCACGTCCACGCCGCCGGTGACCAGCGCCCGGCCGATGTCAGGGCCCCCCTGCACCACCTGCAGCAGGCCGTCGGGCAGGCCGGCCGCCTCGATCACCTCGGCCACCAGGGCCCCCGAGCGGGGAGTGGCACTCGAAGGCTTCAACACCACCCCGCAGCCGGCCGCCAGGGCGGTCAGGGCCGGTTGGAAGGAGAGGAAGAACGGGAAGTTCCAGGGGGAGATCACCCCGGCCACTCCCAGCGGCCGCAGCTCCACCCGGGCCCGCTTGGTGATGATGGGGAATGAGTCCACACGGCGGGCGGCCAGATGCAGGTGAGCGGTCCGGGCCAGGTAACGGGCGTGGATGGCGGCCGGCAGCAGCTCGCCTTCGATGGCCGGGATCATCCCCTTCCCGGTCTCGGCGGCCACCACTTCGGCGATGTGAGCCGCCCTATCTACCAGGGCCCGCTTCACCGCCCGCAGGCCTTCCGCGCGCTCCTCCAGGGTCAACGAGGCCCACACCGTCTGCGCGCTCCGGGCCTCCGCAACCGCCGCCGCCACCATCCCGGCGCCAAAGGCAGAGGACTGCTCGGCGGCCACGGCTACACGTCCCTGATCCCGTCGATGGCCAGCCAGACGCCGACCAGCAGCAGCAACAGACCCAGGCATCGCGATGCCCAGAGCAGCACCCGGTCGGCCACGGGCCGCCGGGGCACCAGGCCCAGCAAGAAGAGCGCGGCCAGGGCCGATCCCCCGCCGGCCAGGGTGGCCGGGACCCCCTCGCCGGAGCCGGTGGCTACCGCCAGCGCCATCACCTCGGGGCCGGCCAGCAGCGGGACGCAGATCGGCCAGAGCATCGCCCACCCACCCGCGGGCACCGGCTCGGCCGCCGGCCGGGGAGTGACGAGAACGTACGCCCCGGCCAGCATCGCGGCGACGCCGGCGGCAATGCGGAAGGTCTCCGGGGTGATCTGCAGGACCCGCAGCAGAGGCCCCGACCAGCCGGCCAGGGCCGCCACCAGGCCCAGGGCCAGCAGGCTCCCGCCGGCCAGCACCAGGGGGCGGGCCCGGCCACCCTCGGCCTCGGGCAGCCCGAGGCGGGTCCGGGCCACGTTCAGCGCCGCCAGGTAGGCGATCACCAACAGCGCCACGGTCACCCTGCCACCTCCCTTGCCTCGATCACCGGCACCGCGGCCAGCAGCCCCGACAGCACGTGCTGCACATCGTCCATCTGCACGTAGCCACGGTAGAACCACGCGCCCTGCACCAGGCCGGGCCGAGGGTAAGCAGCCGCCTCCCCGGCGGTGGACTGCCGTTCCACCATCATGCCGGCGAAGCACGCCAGGCGGTCCTCCACGTTGGGAACCAGGTCGGCCAGCCGCTCGTCCTCCTGCGCCAGCCGCCGGATGGCGGCAATACCCTCCCCGGCTGTCCCCACCCCGGCCGGCGTCCCGGGCACCCAGCGCACCAGGAGGTTGAGGCCGCTCCCCCGCCGTTGCGCCTCGAAGCGGAGCCGCACCCCGAAATAGCCGGCCAGCCGGCGCGAGTAGCCCGAGCGCACCTCGTCCAGATGGCCGGGCCCCAGCTCGGCCAGGGCGTAGGCCGCCCAGTGGTCGGGCATCCGGGTGAGGAACCCCATGTCGCGGTCGCGCTGCAGAGCCAGGTAGTCGAGAGTAGGCAGCGATGCTTCCCCCCACCCCTCGCCGGGGAAGGCGTCGGCGAGCAGAGCCAGCGCCCAGGCCGCCTCCCCGGTGGCGAATTTCCCCTGGACCGGCACCGCCTGCCGGGTCGCCGGGTTCCAGTAGCCGTGCATCCTGCCGTCGGGCTGCTGCTGGGCCAGCAGGAACCGCCCCACGCCGCGCATCACGTCGTCGTAGCCGGGGTCGCCGGTGGCCTGCCGGCGCATGGCCAGCGCCGCCAACAGCAGGGCATTGGAACCGAGCTGCACCTCCTCGCCGGGCGACTGCCAGGCCTGCCAGTCGCCCTCAGAGAGCAGCCGATCCAGCATGAAGGCCAGCCCCCGGTCGGTGGCCGCCACCACCTCGGGACGGCCGCCCGCCGCCGCGTACTGGTAGAGGGCCATGGTCACCCCGGCGTGGCGGGTGCCGTTGTAGTCCCGGCTCACCTGGTCGGCGTCCCGGTCGTAGCCGTACACGTAGCGGCCGTCCTCGCCGAGCCCCCGTAGCAGCCAGGCGGCCGCCTCGTCGATAGCCTCGTTCACCTGGGCCGTGGTCACCACCGGGCACACCTCGGCGGGGACCACGGCGATGCGAAAAACCCCCAGGCCGAGGCCGAGGATCAGCAGGTGGACCGCCACGCGCCGGGCCATGGGGCGAGGTTAGGCGGCCCTCCGGCGGGAGGCGGGCTCAGCCCAGGACGAGGCGGCAGATCACCTCGCCGTCGTCCACCTCTCCGGTCTCGACGAAGCCGAGCTTCTTATAGAAGCCCTCCGGGCCTCCCTCGGCCGGGACATAAGAGGCACCCAGTTCCGTCGCCCCGGGCAGGCTGCGCACCCGGTCGATCAGCAGCTCCAACGCCCTGCGTCCGTAGCCTTTCCCCTGGTGCCCGGCGGCCACCATCAGCCGCCACAGGAAGTACCGGGGCTTCTCCCGATCCTCGTGGAGCATGATGAAACCCACCGGCTCCTCCCCGGCGTAGATGGCGCGAAACCACGCCTTCGGCTCGAAGTGGGCCTGGGCGATGGACACGGCATTCGGCGCCACGAAGCGATCCTGGCCGGGGCCCACCTGCAGGGCGCAGATCGCCCGCACCGTGTCCCCGGTCACCTCTCGCAGGCTGACTTCGTCGACCATCTCTCGTCCTCTGCGACAGACCGCCAGGCTACCGGCGCAGCGCTCGCCCGGCGGACGACCACAATGGGAGCATGCGTAGGGCAGACACAACGTACGCGGCGGCCGCGGCCGTGCTGCTGATCCTGATCGGGCTGGCCGCCGCCGGGTGCGCCGAAGGCGAGGCGTACTGGCTGTTCACCACCACCACGGCCCCCGTTGCGTCCAGCACGACCGCCGCCCCGACGACCACGGCGGTGACAACCACCACCGCGCCGACCACCACCAGTATCGCCGCCGACGCCCTGCGGGTCGCTCCCGACGGCTCCGGTGACGCCCCCGACCTGGCCTCCGCTTTGGCGATCATCGCACCGGGCGGCACCATCGTCCTCGAGGCCGGCGTTCATACTCTCCCCGCTCCCGTGCTGATCGAGACCCCGGTCACCATCGCCGGCCGGGGCAGCGAGCTGACCACGGTGATCGGCGAACAGGCCCCCGAGCTGCTGCGATTCACCGGGCCGGGACCTTTCACCCTCCAGGGCGTCACCTTCCGCTACCGGGGCGGCGAGGCCGCCGACGGCCTGGTCGTAGAGGGCGGGATGATCACCTTCGCCGACGTACAGATCGTCGGCGCAGTACGCGCCGACGACACGGGCGGCTCCGGCTTCGTGCTGCTCGGGCGGGCCGGGGGCACCATCGATGGCTGCACCGCCCGCGACAACGGGCACCACGGCTTCGACTTCCGCGACACGTCCGACGTCCGGATCACCAACTCGACCGCGTCGGCCAATACTGCCTCCGGCTTCGCCTGGTCGGGCCAGGCGACGGGGAGCGCGGCGGATTCCGCCGCTGAGGGCAACGGGTTCTCCGGGTTCGTGGTGCTGCACCGAGCACGGCCCACTCTCACCGACAACCTTTCGGAGCAGAACGGGGACAACGGGTTCCTGTTCAAGGGGACGAGCCGGGCCGTCCTCACCGGCAACACCGCCCGGGACAACGGCTGGTCGGGCTACCGCTGGGTGGAGGAAGCCTCGGGGACCGCCCAGTCCAACGCGGCCGAGGGCAACACCGACGGGTTCTGGGTGGCCGACGAGGCCGACCCCACCCTCATTGGCAACACCTCCCGCGGCCACCACACCGAGGCCGGCAACGGAGCGGGGCTCGTCTACTCAGGAACCGTCGGCGGGGCGGCTCGCCGCAACGTCGTCTACGACAACGACTGGGGAATCGCCCTGGGCACATACGCCGAGCCCCTGCTGCAGGACAACGACATCCGCGACAACACCGCCAACCGGGTGAACGGGGTCACCTTCGGCTGAGCCCCCGCCCGGCCCGGCGCCCCCTTTCCACCCGCCGGGTGCGATGATTAGTCGATGATCGACGTCCTGCTTCTACTCGGCCTCCCCGCCTCCGGGAAGTCGGAGGTCCGTCGCTACCTGGCCGGCCTCGACGCCGGCCGGCGCGCGGCAGAGCTGGGGCTGGGCGAGTTGTTCCACCTGGACGACTACCCCTATGTGCACTTGATGCGGCGCATCTCCCAGGAACTGCGGGGCCTGCACTCCGACCCGGTCTTTTTCGCCACCGACGCCGACCCCTTCCTGGAGCCCGGCGACTGGCTAACTCTGACCGCCCTCCTCGACCAGGATTATGCGGCCCTGGACCGCCCGCCGGAGCACCCGGCGCGGCCGGCCGCCCACCTTCTGGAGCGCTTGGATCGAGCGCGGACCGTCGCCGGCCTGCCTGCCCCCTTCGCCGGCCTGCCGGCGCCCACCCGGGCGGAGCTGGAGAACGCGATCGAACAGGAGGCCGCGGCTCTGGCCGACACCCGGGCCGGGGCACGGCCGGTTTCAGGGAAAGGCCACACCGTGGTGATCGAGCTCTCCCGCGGAGCCGGGGAGAGCACGCGGCCGCCGTTCCCACCGCCCTGGGGATACGCCCACTCGCTGGCTGCGCTCTCCCCCGACATCCTCGAGCGGGCCGCCATCCTCTACGTCTGGGTGACCCCGGAAGAGAGCCGACGCCGCAACCGGGAACGGGTCCTGCCCGGCGAGGAGGGCTCCATCCTGCACCACGGCGTGCCCGAACGGGTGCTGCGCCACGACTACGCCTCCGACGACATCGCCTGGCTGCTGGACCATGCCGACCGCTCGGGGCACATCACGCTGAGCGCACGCGGCCGTCGCCATCAGATGCCCACCGTCCGCTTCGACAACCGGGCCGACCACACCTCGTTCCTGCGCGCCGACCCGGACACCTGGCCTCCCGGCCGGGTGGCCGCTCTCCACCAGCGGCTCACCGCCGCCTTCGGCTCGCTCGCGCGGCGCTGACCCGCCGACGCGACGCGCGTCCCGCCCCGATGTGGCAGGCTGCGGACAGCACGCTGCCGAGGAGGACTATGCCCCAGCCGATGCTCATCCCCGAGGAGATGGCCGCCCGTCTTCAAGACGGACCGGTGCTGGCCAGGGAGTGCAAGGTGGTGGTGGCCGACGCGGTCGCCCACATCCTGCGGGCGGTGGGAGAGGACCTCGACCGGGAGGGGCTGCGCAACACCCCCGAGCGGGTGGCCCGCATGTACGACGAGATCCTGGCCGGCTACAAGGTGGACCCGGTTGCCCTGCTCAACGGGGCCCTGTTCGACGTGGACTACCGGGAGATGGTAGTGGTCGGCGACATCGACTTCTGGAGCATGTGCGAGCACCACCTGCTCCCCATCTTCGGCAAGGCACACGTGGGCTACGTCCCCCGCGACAAGGTGGTGGGCCTCTCCAAGATCCCCCGGGTGGTGGATGCCTTCGCCCGCCGGCTCCAGGTGCAGGAGCGCATGACCCGCCAGATCGCCGAGTTGCTCTGGGACCTGATCAACCCGCTCGGAGTGGGAGTGGTGATCCGGGCCACCCACCTGTGCATGTCGATGCGCGGCGCCATGAAGGCCAACGCCCACATGCGCACCGCCTTCCTGATGGGAAGCTTCCTCGACGACCCGAAGACCCGCGACGAGTTCCTCAGCTCCATCGAAGGGCCCGGGCACCTTGACTGACGATCCCCCGCCGGATCGGGGAACGGCCGGCCCGGCCGATGGGCCATACGGGCGGCCCGGCGGGGCCATCTCCCCTGGCCGGCCCGGAGAGACGGCCCTAGGGTCCGATCACCAGCGCGCAGAGAAAGGCCGATCGTGATGAGGTTCCGCCCCGCCATCGACCCCGCCACCGGCGAAACCTATCTGCCGGTGACCGCCCGCGGACGCCGGCTACTCGCCGAGCCGCTGCTGAACAAGGGGACCGCCTTCACCCGGCAGGAGCGGGAGGCGTTCGGCCTGCGCGGCCTGCTCCCCCACTATGTCGGCACCCTGGAGGAGCAGGTGGAACGGGTGCGGACCCAGTGGGATGCCAAGCCCACTCCCCTGGAGAAGCACATCTTCCTGGCCGGGCTGCTCAATCGAAACGAGACCCTGTTCCACCGCTTCGTGCTGGAGAACCTGCAGGAGGCGGTGCCCGTCGTGTACACCCCCACCGTGGGGGAGGCCTGCCAGCACTGGAGCAGGATGTTCCGCCACGCCCGGGGAACCTACGTAACGCCCGCCGACCGGGGACAGATCGCAGAGGTGCTGCACACGCGCGGCATCGACGAGGCGGCGGTGGTGGTGGTCACCGACAACGAGCGCATCCTGGGCCTGGGCGACCAGGGCTGCGGGGGGATGGGCATCCCCATCGGCAAGCTGGCTCTCTACATCGCGGGAGCGGGCATCCACCCGGCCCTGTGCGTCCCCGTCTCCCTGGATGTGGGCACCAACAACGAGGAGCTGCTCAAAGACCCGCTCTACCTGGGCTGGCCGGAGCCGCGCTTGCGAGGCGAGCTCTACTGGTCGCTGCTGGACGAGTTCGTCCACGCGGTCAAGGAGGTCTATCCGGGAGCGTTGCTGCAGTGGGAGGACTTCGCCAACGTGACTTCCTTCCGCCTGATGGACACCTATCGCGACCAGGTGCTCTCCTTCAACGACGACATCGAGGGCACCGCGGCCATGGTGGTGGGGGGCCTGATGGCGGCCATGCGCAGCATCGGGAGCGGCCTCGGCGGACAGGTGTACGCCATCTACGGCGGGGGCTCGGCCGGCACCGGCATGTACCGGCAGTTGGTCACCGAGATGATCCAGGAGGGCCTCTCCGCCGAGGAGGCGGCGGGCCGCATCTACGTGATCGACCAACAGGGCCTGCTGGTGGAAGACGACCCCACTCTCGACGAGCGCATGCGCACCCTGGCCACCAGGCGGAAGGTGGTGGCGGCGTGGCACGTGGTCGGCGACCGCATCACCCTGCAGCACGTCATCGAGCACGCCCGCCCCACCGTGCTCATCGGGGTGTGCGCCCGCCCCAACCAGTTCACCGAACCGGCCATCCGGGCCATGGCCTCCTACTGCGAGCGGCCCATCGTGATGCCGATGTCCAACCCCACCGCCAACGCCGAAGCGGTGCCTGCCGACGTCATCGCCTGGTCCTCGGGGAGGGCCCTGGTGGCCACCGGCAGCCCCTTCGGCGACGTCATCTACGAAGGGCGGCGGCATCGCATCGGCCAGGCGAACAATGCCTTCATCTTCCCCGGGGTGGGACTCGGGGCCATCGCCGTGAAGGCGCGCAAGGTCAGCGGGGGAATGTTCAGCGCCTCCGCCCGCGCCCTGGCCGACATGGTGAACGATCAGATGCTGGCCGAAGGGTCGCTGTACCCGCCCATGAGCGAGGCGCGCAACGTCTCCGTCCGGGTGGCGGTGGCCGTCGCCGAGCAGGCCATCGCCGAGGGCCTGGCCGACCCCGTCGCCGACGTGGAGGCGGCGGTGGCCGCTGCCATGTGGTACCCCGAGTACCTCCCCTACCGGCCGGCCTGACCGGGAGCCCCCAGCACAAAGCAGCGTCGGGGAGTAGGGTCGGAGCAGCGGAGTAAGGGGCCCCGCAAGGGCCACCTTGCAGCAGCGGGCCCCCGGAGGCGACCAGCGTCACCGGGGGCCGCTGCCTTTGGCGACCCCGGCCGCGACTTCCTGCAGCGCAAGGAGCCCATGCAGCACCGGAGAGCGGAAGAGTGGCGAGCGGTGGCCGTGCCCACCGAGCACGGGGGCTGGGGCTTCACCCTGGAGCCCATCCTCCTCGCTCAAGCCGTCGCTCCCGGCATAGCCGGGGTGGGCATCGCCGTGGCCGCCCTGTCCGCGTTCGTGGCTCGACGGCCACTGCGCATCCTGGTCACCGACCTGCGCAGCCGACGCCGTCTTCCCCGGACGAGAGCCGCCCGGCGGGTGGCAGAGGCGTGCCTGGCGGCGGCGGCTGCCGGGCTGGCCGCGGCGGTGGTCTTCGCCCGCGCGCCCTGGTGGTGGCCGCTGCTGGCGGCCCTGCCCCTGGCGGCCGTCCAGGTGGGCGCCGACCTGACCGGCCGCCGCCGGTCCTTCCCGGCCGAGGCGTCGGGAGCTCTGGCTATGGGAGCCGCCGCCCCGATGATCGCCCTGGCCCACGGCTGGGAGCTCGCCCCCGCCTTCGGGCTGTGGGCGGTCCTGGGAGCACGCGACCTGGTCTCCATCCTGCTGGTCAGGGCCCAGATCAGGCGCGGGAGGGGAGAGCCCGCCCTGCCACTCGCCACCCACCTGGCCCACGCCGCCACCCTGGTCGCCCTGGGAAGCCTGGCCGCCGTCGGGGTGGTCCCCATTGCATCAGCGCCGGCGTTGGCCGGGCTCTGGGTGTGGGCCGCACTCAGTCTGGCCCGGCCGCCCGTTCCGGCTCGTACCCTGGGCTGGACCCAGGTGCTGGCCGGCCTGCTGGTGGTCGCCGCCACTGCCGTCGGCCACCACCTAGGCTTCTGAGGCACCTTGCCAGAATCCCCCCATGCGCATCCACAACGTGCACGAGCGCTCTCTCCCCGCCCGGCCCGAGGAAGTGGGCAGGCTGCTCGACGGCCTCAGCGGCAACCCCGACCCTCTCTGGCCCGCCGGGCACTGGCCGCCCATATCCTTTGACCGACCGCTGGGCCCGGGGGCGGCCGGGGGCCACGGGCCCATCCGCTACCGGGTGGAGGAGTACGACCCGGGTCGGCGCATCCGGTTCCGCTTCACCGGCCCGCCCGGCCTCGACGGCACCCACGAGTTCGCCGTCCGCCAGGTGCCCGGCGGGTCGGTGCTCGGCCACACCATTGAGGGCCGCACCTCGGGCCGCATGCTGGCCGCCTGGCCCCTGGTCTTCGGGCCGCTGCACGACGCCCTCTTGGAGGAGGCCCTCGACAAGGCCGAAGCCGCAGTCACCGGCCGCCCGGCCGCGCCGCCGGCCCGGTCGTGGTGGGTGCGCCGGCTGCGGGCCCGGGCAGCCCGCGCCTCCGCCCGCCGCTGAGCGCCGGGCACGTGACTAACGCACTGTTCGCGCGAGACTCGGCAGGGAGATGAGCGCCTCCGAGACCACTGTTCGCCTTGCCGCCCGCGGCGTCCACCTGGGCACCTGCTCGTGGACCGACCCCACCCTGCTGGAGACCGGCACCTTCTACCCCGCCCGGCAGATGAGCGCGACCGAGCGCCTGGCCCACTACGCCGGCCACTTCCCCATCGTCGAGGTGGACTCCACCTATTACGCGCCGCCCGCCGAGCGCACCGCCGGGCTCTGGGTGGAGCGCACCCCGCCCGGGTTCATCTTCGACGTCAAGGCGTTTCGCCTTCTCACCCAGCACCCCACCCCGCCCCGCTCGCTGTGGAAAGACGTGCGGGAGGCCCTCCCCGAGGAGCAGCAGAGCAAGCGCAACCTGTACGCCCGCGACCTGCCCCGGGAGCTGATGGCCGAGGCGTTCAACCGCTTCGTGACCGCCCTGCTCCCGCTGCACTCGGCCGGAAAGCTGGGGGTGATCCTCTTCCAGCTGCCGCGTTACGTCTACCCCTCCCCGGGTACCTACGACTACCTGTCCTGGGCCGCCGAGCAGCTGGCCGAGTATCAGGTGGCGGTGGAGTTCCGCCAGCAGCGCTGGATGGACGAGGCCCATCGCGAGTCGACCCTGTCTTTCCTGAAGGAGCACCACCTGGCCTACGTCTGCGTGGACGAGCCGCAGGGCTTCCGCAGCTCGGTGCCCCCGGTGGCCGCGCTCACTGCCGACGTCGCGGAGGTGCGCTTCCACGGGCGCAACGCGGAGAACTGGGAGGCTCCCGGCATCGGCGCCGCCGAGCGCTTCCGCTACGAGTACCCCGCCGACGAGCTGGCCGAGTGGGTGCCCCGCATCCGCTCGCTGGCGGAGCAGGCCCCCCGGGTGCACGTGCTCATGAACAACTGCTACGCCGACTACGGCATTCGCGGCGCCCGCCTGCTCGCCGACCTGCTCGACGAGGCCTGGTAGAGGGCCGGGGCCCCGCTACGGGGCCCCGGTTCTGGGGTGGTGATGCTCGCCGGCTCAGTCGTCTTCTTCGCCGTGGTAGCGGAACGAGATCCGCACCTTGGCCCGGTAGGCCACCACCGTGCCCTCGTTGTCCAGTTGCAGGTCCAGTTCCTTCACCTCGGCGATGCGCAGATCGTGCAGACTGCGGGCGGCCTGGGCCACCGCCGCCAGGGCGGCCTTCTCCCACGATTCGGCGCTGGTGCCGATGAGCTCGACGATCTTGTAGACGCTGTCTGCCATGCCTGCCTCCCCGGGTCGAAGTCCGTCGCCCCCAGCATGCCCGATCCGGCCGACCGATGACGGCCCCGGCGCGATGTTTCTCCCCGGGGCGCGGACTACGGTTGAGGGCATGAGACTCTCCTCCCCCTCCTTTGATCCCGGGGAGACCATCCCCGCTCAACACACCTGCGACGGCGCCGATGTCTCGCCGCCGCTGGCCATCGAGGACATCCCCGAGGGCGCAGTGTGCCTGGCCCTGGTCATGGACGACCCCGATGCGCCGATGGGCACCTGGGACCACTGGGTCGCCTACGACATACCGGTGGTCGGCGAGGTGCCGGAGGGCATCGGCTCGCTGGGGACTCCGGGAGGCAACTCGTGGCGCCGCACCGGCTACGGCGGCCCCTGCCCTCCCTCCGGGGTGCACCGCTACTTCTTCCGGGTCTACGCCCTGGATGCCCGGCTGGGGCTGCCCGAAGGGGCCGCCAAGAAGAAGGTGCTCAAGGCGATGCAGGGCCACGTGCTGGCCGAAGCCACCCTCATGGGGCGCTACTCCCGGCGCTGAACGGCTCCAACCGACCGGTCACCCGGTGGCGGCCGCCTGTCGACGACGCAGGCGCAGGCGGTGCACGAGATACGCCAGCCCCCCGGCGGGGAGGGCCAGCCAGAAAGAGAAGAGCCGATAGGCCAACGTGGCCAGCAGGGCATCTCCCGCACCCACCCCGGACACCACGAGGGCCGCGGTGAGCCCGGCCTCCACGAACCCCAGACCTCCCGGCGTGATCGGGATCATGCTAAGAACCGACGCCGCCCCATAGGCCAGCAGCACCAGGCTGAGCCGGGGCTCGGCCCCAATGGCGCGCAGGGCGGCGACCAGCACCAGGTAGTCCAGGATCCAGTTGGCCGCCGCCGCCCCCACCGCCCACCACCACCGGCGGCCCATGGCGGCAATGAGGCCGTCGCGCGTGCGTAGCAGGCCACCCCGACGGACCACCCGGCCACGGGTGAGCCGATGGGGCAGCAGGCGGCTCAACCGCTCTGCCAGAGCCCCGGCGAGGGCCAGCGGCGCATCGAAGCGCACCAGCATCGCCAACATGCCCAGCGTGAGCACAAACAGCATCAGCCCGGCGAGAGCCACCGGCAGCAGGCCGGGCGGAACTGGAGCGAAGATCGCCGCCGAGAGCGCTCCCGCTGCGGGGAGAGCGAACAGCACCATGTTGGAGATCAGCGAGTTGGCGGTCAGAGCAGCTGCCGCTCCGGTGGGATCTACGCCGGAGCGCTGCAGGAGCCGGAAGTAGACAGCTCCACCCACCACCGCGCCCCCGGGCACGGCCCGGCTAGCGGCGTTGGCCGCCAGCTGGCTGGTGGCGGCCACCGCCCAGCTGAGGCCGGGCACTGCAATGCGCGCCAGTTGCCATGCCGCGGCGAAGCTGCCCGCCTCGAGGGTGAACATCAGCACCAGCCAGGGCGCCTGCAGCCGGCTCAGCTGAGGGGCAGTGGCAAAGACGGCGACGATCTGCGGAGCCAGTAGATGCAGCGCCGCCGCCCCGGCCGCCAGCAGCAGGCCACGCCACACAAGCCGACCCACCCAGCGCCGTTGCTTCGGCCCTGCGGCAGGGACGCCGTCTTCCTCGGCGATCTCTGGTGGTTCGGCGACGGTCACAGCCCGTAGCATGGCGCATCGAGGGCACGCGCGGGAGGAAGAGCCTCCTGCTGAGGGGTCCCTAGAGCTTGATCACCATTCCGCTGCCGGCGGCGACTCCCTCGAGCACCACACCCTCGGCATTCCGACGCGCCCGCCCGTCGCCCCACAGCATCCGGGGCGCGCAGGGCCCCACCGGGACTTCGACCCGGCCCGGTGCCTGTCCCCGGTTGACCAGCACCAGGATCTCCTCGCCGTCGAGCACCCGCCCGAAGGCGAACGCCTCCTCCCCCTGCCAGCGCAGCCGCCAGGCTCCCCGGCGCAGGGGCGGGTGAGCCCGCCGCAGGGCGGCCAGGTCGCGCACCATGGCCAGTAGGTCCCCGTCCCACGATTCCGGTTCATGCCAGGGGAAGGCCCCACGGGAGGCAGGCTCCTCGCCCCCGGTCATCCCCACCTCGTCGCCGTAGTAGATGCCGGGCGCCCCGGGGGCGGCCAACTGGAACAGGACCGCCGGTACCACCCGGTCCCGGTCGCCCCCGGCCGCGTGGCGGAAGCGCTCGGTGTCGTGACTGGAGAGCAGGTTCTGGTTGGCGTCGGTGAGGGCATGCGCGTGCTGCGCCAGCATCCGGGTGAACTCGTCCAGGAAGGTGGCGGTGCCCAGCACCCGCCGGGCGAAGTAGCCCACGCACAGGTCACGGAAGGTGTAGTTCATCGTGGCATCGAAAAGGCCTCCCTGCAGCCAGGGGGAGGCATCGCCCATGATCTCGGCCAGCAGGTAGCAGTCGGGCCAAGCCACCTTGCACACCCGGCGGAAGTCGTCCCAGAAGTCGGGGTCTACGTAGCGGGTCACGTCCATGCGCCAGCCGTCGATACCGCGCTCCCGCAGCCAGTGGGCGGCCACCTCGAGGAAGTAGCGGCGCGCCTCCGGGTGAGCCAGGTTCACCCGGGGCATGGTGGGCACCCCGTACCAGGCCTCGTAGGTGGGGTCGACCAGCAGGCCGGCGTCGCCGGCCACCTCCGCCGGCACCCCCGTCTCCTCGGCCAGGCCGCCCCTCACCCGGCGCAGGTAGGCGCCCCACTTCGGTTCGTTCTCGGGGGTGAGCAGGTGGGGGCGGACCCTGACCCGGGGAGGTCAGTCGTTCACCACAAACCAGTCGGCGTAGCGGGAATCGGGCCCCCGCTGCAGCAGGTCGGCGAAGGCGAAGAAGCGGCGATGGCAGTGGTTGAAAGAGGCGTCGAGGATCAGGGGTAGGCATCGCCGCAGGGAAGATCCGCCTCGCCTTCCCCGCCCACTCCGGGCACGGGGGCCCCCACCCCGAACCCCCCCACACCCCAGCAAACGGAGCGGTCCAGGCAGTCGGCGGGGATGGGCAGGTCGGCAGCGTCGAGTACCACCGACCCAGCAATCACCAGGTCGGGAGTGATGGGGAGCGGGCCGGAGGTGTAGGCGCCCAGCCCCTGCCAGGAAGTGGCGGCCAGCACCGCCACCAGATCCTCAGTGGAGGTGATGGCGATGGAGTCGGGGCACTCCAACGGCGGCAGAGTCGTCGAGGTCGTCGACGACGAAGACTCGCCGCCGTCATCCCCGCAGCCGGCGATCAGGGTGAGGGCCAGCCCCAGTGCGATCGCTGCCTTCCTGCCGACCGTCGCCGTCTCTCCTCAACGCCTGCCCCCAGCCTGGCACAACAGGGCGGGCGACGACGAGAGCGCTGGGCCTACCCTGCACCTCATGTGCGACACGATGGTGGTGGTGACCTCCGGGCGGGTGCTCTTCGCCAAGAACTCCGACCGGGACCCCAACGAAGCCCAGCTGC
>CAZJRF010000035.1:0-18274 GCA_964548475.1 uncultured Acidimicrobiia bacterium
CCGAACTCGTTGTTGGTGCCGTAGGTGATGTCGGCCCGGTAGGCGGGGCGGCGCTCGTCGGGCAGCATCGACGCCTGGATGAGGCCCACCGAGAGGCCGAGGAAGCGGTGGATGCCCCCCATCCACTCGGCATCGCGCTTGGCCAGGTAGTCGTTCACCGTCACCACGTGCACCCCCTTGCCCTCCAGGGCGTTGAGGTACACCGGCATGGTGGAGACCAGAGTCTTGCCCTCGCCGGTCTTCATCTCGGCGATCATGGAGCGGTGCAGGGCGCCGGCGCCGATCACCTGCACGTCGAAGTGGCGCTGACCCAGCACCCGGCGGGCTGCCTCGCGTACCACCGCATACGCCTCGGGCTCCAGATCATCGACCGGCTCGCCAGCGGCCAGGCGGGCCTTGAACTCGCCGGTGCGGGCGCGCAGAGCCTCGTCGCTCAACTGCTCGGTAGCGGGCTCCAGATCGTTGACCCTGGCCACCAGGGCCTGGAGTTCCTTCATCCGGCGGCCTTCCCCGGCGCGCAGGATCTTCGAAAGAAGAGGCATGGCGCAGCCATCATATCGACGGCCCGCGCTTGGGCCTATGGGGCCCGGCCGGCCCCGGTCACAGCTCTATGAGGTGCTCACGCAGGGCGAAGACCACGGCCTCGTTGCGGGAATGAAGGCCGAGCTTGTCGAGGATGTTGCGAATATGGTTCTTCACCGTATTCTCGGAGATGAAGAGCGCCCGCCCGATCTCGCGCGAAGTCTCCCCGGCGGCGACGTGGCGGAGCACCTCGAGTTCCCGCCCGGTCAGGCAGGGCGGCCTGGGGCCGACGAAGTCCTGGTGGCGCAGGAGATGGCGGAGGATGTCCAACAGCTTGCCGCCCATCTTGGCCGACACCGCCGCGCCGCCCCTCAGCACGTCTTCGATCGCCGCCGCCAGCCCGGCGAAGGCGGTGTCCTTGACCAGGTAACCCCGCGCCCCGGCCTTGATGCCGGTCAGCAGGTCCTCCACCGATTCGCTGCCGGTGAGCAGGATGATGCGGCTCTCCGGCGACACGGCGAGGAGCTTCTCGACCACCTCGAGCCCCGAGAGCCCGGGCATGAGGATGTCGAGCACCACCACGTCGGGGGCCAGGGACTCGGCGGCGGTCACCGCCTCCTCGGCCCCGGCCGCCTCGCCGCAGATATCAAAGCCGGCGGCACGTAGTGCCGCGCTCAGCCCGGTGCGGAACAGGTCCACGTCGTCGACAACCAGGACCCGGGCGCCGCTCACTGAGGCTCGATCAGCCCCAGGGAACCACCGCGCCGGCGGTACAGCACGCTGTACCGCTCAGTCTCCGCGTTCAGGAACAGGTAGAAGCTGTGCCCGAGCAGTTCCATTTGAAGAGCCGCCTCCTCTGGCGTCATCGGCTTGACGATGAACCGCTTCACCCGTTCGATCCGCAGCTCCGTCGCGCCGCCGACTTCTTCGACGCCTGCAGGAGTGCCATTGAGATGTTTGTCGACCGCGCGGCGGTGCCGCTCGACCAGCCGACCCTTGAGCCTGGAGAGCTGCCGCTCCAGTTTGTCCCCGGCCAGGTCGAGGGCGGACCGGTGATCGAACCCGGCGGCTTCCACCCGCACCAGCTGCCCGGCCGCTTTGGAGGTGATCTCGACGCGGCACCGCTCCCCCGCCAGGCGCGGGTTCTGCTCCTCGGTGAACTCAACATCGACCGCCCCGAGATCATCGAAGACGCGAGTCGAGCGGCCGATCTTCTCCTCGGCGAGCAGACGCAGCTCCTCGCCGACGCTCATGCGCTTACCGTGGACACGAACCTCCACCGTGGCCTCCTTTGGTCGCGCCCGCCGCGCGCCGGGGTCGACGGGCAGCCAGAGAGCGAGAGCGGTCACTGCGATGGTGCGCTCCTGGCGGCACGCACGCTCCCGTGGTCGGCGTCCCCCTACGGGGGCTTCACGATCACTATACCGACGGCCTGCAACGGCGTCAGGGCGGTCGCGGCCGCCGGAGCGGTGGTGGCGGTGACCGCCAGCCGGGCCCGGTCCAGGGCCTCCGCCGCCGCGCCCAGCGTGACCCCGGTGGTGACCACATCGTCTACCAGCACCATCCCGGCCTTTGCGGCAACTCGTGCCCGGAAGCGGGGCGTCCCGCGGTTGGCACTGCCCGAACCGGCGCGGCGCTGATGCCACCAACCGGGAGCCAGGGCCTGAAACACCGGCAGCCCGGACACCCTGCCCACGGCCCGGGCCAGTTCCAGGGCAGGGTCCACCCCGTACCGCCATCGTCTCAGGTAAGCCCGGGGTACCGGCACCAGCACCGCCGCCCCGGCTGGCAGCACCTCGGCCATGGGGCCGGCGAGCAGGAGAGCGGCGCTGGGATCGGCCGCGTACTTCAGCCGATGTACCAGCCGGCGGGCAGTCCCCGTATGCAGGAAGGGGCTGTGCACCAGCACCCCGGCGCTGAGACGCCGGACTCCGCCCGGAGCAAAGCCGGCGGCGCAGGCCGGACAGAGGGGCCCGCGGGCGGCAGAACGGGCGGCACAGGCGAGACAGCCCACGGTGGACAACGTATCGGTGGGGTGTGACGCCCCACCCGACGCCGCACCTGCCCGTCACGCTCGGCTGATGCTGCTCGCAGAGCGACCACCATACGCGGCAGATCTCGCGACATTGACCACGAAGGGTGGCTAAGGTGGGCTCAAGGAAGAAGAGGACCGTGCCGCTCGATGTCCAGGCAGCCCGGGAACGGCAGCGCCGCAAACGCCTGCGCCGCCTGATGGTCGTGCTCACCCCGCTGGCCGTCTGGCTGTGGGTTCGCTTGCTGAGCGGGAACCCCGTCTCCCCCGGATGGCCCCATCTCGCTCCCGAAGTGACCTTCTGGGTTTTCGCGTTCGCGGCGATCCTGGTGCTCGGCGCCATCGTCATGCTCCCCATGATCAGCAGCGGCCGGTCCCCGGAGACCATCTTCCTCCCCGAGCAGATAGAGGTCGGCTTCGACGATGTGCTCGGTCTGGGACCCGTGCTGGGCGAGGTGCGACACACTCTCGACGTCTTCCTGAACCACCAGCAGTTCCGCGAGCGTATGGGCGGCCAGCCCCGCCGCGGCATCCTCTTCGAAGGGCCCCCGGGTACCGGAAAGACTCACACCGCCAAGGCGCTCGCACGGGAAGCCGGGGTCCCCTTCCTGTTCGTTTCCTCGACGGCCTTCCAAAGCATGTGGTACGGGGCCACCGCCCGCAAGATTCGGGCCTACTTCCGAAGGCTGCGCAAGGTGGCTCGCCGCGAGGGCGGCGCCATCGGCTTCATCGAGGAGTTCGACGCGATCGGTGCCCGCCGGGGCGGCCTGGAACGGACGGAAGCGATCGCGCGCGGGTTGGAGAGGTCGATGATCTCCGAGGGTGTGGGCGGTGTGGTCAACGAGCTCCTGGTGCAGATGCAGTCGTTCGATGAGCCTCCCCTTCCCATGAAGATCGCCAACGGGCTCCGGCGCCTGGTCAACCGCTTACTCCCCATCCCTCTCCAGCTCAAGACGGCCCGGCCCCCCTACGCCAACATCCTCCTGATCGGAGCGACCAACCGGGCGGATAACCTCGACCCTGCCTTGCTCCGTCCCGGCCGCTTCGACCGGGTGCTCCACTTCCCCCTGCCCGCCCGGGCGCAGCGACGCGAGCTCATCGACTACTTCCTCGCCCGCAAGGCCCACGACGTCACCCTCGACGACCGGGCCCGGGATGATCTGGCCGCCTCCACCATGGGCTACTCGCCGGCCAGCCTGGAACGTCTCTTCGACGAGGCGTTGCTTTTCGCCCTCCGCGAGAGCCGGGACTCCCTGTCGGTGCACGACCTGCGCCGTGCCCGCCTCGACGTGGAAGTCGGCCTGGCCGAGCCCACCGAGTACACCCCTGAGGAGCGAGCCATCATTGCCGCCCACGAGTCGGGCCACGCCCTCGTCGCCCACCTGGTGGGCAAGGGACGCAAGCTCGACCTGCTCTCCATAGTCAAGCGCCGGGACTCCCTGGGGCTACTGGCCCACAGCGGAGTCGAAGAGCGTTACACCCAGCGGCGCAGCGAGACCCTGGCCCTCATCCAGATTGCCCTGGGAGGCATGGCGGCCGAGGAGCTGCTTTGCGGGGAGTCGGGCAGCGGGCCGGCCGGCGACCTGGCAGCCGCCACCACCCTGGCCGCCGAGATGGTCGGCTCCATGGGCCTGGGCGGCTCCTTGATCTCCTTCCGGGCTCTCGACGGGGGGGCCCTCGGCGGCAACCTGGTGGCCAAGGTGCTGGCCGACCCCCCTGCCCGGGAGGCGGTGGACCGCCTGCTCACCGAACAGAAGGATCTGGTCGCCACCCTGCTCGGTACGCACCGCCCCGTTCTCGAAGGGCTGCGCGACGCCCTGCTGGAACGGGAGGAGCTGGTGGGACGCGAGATCCTCGAGGTCATCGAGGAGACAGCGCGCCATCGGCAGGTCGTCATCGACCTGCGCACGCCGGTGGGCTGAGCCGCCGCCTGCCGCTCCCTCACGCGGCCCGGGCTGGCATCATGGGGGCCACCAGCGCGGCGGAGGTCCCGGATGTCCCAGGTAGAGCAGACTCCCGTCCCCGGTGTCGGCGTCCGCTACGACTTCGCCACTCGGGAAGGACACCGGTTGGGCGTGGTGCATCAGGCGGGAGGCCGCAAGGAGCTCCACGTCGCCGCCGCCGCCGATCCTGAGTCGCCGCCGGTCTGCGTGGGCCTCGGGGACGACGAAGTGCACACCCTCGTCGAAGTCCTGGGGGGGGCGCGGGTGACCGAGAGCTTGGCCCGCCTGCAGGAGTACGTGGAGGGGATCAGCATCGAGTGGCTGCAGGTCGGGATGGGCTCCCCCATGGCCGAGCGCAGCCTCGCCGGGGCCGGCATCCGCAGCCGGTCGGGAGTGTCGGTGGTGGCCGTGCTGCGACAGGAAGTCACCCACCCCGCGCCCGGCCCGGAGTTCCGCATCGAGGCCGGGGACACCCTGGTCGTAGTGGGCACCCCGGAGGGAATCGCCACCGCCGCCGGCGTAGTGCGGGGAGACTGACTCTCATCCCGGGCCCGGGGCCACCCGTCCACCGGGCAGGACAGCCGCCGGCCCTCCCACTCCTCCTGGCCCGCGCGTGCCCGGACGGATAGCATCGGCGGCCCGCTCCGCTCTCCGGGAGGTGCCCATGACCCAGGTACAACAGACCCCGCTCCCCGGAGTGGGGGTTCGCTACGACTTCACCACCGGGGAGGGATTCCGGGTGGGGGTGGTGCACCATCACGCCGGGCGCCGGGAGATGTTCGTCTGCCTTCCCAACGACTCGGACAGCGCCACCGTGCGTCTCACCCTCAACGACGAGGAGGCTCACTCCCTCATCGAAGTGCTCGGCGGCACCCGGGTGACCGAGAACCTGGCCCGGCTCCGTCAGCAAGTTGAGGGACTGGCGCTCGACTGGCTGACGATGGAGCCGGCTTCCCCCTACGCCGGCAAGACCATCGGCGATGCCCGCATCCGTACCCGCACCGGGGTCTCCATCGTCGCGGTGCTGCGGGACGAGCAGACCCATCCCGCCCCCGGCCCCGACTTCCAGATGGAGCCTTCCGACGTGCTGGTCGTAGTGGGCACTCCCGATGGCATCGGCGCTGCCGATGCCTTACTGCGCGCGGGCTGAGAGTGTCGGGCAAAGCCCTGCTCTTCCTGGAACTGGGTGGGCTGGTGCTGGTGCTGGGGGTGCTGGCCCGGCTGGCCGGCGCTCTCCGCCTCTCCCCCATCCCCCTCTACCTTCTAGCCGGCCTGGCCGTCGGCGAGGGCGGGCTCATACCGCTGGTCACCTCGGACGAGTTCGTGGAGATCGGGGCCGACGTCGGGGTGGTGCTGCTGCTGCTGATGCTCGGGCTCGAGTATTCAGGGCGGGAGCTGATCGCAGGCCTCCGCACCACCGCCCCGGCCGGGCTGTTGGACCTCGCCCTCAACTCGGCGCCTGGTCTCATCGCCGGGCTCCTGCTGGGCCTGGGCGCTGTGCCTTCCTTGTTTCTCGCCGGCGTCACCTACATCTCGTCCTCAGGCGTGGTGGCCAAGCTGGTGGCCGACCTGGGCTGGCTCGGCAACCGGGAGACCCCGGTAGTCCTGTCCATCCTGGTCTTCGAAGACCTGGTGATGGCGGTGGCCCTTCCCGTGCTGGGAGCGATAGCACTGGGGGGCACCCTGCTGGGAGCCATCGCGGCGGTGGCGGCGGCCCTGGCGGCGGTGGCCCTGATCCTCACCCTGGCCGCCCGGCACGGAGAGGAAATGAGCCGCCTTGCCTTCGCCGGGTCCGACGAGGTCAACCTGCTCACCCTGATAGGGATCACCCTGGTGGTGGCCGGGGCAGCCGAGCAGTTGCACGTGTCGGCCGCCGTCGGTGCGTTCCTGGTGGGCATAGGCGTCTCCGGCGAGGCCGCCGACAAGGCACGCGTCCTGGTCACGCCTCTGCGCGACCTGTTTGCCGCGGTCTTCTTCGTGTTCTTCGGGCTCTCCATAGACCCGGCCACCATGCCCGGGGTGCTCCTGCCTGCCTCCGTGCTGGTTGCGGTCACCGCCCTCACCAAGATGATCACCGGCGGGATGGCGGCCCGGCGGCGAGGAGTCGGGCCCCGGGGCCGCTGGCGGGCGGGGACGGCTCTCATCGCCCGCGGCGAGTTCTCGATCGTGATCGCCGGGCTCGGCCTGGCGGCCGGTGGTGATCCGCGGCTGGCCCCGCTGGCCGCCGCCTACGTGCTGCTCACCGCGGTCATCGGGCCCATCGCCGCCCGCCTGGCCGACCGGCCACCCGGAAGCGCCGGGGTGTTCGGCCGGCGCTTCTCGAAGGAACGAGTCCCGGCGTCGACGCCGGCCGAGGAAGGCCCTCCCGCCGCAGGCTAGGTTCCTATCTCCCAGCTGCGCAGGTAGCGCTCCTGGTCCGGGGTGAGCACCTCCAAGCCGCCTCCCAGGCTCTCCAGCTTGATGCAAGCCACCTCGGCGTCCAGGTACTCGGGAAGGCGGTACACCCGGGCGTCCAGTTTGCCGGCGTTGGCCACCAGCCATTCGGCGGCCAGGGCCTGATCGGCAAAGGACATGTCCATCACGTCGGCCGGATGACCCTCGGCGGCAGCCAGGTTCACCAGCCGCCCCTCGGCAGCCAGATACAGGCGGCGCCCGTCGGGCTGGATCCACTCGTCCAGGTCGGGCCGTACCCGGCGCCGACCGGAGGAGAGGGCCTCCAGGGCGGCCAGGTCGATCTCAACGTCGAAATGGCCGGCGTTGGCCATCACCGCCCCGTCCTTCATCAGCTCGAAGTGCTCTCCCCGCAGGACGTGGCAGTTGCCGCTGACCGTTATGAAGACGTCGCCCACCGCGGCCGCCTCGGCGGCGGTCATCACCCGATGACCCTCCATGGCGGCCGACAGGGCCCGCACCGGGTCGACCTCTACGACTATCACCAACGCGCCCAGCCCGCGCGCCCGGGTGGCCACCCCCACCCCGCAGTCGCCGTAGCCCACCACCACCACCGTGCGCCCGGCGAAGAGCAAGTTGGTGGCCCGCATGATCCCGTCGAGCGCCGACTGCCCGGTGCCGTGGCGGTTGTCGAAGAGGTGCTTGGTGGCCGAGTCGTTCACCGCCACCACCGGGAAGCGCAGCACCCCGGCATCGGCCATAGCCCGCAGGCGGATCACCCCGGTGGTCGTCTCCTCGGTGGAGCCGACCGGGTCCCGCTCCGTCCGCTCCTTGAGCAGGGTGGTGATGAGGTCGGCGCCGTCGTCCATGGTGACCTCGGGCCCGGTGTCGAGCACCGATCGGATATGGCGGTAGTAGCGGCCGGAGTCCTCGCCTCGCACGGCGAACACCGGGATTCCCTCGGCGACCAGCGCGGCGGCCACGTCGTCCTGGGTGCTCAAGGGGTTAGAAGCGCACAGGCTCACCTCGGCGCCGCCGGCCCGCAGGGCCATCATCAGGTTGGCCGTCTCGGCGGTCACGTGCAGGCAGGCTCCCACCCGGATACCCCTCAGGGGCTGGTCCGCCTCGAAGCGACGGCGGATGGCGGCCAGCACCGACATGCGGCGCCCAGCCCACTCGACGCGCAGGCCTCCCGCCTCGGCCAGCGATCCGTCGGCGATGTCGTATCTCATAGCCCCTCCCGCGCCAGTTGGTCTTTCAGGGAGGCGATCACCGCCACCTCCACCGGGTCGACGCCGGCTCTCTCCGCCAGGGAGACCGAGACCAGGTCACCCACCACCACCAGGCTGAAGAGGCGGGCCAGTATCCCCTCTCCCTGGGCGTGCACCTCTCCGGCGGTGCCCACCCGGCCGGCCAGCAGGTCCCGGGTGACGTCGGCCCGACGGGCGACACGGGGGTCGTCGGCCGGGTCGCGCAGCCAGACCACGCCCATCCGGTCTCGAGAGATCCCCGGATAGGCAGACCAGGCTTCCACCTCGTTGTGGTCGAGCTCGGGCAACGGCGTGCTGTAGGCGATCGCCTTGGCATTCTCGTTGATCTGCGTCTTCCAGCGGTAGGCGGCCAGCGCTCCGACCCCCTCGGCCCCGTAGATGAGCGCCACCCGGTGATCGAGAGCGGCAGCCAGATCGTCGGCCAGGGCCACTGCCGGGCCGCTTCCTCCCCCCAAGAGGTCCTCCACCACGTCGGCCGCCTCCCGTAGGCCGTCCGACTGGGGCGGGACCAGCCCGGCCGCCTCGAAGATGCGCAGCACCGCCCCGGCCAGGCAGCCGGCCGCCGATCGCGGCGGCGGCGGCGCACAAACCTGCACCAGCGGGTGCCCCTCGGCCGCAGCCAGGGCGGCCAGCTCCCCGCCGCCGGTCACCATGGCCAGGGGGAGATCGGCGACGCTCGCCGCCTGCAACGCATCGAGCGTCTCCTTGGTCCCCCCGCTGTAGGAGACGGCCACCACCAGCGGGCGGGCCGCCGCCGCCCAGGGGGGCAGCCCGTAGGAACGGTGCACCGCGGCGCGCCGGCCCCCCTGCTCGGCGACCAGCGCTGCCGCACTCCCCGCGAAGGCGGAGCCGCCCATCCCCAGCACCAAGGCCTCGGCGGCCGGGCTCACCCGGGGCGGCTCGAGGTCGGCCGCCCAGCGCAGCTGGGCCGGGAGGTCGCCAATGAGTTCACGCATCGGGTTCAAGATCGCTCCTTGCCTTCCCCGGGCCGGTAGGCCTCTTCCGCCAGCATGATCGGGATGCCGTCCCGCACCGGGTAGTGCAGTCCGCAGGCGGTGCAGGCCAGGGCCGCCCCCCGCTCCTCCAGAGCCCCATGGCAGACGGGGCAGGCCATGATCGCCAGCAGGTCCTCAGGTATGGGCACCGACCACCTCCTGCACCGTCACCACCAGTTCCTGGACCGCCCCCGCGTCCGGTGCCTCTACGTTCAGGCGCAACACCGGCTCGGTGTTGGAGGGCCGCAGGTTGAACCATCGGTCGGGCCAGGAGACGGTCAGCCCATCGGTGGAGTCCTGCTCCCCATCGGCGAAGGCCGCCGCCGCCGCTTGGATGGCGCCGGCCTGGTCGGCGACCCGCAGGTTGATCTCCCCCGACTGGGCGTAGGGCTCGAACTCGGTGCGCATCTCCGACAGCGGCCGGCCGTCCTCGGCCAGCACCTGCATGAGCACCAGCATGGCGAGAATCCCCGAATCGGCCCGGTAGTTATCCCGGAAGTAGTAGTGGCCGGAGTGCTCCCCACCGAAGACGGCGCCGGTCTCTTTCATCACCGCCTTGATAAAGGAATGTCCCACGCGGGTGCGCACCGGCACCCCCCCGGCCGCCCGGATGGCCTCGGGCACCGCCCGGCTGCAGATCAGGTTGTGCACCACCCGGGCGCCAGGCTCACGATGCAAGAACCAGCGCGCCACCATCGCGGTGACCGTGCTGCCCGGCAAAGGGCGCAGGGCGTCGTCGACGAAGAAGGCCCGGTCGGCGTCGCCGTCGAAGGCCACCCCGAGATGGGGGCGTTCCCGCCGCATGAGGTCCTCCAAATCGCGCAGGTTCTCAGGCCGCAGCGGGTCCGGGTGGTGATTGGGGAAGCGGCCGTCGGGCTCCAGGTAGAGGCCGATGAGCTCGGCCGGGAGGCGCTCGAACACCCGGGGCAGGGCCACCCCCGCCACCCCGTTCCCCCCGTCGGCGGCCACCCGCAGGCCGGCGCTGGCCGAGGCATCGACTATGGAAAGCAAGTGGTCCACGTACCCCTCGAGCACGTCGAACCGGCGCATCTCCCCCGGTGCCGCCGCCGCAATCGGAGGCTCGGCGGCCAGCCGGCGCACCTCCTCCAGCCCGGTGTCGATCCCCACCGGGGCGGCCCCGGCCAGGCAGAGCTTGAGCCCGTTCCATCCCGGCGGGTTGTGGGAGGCGGTCACCATCACCCCCGGCTCATCGAGAAAACCGGCCGCGTAGTAGACCATGTCGGTGGTGATCATCCCCAGGTCGTCCACCCCCGTCCCCTGCTCGGCGATCCCCTCCATCAGGGCGCCGGCCAGAACGGGGGAGGACAGGCGGCAATCCCGTCCGACGGCGATACGCTCGGCCCCGGTGTGGGCGGCGAAGGCGGCCCCGATGCGGCGGGCCGCCTCCTCGTCCAGTTGCTCGGGCACCAGGCCCCGCACGTCGTAGGCCTTGAAGATCTCGTCGAGCTGCATACGCCGGCCATTGTACGGGGGGGTCGGGCCGTCGGCCTCGCCCTAGACTCGGCCGTCCATGACCTCGGCCCCCACGCTGAGCGTGGTGATCCCCATCCACAACGAGGCGGCCTACCTGCCGGGGGCCCTCGCCGACTTGCGCTCCCAACTGGACTCCCTCGGTGAGCGTTACGAAGTCATCCTCGCCGAGAACGGCTCCACCGACGGCACCGCGCGCGTCGCCGCCGACCTGGCGGCGGCCCACCCGGCGGTGCGGGTGCTCAACCTCCCCGAGCCTGATTACGGCGCGGCCATGCGGGCCGGCTTCCGGGCCGCGGCCGGCCGCTGGGTGGTGAACTTCGACATCGACTACTTCTCCGGAGAGTTCCTGCGCGCCGCCCTCGCCCTGGCCGGCGGGGCCGACCTGGTGCTGGCCTCCAAGCGGGCCCCCGGGGCCGACGATCGCCGCAGCCGGCTCCGGCGCTTGGGCACGCAGGGCTTCAACCTGCTGCTCCGGCTGCTCTTCCGGTCAAGGGTCAGCGACACCCACGGCATGAAGATGGTGCGCCGCCGGGTAGTCGAGGAGATCGTGCCCCTCGTTCGCTCGACACTCGACCTCTTCGATACCGAGCTCGTCATCCGGGCCGAGCGGGCCGGCTACCGCATTGCCGAGGTGCCGGCCCTGGTCGAGGAACAGCGGGAAGCCCGCTCCCCCTTCCTGAGCCGCGTGCCGCGCACCCTGCTGGGGCTGATGCGGATCCGCTGGCAACTCTGGCGGGAGACCTAGCCGTCCCGGCGGCGGATGATGACCAGGCGGGCCACCCCCAGGCCGGCCAGGGCGGCCAGGGCAGCTCCGGTGAGCGCCATGCCGCCGATCTCTACCCAGGTGTTGTCGAACTCAACGACCACGTCCTCATCGGTGGGGACCACCACCATCAGCGAGGGAGTGGCCAGATAGGGGCCCTCGGCGTTTATTGCCCGCCAGTTGGGGAAGTACGACACCTTGACCAGGTGCGGCACCCCCACCGCGGTGGTGTGGAAGGAGACGCGGTGCGGCTCCACCACGACGTCGCTCACCACCCCCGTGGAGAAGAGCCGGGCCGCCGTCCGACCGGGGCCGATGGCCTCAATGCGCGGCCAATCGTCCGGGCCGTCGGCCACCACCCAGCGGTCAAGACCCTCCACGTCGTCGTACCACTCCAGAGCCGCCTCACGGAAGCTCTCCGGGCCGTCCCACACCACCGGCTGATAGGAGGCCACATCGACCAATTGGCTCTCCGGCATGGCAAACACCTTGAAGGGGGCCGACTCACCGAGCAGGTCGAGCCCGTACGTCTCCGCGGCGGTGGAGGCCGTCTCCGTGTAGGAGACGTAGTAGGCCACGTTGTACAGGGCCAGGTGAGGCACCGCGCGGGAGAAGTCCATGCCGTGGTAGCGCAGGCCGCCGACCGGGTTGGAGGGCCGCTGGCTGACTTCGGCCGCGTTGAGGAAGTGGAACGGGGTCGTTAGCGACGATTCGAAAAGGAGGCCCTCCATGGAGGGATGCCCCTCGCTCCAATAGGGGAACAGCATCAGGGCCATGGGGGTGCCGTACTTGTTCATGTCGTTGTTGGCTTCCCACATGATCTGCCCGGGGGGCAGCGTGTCGACCAGTTCGAGGATGCCCCGGCACTCGGCCCAGGCCGGCTTGCCCTCGTAGCCGGTGTAGTTCCACTCGGCCCAGGCCGGTGTCTTCTGGATGCCCACCGCCGACACCACCATGAACACCGTCGCGCCCAGCACCGCTGCAGACCACACCCCCCCCGGTCGCCAGCGGAGCCGCCGCACCACCTCCACCAGGGCCAGACCCACGAACAGCCCGGCGAACAAGAACACCGCGTAGTACCAGTAGGGCAGCAGCCGGGCGTTGTAGAGCTTGGTCCACCCGGCGTAGCGAATCACAAAGAACCCGACCAACGGGAAGACGATCAGGGTCAGAGCCGGGGAGACCACCATCCGCCGGGCCACCGCCCAGGCCACCCCGGCCGTCCCGAGCACCAGCATGGGCCACAGGTCGCGGGGGAACACCTGCCACAGGTCGCTCACCGGGTGCCATCCCATGTCGCTGCTGTAGCCCACCCGCATCACCAGGGGCACCGCCCAGAAGGCGGCCAGGGCGAAGCCGAGACCCCAGGCCCCCACCACCGCGCTTGGGCCGCGCCGCCGCAGCAGAAGGGGCAGGGACGCCACCACTACCACCAGCGTGGTAATGATATGACACAAGGCGGTGAGGGCCAGCAGCACCGCCGGCCCCACGGTGAAGCCTCGCCCCTGGCGGGTGTTGCGCAGGACCATGCCCAGGTAGACCAGGCTGAGGGCGAACGACCAGGAGAAGGAGTACTCCCCGGCCAGGGTGGACAGGGTGTTCCCCCCGAAGATGGAGAAGGTCTCCATGAAGATGAAGGTCGAGCCGGCGATCCCTCCGACCAGCGCCACCGGGCGGGCGAAGCCCATAGAACGTGCGAAGTAATAGGAGGCGGGCGCCAGGCCCGCCAGGCCGGCCACCGTGACCAGCTTGAAGGCCACCCCGTAGGGCAGCAGCAGGTCGAGCAGCACGATGACGAAGGCCGGCAAGGGGAAGTAGAAGTAGAGCATGGGGAAGCCGGCGTACCAGTCCATGCTCCATCCCAGCAGCCGCCCGGAGGGAAGCAGGGTGTCGCGCAGGTAGGCCGGGATCAGCACGTGGGCCCCCATGTCGCCGCCGGAAGGAGTGTTGGCCAGAAAGATCTTGTCCGGCCGCATCGCGATGAAGGCCATGAGAGAGGCCACCGCCACCACCGCCGCCACCACCAGGCGGGATCGCCGCTCGGCGGGACTCCGCCCCGCCGGCGCGAGCAACGAGTCGGGCAGAAGCCGGGTCACGGCCCCGCAGGCTACCGCGGGAATGAAGGAAGAGGAGGACGGTGGCTCAGTGACGCCGGGCCAGTTCGAGAACGGCGTCGAGGTCGATCACGGCGCCGTCGGCGTCCCACCAGCGGTGCTCGCAACGGTGGCAGCAATGAAAGTCCACCTCGGTGTCGTCGTTCAACCGCAGGCGGATCTCGATGGCATCGGTGCTCCCGCACCGGGCGCAGATCCCGTTGCTGCCGAGCCATCGCCCGGACCGGGGCGTGTACATGCGACCTTCCTCCATGGGCACTGAAGGTGTTATCGGCCGCCGGGGCCTCCGGCTTAAGCCATTCTTAGGCCGGCCACTGGAGGACCGCGAGGGCCTACGCCCCGCAGCCACCCTGCCGCCGGCTCAGGCGGGGTCGGCGGTGTCGGAGAGCTTCCCCACGTAGCGCGACCGCCTACGGCCTCCCTCGGTCCAGTAGGCGTACCAGTAGGGGCCGTGCGGGCAACGCGTGCAGTTGGGCTTGCCGCAGCGCACGTACTGGGCCCGCAGAGAGACCCGCGGTGCCGCCGAGTCGAAGGAGGCTCCCTTGGCCTCCAGACGGGCCTTGGCCAGGATCAGCAGGCGCCGCAGGTCATGCTCGTCCATCTCCCGGACCGCCTCGAGCACGTCACGGTCGAGGGGCACGGTGCCTCAACCGGGGGGACGGCCCATCACGCCACCTCGAGGGTGGCGAACAGGGGGCGGACGGGCCGGCGCCGGTCCACAAGCGACCAGCCCACCGGGGCGGTCACCCGGTCCGCGTGGGACTCGCACATGGGGTAGCCCAGCCCGGGGATCACCGGCTGGGTGATGTCCTCCAGCCAGACGATCCTGGCTTCGTAGGCAAAGCCCATCTTGATCCCGGCGGGTGCTCCGCAGCGGACGCAGCGCTCGATCATTGCCATCACTCTACCCGATGAACTACACCGGCGTGATTCCGCCGCCGTAGTTCTTACGCGCGCCAGTCGCGCGTAAGCCGGTTTTGTCATTCCCCTCCGGGCCCCGCCACCGGGGAAGCCATCGCGAAGGCCATGCCACCCGGGCCCCGCACCGTCCAGGCCACCGTCAGAGGGGAAGACGCCTCCACCAGGAAGCCCAGGGCGCCGGCCTCGGCGACGTCCACCTGCCGGGGCACCCCCGGGGCCACCACCACCGTCTCCCCGCTGAGCCCCCTCGCTCCGAGGGCGGTCACGGTGGCGGAGATGGATTCCTCAGAGGAGGTATTGAGCAGCCAGACGCTGGCCGCGTGCAACGGGAGGCGGCGCAAACCGGGCAGCAGCCAGGTAGAGGAGGGCCCGGGAGCGCCGGCCATGACCGCCACCCCCTCCTCCCCCAGGGCCACCACCGCGGCCGCCACCGGGCTGTTGGCCACCACTCGGGCACCCAGAGGATCTCCCGGGTAGGCCGACAGGTCGAAGCGGGCCGGCGCATCCGGTGCCACCGCGGCGGTGAAGGCCTGGATGATCGGGCCCTCCGCCGTGAACAGATCCACGGTGACCTCCACAGGCCCCATGCCCGGGTTGTGCACCACCAGGTAGCTTGCGGCGTCGGCCACCCGCGCCACCGGGAACTCCCATTCGGTAGCCTCCCCCACCCCGGGCCACCAGGCCTCATCGGCCTCATTGCCGAACACCATCGCCGGGACCACCAGGCCGTCCACCGCCGTCACCGTGATCACCAGGTTCTGGCGCTGGCGCAGAAGCGTCTCAAACGACACGTCGCGCCAGGAGCGGGCCCCGACCGGCAGGCTCTGCAGCTCCCCCAGCGCCTCCAGGCCGATGTCGGATACGGCGGTCACGTTGACCTTGGCCGGCTCGGGGAAGGGGTTGAAGATGCGGAGGGTCAGGTGCTCACCGGGCATGGTCGAGCCTCCAGGGAAATGCCAGACCCCGGACCCCGACGAGACGCACGCATCGGCGGCCAGCACACCCTCTCCCATCACCCTGACCGACACCGCGGCGGGCCCGCCATCGAATTCGGCGAAGCCGGGTGAATCCCCCCGTTGGGCTACCTCGCTCAGCGTCAGCGCCGCCGCTCCCCGCTCGGCAAGCGTCAGCCTGGCGGTGTCGGCCGGCTCTCCGGGGACGACCACCGGGAAAGTGAAATCCACGGTGGCTTCGGCCAGGGAGACCACCCCCAGCACCGAGTCGCGAAAGGCGTCGGACTGGGCCCAGGGGCAGTACCAGATGGCGGCATCGTCCGGGGAGGAGAGGCCCGGCGCCTCGATGACCAGCCCGGCCAGCGGCTCGGGGGCCGGGTCGGGAGCAGGGATCAGCAGGGCTACGGCCGCCACTCCCCCCGCTGCCGCCAGCACCAGGAACCGCCTCATCGCCCTTTCCTCCTGCCCCACCAGCCCATCCCGATCATCAAGAGCAGAGCGGCCAGCCAACTCGCCGAGCCCAACGCGAGGTCGCGCCGTAGGCGGTTCCCGGCAAAGCGAACCTCTCCTCCCGGGTCCTCCACGCGGTTGGCCCAGCCGTCCTGGCTCCACTCTCCCGGCCCCCAGCGATAGTCGGCATTGAGAGCCACTTGTACCGTCTCGTCCGCCACCGCCTCCGGCCGGAGGAACCCGGTGCCGTCGGGCTCCCAGGCCACCCCCGCCGGGCCAACGGCGATGCTCGCCGGGATCTCACTTCGGAAGGTGGGGATCTCCAGCCCCCGCAGCGGGACCATATCGAGTTGCCCCTCGAAGACAGCCTCCAGCGGGCTGGACTCGGTGAAGGCCACCCAGCCGATACCGAAGGAAGCAAGGCTCTCCCCGGCCCGCCGTACCTTGCCCTCCAGCAGCTCTTGCAGCAGGCCGGTGAGGGCCTCGTCTCCCAGGCGCGGCTCGTTCAGATAGGCCTCCCAGCCATAGGGGTAAGGCGGGGTCACTACCCGATAGCCCAGGCCGGCCAGGTCCCGACTGGTGCCGGGCAGGTCCCCGGGCGGCCCGAAGAGCAGCACCCGCGACGGTGTCCCCCCTCCGGCGGTGGCGAACGCGAGCATGCCGGTGAAACGGTCCTCCGGGAGACCGGCCCGTCCCTCCGCCGCCGGCAAGGCCGTGCTCCCGATAAGCACCACTGCGGCCAGGACGGCCGCCACCGCCGCCGCCCCGCGCAGACGGCCGACTTCCCGGCGCCGAGCTCCGGCCTCCAACGCGGCCCCGGCCAGGGCGGCCGTGCCCAGCGACGCCGCCATCAGCCCCACCTGCCCGGCCTCCTTGCCGATGCCCAGGCCACCCCCCCGGGCGACCAGCAGTCCCACCGCCACCAGCAACCCTCCCCAGCCGGCCACCGCCGCCGTCGATCGGTCGCCGCCCACCAACGCGAACAGGAAGGCAGCAGCAGCAGCCGCCAGCATCCAACCCGGTTCCCAGAAGGGGGAAGCGCCGGAGGTGAACAGGCAAGCCGGGTCGGCGTACAGCACCCAGGGCATCAGGAGGGGCAGCGCCAGGACGGCCGCCGCCAGGGCCAGGAAGGCGGCCGGCCAGCGCCGCCCCCGGCCCACCAGGGCCCACACCAGCACCGCCGCCGCCGGCAGCGCCAGCGCCGGCGGAGAGAAGACTCCCACCGCTCCCGTGGCCAGCACGAGGCCGCCGACCCGCCCCAACCTTCCCGGCCGGGTGCCCGGCCAGGCGGCCAGCGCGGCCCAGACCGCCCAGGGCAAAGCCCCCAGGGCGATCATCGGCGCCCAGGAGCCGCTCCCGGCAATAGCCGAGGCGGCCGGGCCGGCCATGAGCACCGTCCCGGCCAGGTAGCCCGCCACCGATCCCATCCCCCACACCCGCAGCAACCGGGCCGTGCCGAAGACGCCGCCCAGGAAAGCCGCCACGGTGAGCACGGCCATTGCCAGGCCTGCATTGCCGAGGAGCACGGCTTGCAGGAGCGCGACGCCCGCTACCTCCGGGCGGAGCACCTCCGGGGAGCCCAGCCCGGCCGGGTTCCAGCCACCGGCGTACGCCCCCAGGGCGGCGAAGGCGGACTCGGGGGCGGGCATTGAAAAGCCGACCACCGGCAAGCTGCCCAGCCAGATCGAGCGGGTGACCACCAGCGCGAAAGCAATCACCGCGAGCCCCACCACTACCGCCGGCCGCCGCAGCCGCTCCTGGCCGGCCTCCACCGCCTCGCTGAATCCCGAGAGCACCCCCTCGGGGAATCGGGCTCGCAAGCGCTCCAGTCCCCGGTCGTACAGGCCCTTGAGGCGCGCCGAGCCCCCGGTCTGGTAGCGGAACAGCTCCTCGTCCCCCACCGCCCGAAAACGCCGGGCCCGCCAGCGCGCGACCAGAGTGGAGGGCAGGCCGACCAGCGCCCGCAGCCAGCCGGCCAGGAAACCGAAGAGAGGCCACCGTCCCAGGAAGGGGCCCACGATGCTCTCGGCCAGACCCGACAAGAACGCAAGAGGAAGCGCCCACAGCAGGGTGACCGGGCTGTACACCTTGATCATCGCCCGCAGCTCGCCCGCCCGCTCCTGCCAGTTGGCCGCGCTGTCGCGTCCCTCGTAGAGAACCTCCGAAGAAGGCACCGCCACCACCCGTCCTCCCCGCAGGCGGGCTCGCTGGCAGAAATCCACCGAGGCGGCGGTGGGGGCCATGGCCGGGTCGAAGCCGCCCAGGCCGCGCAGCAGGTCGCGGCGGACCAGCATCGAGGCCCCCGACAAGGCCGCCACATCTCGGATCACGTCGTACTGCTGCTGATCGAGCTCCCCTTCCTGCAGGCCGCTGTAGGGAGCGTCGAACACGTCCGTGGCATAGCCCACCGAGACCAGGACCGATG
>CAZJRF010000036.1:0-17575 GCA_964548475.1 uncultured Acidimicrobiia bacterium
GCCGCACCTTGCGGTTCTTCTTGGTGACGAGCTTCTGGTTCATCGTGGTGATCTCGATGAAGAGATCCTCATCGGGCAGGTAGAAATCGGGAGTGAAATAGCCGCTGGCGACTCCGGTCTCGTCGAACTGGATGGGAAACGAGCGCGGCTCGTACTCCCAGTCGATCCCGTAGAAGTCGAGCAGCCGGGCAAACTGCTCTTCGCTGCGGTGAGCGAAGTCGACACCGTCGGCCGGGGCGGTGAAGTCGTCGGTGTCGGTGGGGTGGGTCACGCTTCGACGGGGAGGTTTGTCTCGAGAGCCGGTGGAGGGGGGAAGAGCCGGTGCAGCTCGCCTTCGAGCTCCTGCTGCACAGGGCCGACGGCGATACCGAACACACCCTGGCCCCGCCGGAAGACGTCCACCACCTCTTCCGCGCTCTGAGCGGCGTAGATGGTGGACCCATCGGAGAGGAGGGTGACATCGTTCAGGGGACGTTCGCTGTGCAGTTGCTCGCGCAGGATGCCTACGGCCTGGCGGATGCGCTTGAGGCTCATGCCGGCGTCCAGGAGGCGCTTCACGACCCGGAGCTGCACGATGTCCCCAAACGCGTAGAGCCGCTGGGAACCCGAACCGCTGGCTTCACGGAGGGAGGGGGTCAGCAACTGGGTGCGGGCCCAGTAGTCGAGCTGCCGATAGGTGATGCCAACGATCTTGCAGACCTGAGGGGCCCTGTAGCCCTGTTCTTCAGTCACGGCGCCGCTCACCTCCCCGCGAGCTTACACTATCGTAATTCCCGAGCCTGGAACTACCGCCGTGAAATTAGAGAAGGCAACCCATCATTGTCAACAACCCCTGTGGAAAACTGATCGAGCATAGGGGTGCCACTCGGGCGATCCGGGGGCCGGTCCCCTCCCCCGGGCACCGCCAGGTCCCGGGGTCCGGTCGGGTTAGGTGGCCTCGAAGTCCTCGGGCTTGACGGATTCGAGGAAGCTGCGGAAACGGGCGACCTCGTCCTCCTGGTCCTCGTCGTGGATCTCCACCCCTGATTCGTCGAGGACCCGGGGGGAGACGAAGATCGGTGCCCCCGTGCGGGCGGCGAGAGCGATGGCGTCGGAAGGCCGGGAGGAGACGGTGATCTCGGCTCCGTCGCGGGCAAAGACCAGGTCGGCGTAGTAGATGCCCTCGCGCATCTCGGTGATCAAAACCCGGTCGACCTGGGCGTCGAGGGCCTCCACCGAAAGCTTGAGCAGGTCGTGGGTGAGCGGACGCTGCGGCTGCACCCCCTCGAGAGCAAACGCAATGGCGGTGGCTTCGCCGGCTCCGATCCAGATGGGCAGATAGCGCGTGCCGTCCACCTCCTTGAGGAGGACGATCGGCTGGTTGCTGGGGAGCTCGATACGGACCCCGACCAGTTCCACAGGGACGCCGTCGGTCATGTGCTCACCTTATCACCGCCGTTCCCGAACACTCCCCGGCCGGCCGACTCCGGATCACGCCGGAAGGTTGCCAGATCGAGCACGGCCCACAGGCCGGGCAGGTTCCGGTAGCGGCCTTCCCAGTCGAGGCCGTAGCCGAGCAGGAATTCGTCGCCGACCTCGAAGCCGCGATAGCGCAGCGGCACGTCGACGATGCGCCGGCTGCGCTTGTCGAGCAGGGTGACGGTGGCGAGGGAGGCGGGAACGCGAGTCTCCAGGAGGCCCAACAGGTAGGACAGGGTGAGGCCGGTGTCCACGATGTCCTCGACCACCAGCACGTGTCGTCCCGAGATGGGGGTGGCGGTGTCGACGGATATGGCGACCCGCCCCTCGGTGCCAAAACGGGTCAGGCTCAGGAAGTCGATGTCCACCCGGGGTGAGAGGAGACGGCTCAGGTCGGCCAGGAAGGGGACGGCTCCCTGCAGCACGCCGAGCAGTACCGGCTCGCGGTCCTCGTAGTCGGAGCGGATGGCCTCGGCCAACTCGGCCACCCGGGCGGCGATGGTGGCGGGCGGCACTGCCTGGGCAACCACGCTCATGTGCTCTTCTCTCCGCCGAGCAGGCCGGGGAGTAGGTCGCGCAAAGCGGCTGCCAGAGCGCGCTCGGCGGGGCTGAGCCGGCTCGGGACATCCGTGCGCCGACCATTGTCCAGCGGACCGGCGGCGTCGAGGCGGGTCAGCAGCCAGTCGGGCCAGTCGGCCAGCGCCGTCAGATCGGTCGCGACGGAGTAGAAATGGTCGCGCGGCCCCAGCACGGTCACGGCATAGGCCAGGATCGCTTGGGTGTCGCGCATGTGGCCGTTAGTGCCCATGACCACGGCGAGGTAGTCGTCGTGCTGTAGGGTGGCATAGGAGAGCAGGACCTGGCCGGCAGAGAGGGTGTCACCCGTCTTCAGCCCCAGCACTCCGGGGAATACCCCCAGCAGGCGGTTGGTGTTACGAACGGCCATGACCCGGCCGCCGGGGGTGAAGGTCGCGTACTTGACGCGAGTGATCCTGGTCAGGCGGGGCTCGGCCAGCACCGCCATTCCCAGGCGGACCAGATCGCGGGCGGAGGACACGTGCCCCGTCTCGTCCAGCCCGTTGGGGTTCTTGAAGACGGTACTGGTCATGCCGAGTTCGACGGCCTTCCGGTTCATCAACTCGGCGAAGGCTTCGACCGATCCTGCCACGTGTTCGGCCAGTGCCACCGCCGCCCCGTTGTCCGAGTAGATCAGCAGGTCGGTGAGCAGAGCCTCGACCGTCCACACCTCCCCCTCGTACAGCTTCTGCTGGCCCACATAGCCGATGGGCTCGGCCGCGGCCGTCTGGCTGATAGTGACTTCGCTTGTGGGGGAGATTCCCGCCTCCACCACCAGGAGGGCGGTCATCAGCTTGGTGACCGAGGCGGGAGACCGTACCTGGTCGACCGCGCTCGACCACAGCATGGCGCTCTCATCGAGGGAGTACAGCCCCCAGGCGGCTGCGGCCGGCCGGGGCGGCGCGTGTTGCGGGAAGACGGCGATGGGCAACGGCGGGAGAGGGACGGTCGGGGGGATGAGAGGCCCAAGGGCCGGCTGCGAGGCCAGAGTCAGCGTCAGTGCCAGGGAGGCGAGGGTGATCACACTCAACCCTCGAGGAGGTCCCGGAGCTGGGCCCGGACGGCCGCGGCGCGGAGGTCGCGCGCGGCCTGGGCGCAGTCGGCGAGAATCTCCGCCGCCTGGCGGCGGCTGGCGGGGGTGCGGTGGCGCAGCAGAGGCCCCGTCAGCTGGGCAAGCAGGTCCGTCTCCCGGTTGGAGGCCAGCCGCAGCGACTTGACGTGGCGGGGCTCGAGCCCGCGAGCCACCAGCCGGTTGGCCGCCCGGGCGAGCGCAGCGTCGTCCTCGGTGAAGTAGTCCTCGCCCTGGGCGTCTCGCCGGTTATCGAGGACCCCGTGCTGGATGAGGACGCGGATGAAGTCGACCGGAACCCCGATGGCACGGGCCAGCTCTTCAGCGGACATCCGAACTCGTCCCCCGGAGAAGTAGGTGTCGGGCGGGGCACCCTCCGCCGGAGCAACCGTGGGCTCCTCGCCATGCTCCCAGGCGCTGAGCTTGGCCTTGATCACCTTCAGCGGGAGGAAGTGATCCCGCTGTTGGCGCAGGATGTACCGGGCGCGCTCCACGTCGGCGGCTCGGAACTGCCGGTAGCCCGACGGGCTGCGGCCCGGCCGGATCAGCCCCTGGCTCTCGAGGAAGCGCAGCTTGGAGATGCTCACGTCGGGAAACTCCTCTTTGAGGAGCGCAATCACTTCCCCGATGGAGAGGGCGCGGCTGTCGCTCATGCCCCGCGCGCCACGACCAGGTGGAAGCGGCCGATGATCACCTCGTCGCCGGGGGTGAGCTCCGCCCGCTCGGCGCGTTTCCCGTTGACATAGGTGCCGTTGGTGGAGCCGAGATCCTCCACCGACAGCCGGCCCTCCTCGAGGATGAAGGCGGCGTGGTGGCGGGAGACGGTGATGTCGTCGAGGAAGAGAGCAGCCTCTGTGTGGCGCCCGGCCTCGTTGCGGCCCAGCGCCAGAGACCAGTGAACGCCCTGGTGGGGGCCGTCGGTGGCGACCAGAGCGAAGCCCTCGAGTCCCGGGATGCCGGCGGCGGCTTCCCGCGCCCGCAACCGGCGAGACTCCTCCACGGGATCGTAGGTGAGCGTCGAATCCGGCGGCTGCTCCGTGGGTCTTGCCGGTCGCTCCTCGCGCGTTTCGTCGCGTGGATCCATAGCGGCAATGGTAGTGCTGTCGTCGAACCCTGGACCGGAAGTTGAGGGCCTCAGCCGATCAGTGCCCGGTAGGCGGCGCCGTCGAGTAGGCCGTCGAGCGCGGCCGGGTCGTCGGCTTCCATGACGATCAGCCAGCCGGCGCCGTAGGGGTCACGGTTGACCAGCTCAGGATCGCCGGTTAGCGCCTCGTTGACTGCGGTCACCACTCCGCTCAGGGGGGCGTAGACCTCGGCCACCGACTTGGGCGAATGGACCTCCACCACCGTCTCCCCCGCCTGTGCCCGACGGCCGACCTCGGGCAGTTCGACCAGCACGATCTCCAGCAGCTCCTCCTGTGCGTAGTCGGTGATCCCGACCCGCACGCTGCCGTCCTCGGCCAGCGCCCACTCGTGCTCTTCGGTGTAGCGGCGGTCGTCGGGGACGTTCACCCGTTCCTCCTGATCGGCGTCAGCCGGAGCATACCGGGTCGGGCTCGCGCCGCATCCGTCGGATGTCGATGACGTACTGCGCTGCCACCAGGTAGTAGAGGACGAGGCCGGCCACCCCCACCACCCATCCCCACCACAGGAAGAAGGAATGATCGAAGCCGGCGTAGACGTAGAAGGAGGCCACGGCCGAGTACAGCCCGAAAGTGGCCACCTTCCCCAGGAAGCGGACCTCAACGCGCACCCCCCAGCGCCAGGCGGCGAAGACCGCCCCGAGGGCGACGGCCACCTCGCGTACGATCAGGACCAGCGCCAGCGGCCAGGGCAGCACGCCGGCCACCCAGCCGCCCACGACGGCAGCCGTGATGGCCAGGCGGTCGGCCACCGGGTCCAGCATCTTGCCCAGCTCCGACACCTGGCCGAGCCGGCGGGCCAGGAAGCCGTCGATCCAGTCGGTGGCACCGATGAGGCCGAGAAGGAGCCCGGCGGGCAGGGGGGCATCGGCCCCAAAGAGGAGCCAGAGGAAGAGAGGCACCATGGCCACCCGGACCAGCGACACCAGGTTGGGGATGGTCACGATACGGCTGGTCACCGGGCCTCCCGGACCCGGAAGGGGAGGCGGCCGAGCTCCCGGCCTTCGTGCTCGATGATGAAGACGTAGCCCCCGGGCTTGGGGAAGCGCAGCCCCAGGAATGTGCCGGCGAGTGGCACAAGGCTGGAAGCTCCCGCCGGGAGTGAGGAGGGAGCCCCCACGCGCATCATTCCCTCCGACTCGACCCCCAGCGGGGCGCCGTCCTCGTCCAGGAGCCGGATCGCGATGGGGAGATCGCGATTGCGCTCGGCCGGCTCGACCTCGGCCACCAGCACCACCGACAGGCTGCGCACCAGGGCGGGGAAGCTGTGCGCGTGGATGGTGTCGAAGGCCCCGCCCAGCACGTGGAGCTTGCCGCCCGCGACCTGGGCAGAGTCGGCGAGCATCGCGACGGTCAGGCGCATCGTTGGGCCTCCTCCTCGTCGGCGGTCGGCGTTCGCCCGCGGAGGCTAGTCGGGCCCTCGTAGCAGGAGGCTCTCCTCGGCTGCGAGCGCCACCGGGAAGACGCCAGGGCCGGTTACTCCCAGCGCTCGACGAAGTTCAGGCCTCGCCGGCGAACCTCTTGCATGAACCGGGTGGCGGGGACTGCTTTCTCCAGGGAGTGCACCCCCGGAGGCACCTCACCCGCGGCGATGAGAGCAGCCATGATCGCCGCGTGCCAGCCGGTTAGACGCTCCATGGCCGCGAAGCCGGTGGCCGGATCGTGGTAGTCGACCATGTCGACTGTGACCACGGCGGGCTTGCCGTCAAGCTCCCCCTGGGCGCGGGCCCGCAGGACGCAAACGTCGCGCAGGCCCTCCGACTCGATCAGAGGCCCCAGCAGCGCGTGGTAGAAATCGCGCGGGGGCACGTCCGTCTTGCCCACCCTGACCGGCTCGCGCTTGAACAGGCCTAACTCCTTGAAAGCCCGGAACGCGGCCAGGTGGCCGGGGTAACGGACGGTCTTGTTGTCGTAGGTCTGCAAGACGCCCTCGAAGGCAAAGGGGACGGTGGAGGTGCCTCCCGAGGTTACGAAGGCTTCCAGCGTCCCCAGTTCCTCGAAGTCGACCAGTTCCACCTCGGTGAGGGTCTCCACGTGGACGATGCGCCCCTCTCGCAACATGACCGCCTCACCGTCGTACTCGTTGGTGAGGCCCTCGATGTTGAAACAGAGGCGGTAGCCCCAGGGCTCCGACCGGTCCTGGGGCAGGCCACCGTCCCACAGGCGCACATGGCGGGGGGTGCCTCCCCGGGCCTGGAGCAATTCCATTGCATACAGCCCCAGGGTGTTGTTCATGCCGGGCCCCATGCCGCAGTCGGGGACGACGGCGCTGCCCGCCTGGCGGGCCTCCGGATGCAATGCCATCTGGGCCAGGACCGTCTCGGTGTGGCCGCCCAGGTCCACCATGCCCGTGCCGGAAGCGATAGCCGCCCGGGTGCAAGGGAGGAGGAAGGCGTAAGGGATGGCGAAGACGCAGACGTCGAGCGGTTTCAAGAAGCGAGTCAGGGCGCGGCGGTCGGCGACGTCGAACTCGGCTGCCTCGGCTGCCTCGGTGCCCAGGAGCCGGTTGACTCGATCGGCGGTGCGGCGGGCGACCGCCCCGTCTTGGTCCGCCACGAGGAGGCGGGTGGCACCGCCCCAACGCGCCAGGTCGTAGGCCGCTGCCGTACCCTGGCGGCCGGCCCCGACCACTCCGTACGTGGTCATCGGGTCTCCTTGGATCACCGAGGGACATCCCGGCGGGGCGGACCGGCGGTGGGCGAGCCCAAGAGCTCCCCTGCCGCCCGCCGCTCTCACCGGGAGAGCTCGGCCTCGGGCCGAGCTCGGTCGGGCTGGCCGGATTCGAACCGGCGACCTCTTGACCCCCAGTCAAGCGCGCTAACCAAGCTGCGCCACAGCCCGGAGCCGCCGCAGTGTACCGCCCGGGGGCGGCGATGGCTCAGCCGCGCTCCCCCCCGTCGCCCCGCCTTCGCGAACGGGCGACCAGGTGCAGCGGGGTGCCGGTGAACGTGTAAGCCTCCCGGAGCCGGTTCTCCAGGAAGCGGAGGTAGTCGGGACCCAGCTCACCGCGGGCGAAGAGCACAAAGGTGGGGGGCTCGATCCCCGCCTGGACGGTGTACATGATGCGGGGCCGGCGCCCCCGACGGGGGGGAGGGGGATGGGCCTCCTGCCAATCGCGCACGCGGCGGTTCAACTCGGGCGTGGGTATGCGGGTGCGGCGGGCTTCCAGGACTACCCGGATCGCGCCGGGGAGGCGGTGCAGGCGGGCGCCGCGCAGGGCGGACACGCGCAGCACCGGTGCCCAGTCCACGAAGCCGAGACGGTCGGCAGTGCCGTCTTCGGCGACTTCCTTGGCGTCGGGGTCGGCGGCATCCCACTTGTTCAACAAGACGATGAGCCCCACCCCCGCTTCGGCAATCTCCTCGGCGAGGCGCTGATCCTGCTGGGTGATGCCGGCGGTTGCATCCGTCACCAGCAGGGCCACGTCGGCCTCGGCGAGGGCCCGGCGGGCCCGCAGCACCGAGAAGTACTCGGTGGCCTCGTCGACACGGGAAGCCCGCCGGATCCCGGCGGTATCCCAGACTCGGAAAGCCTCCCCCTCGAGCTCCACCACCACGTCGATGGCATCGCGAGTCGTGCCCGGTTCCGGCGACACCAGCACGCGCTCGCGCCCGAGCAGGCGATTTAGCAGGGTCGACTTGCCCACATTGGGCCGGCCCAATATTGCGAGCGTCGGCACCCCGGCGTCGGTAGGCGCCTCCTTCCCCGGGGGAAGGAGAGCGACGATCTCATCAAGGAGGTCCCCGGTGCCTCGTCCGTGGAGGGCGCTGATGGGGTGGGGCTTACCTAGGCCCAGGGCCCACAAGGGGCCGACCTCGAGGTCGACGCCGGGCCCGTCGGCCTTGTTGGCTGCCAGGATCACGGGCAGGCCGGAACCCTGCACCAGGCGCGCGATCGCCAGGTCGTCCTCCGTGTGAGGGGTGGCGGCATCGGCCACGAAGACCACCATGTCGGCGCCGCCCACGGCGGCTTCCGCCTGGGCCCGGACGCCGGCGACCAGGTCGTCGCCCTTGACTGCCCATCCTCCGGTGTCGACCAGGAGAAAGTGGCGCCCGGCCCATTCCGCAGTGAACTCCTTGCGATCGCGGGTCACCCCGGGCTTCTGCTCCACCACGGCGGCGCGTCGGCGCAAGATGCGGTTGACGAGGGTGGATTTGCCCACGTTGGGCCGGCCGACCACCGCCACCACGGGAAGGCGGGTCACCGGCGGCCTCGCCACTCGAGGAAGGGAGGGGATGAGCAGGACATGGCGTCAGGATAGGGGCGGGTTGGCGTGCGGCCCTCCCTACCATGGCAGCCATGGTGGAGCGAGTGCTGCTGGCCCAGCCGCGCGGGTTCTGCGCCGGTGTGGAGATGGCCATCAAGGCTCTTACCTGGATGACGCGGGTCTTCTCTCCCCCGGTGTACTGCTATCACCAGATTGTGCACAACGCCCCGGTGGTGAGTGCCTTCGAAGCGGCAGGGGTAGTCTTCGTGGACGACGTGGGGGCCGTGCCGCCGGGAGCACCGGTCATGCTGTCTGCCCACGGATCGGCCCCGGAGGTGGCGGCTGCTCTGAGGGAGCGGACCTCGGTGGCCGTCGATGCGGTCTGCCCCCTGGTCACCAAGGTGCATCACGAGGTGCGGCGCAGAGCGGCGGAGAGGCACCACATCCTCTATGTGGGCCATGAGGGCCACGATGAGGCCGTGGGCACCATCGCCCAGGCGCCGGGTGCGGTGACGCTGGTCGACCCGGCCGGCAGCCTCGCAGGGGTGAGTCCTCCGGACCCGGGCCGGGTGGCCCTGGTCGCCCAGACGACCCTGGGCCACCACGAGTGGGAAGGCATCCTGCGCGAGGCATCGGTCCGGTTCCCGGGGCTGTGGACGGCGCGCAAAAGCGACCTGTGCTATGCCACCACCAACCGTCAAGCAGCAGTGGAGGCTGTCGCCGGGCGGGCCCGGTTGGTGCTGGTGGTGGGCAGCGCCACCTCGTCCAATACCCGGGCGCTGGTGCGAGTCGCCCGGGCGAAAGGGGCAGCGGCCTACCGGGTGGACGGGCCCGATTCGATCGATGCTGCCTGGATACCCGCAGACGGGGTGGTGGGGGTGACCGCCGGGGCCTCCGCGCCGGGAGCCTCGGTGGAGGCAATTATCGGCCGCCTGGCACCCCGGCGGGGAGTGGAGCTCGTGGCGGTCGGCGATGAAGCCGAGTACTTCCCTCCGCCCCCCCAGCTCCGGGCGATGCTGGCTGCGCTCCAGACCGTGGTGGAGGGGGGATTCGCCGCCCGGCGGCCGGGGGAGCCGGGCCCCATGGATGACGATCGCTCCTGGACCGCGGGTGGCGCACTGGACTTGCTGAGCCACGGCTGAGGGGGCCGGGGCCGGTCCGACCGGATTCCCGGGCCGGCGGAGGAGAACTACTCCCCCGCCTCGGCCACCAGGCTCAGGACGATCGCCACTACCTCGGCCACGGTGAGGCCGGTCGTGTCGATGATCACCGCGTCCTCGGCGGGGCGCAGAGGAGAAGCTTCTCGCGTGGAGTCGGTGTGATCGCGGGAGCGCAGCTGCTGCTCGATCTCCTGCAGGGACAGGCCTTCAGACTCGGGGTCGCGCGCTCGGCGGCGGGCTCGCTCGGCCGCGTCGGCGGTGAGGAACACCTTGACCGCGGCGTGCGGGAACACCACCGTGCCGATGTCCCGTCCTTCTACCACTGCTCGGCCGCCGGCCCGTGCCACCCAGTCGCGCTGGGCTTCCACGACCACTCGCCGCAGGGAGGGAGCGGTGGACACCGCGCTGGCCGTGCCGGCGACGGCCGGGTCGCGGATCGCCTCGGTCACCGCCTCCCCATTCAGCAGCATTCGGCCGTCGCGGAAATCCAGGATGGCCCGTCCCACCACGGCCAGTGCAGCGTCCCGATCGGCTGGATCGATCCCCGCTCTGATCACCGCGAGCGCGGCCGCCCGGTAGTAGGCGCCCGTGTCGAGGTAGGGCACACTCAGAGCAGTCGCCACCTCCCGGGCAACGGTGCTCTTGCCCACCCCGGCCGGGCCATCCACCGTCACGACCACAGCGCCTCCAGCGCTTCAGGGAAGCCCGGCCAGGATACGGCCGCGGTGTCGAAACCATGCACCTTCACCCCGTCCCGGGCGATGACGGCCGCCACCGCCGCGGCCATGGCGATGCGATGATCGGCGCCTGCTGCGACCTCGCCCCCCATGAGGCCGCCACTTCCGCTGACCAGGAAGCCGTCGGGGCGCTCCTCCGCCCTGCCCCCCAACTCCCGGACCAGCCGGACCGCGGCGGCGATACGGTCACTCTCCTTGACCCGTAGTTCCGCGGCGCCCCACACCAGCGTGTCGCCGAGGGCGGCCGCGCCGAGGACCGCCACCAGCGGGAGTTCGTCGAGAGCGCGCACCGCCAGGGACGCTCCGATCTCTGCCGACCGGAGCACTTCGCCGGTCACTGTCACGTCCCCCACCGGGTCGCCGTGGATCAATCCCGTGGTCCGGCGGCGCACCCGGGCACCCATGGCTTCGAGCACATCCAGAAAACCGGTCCGCCCGGGGTTGAGGGTCACGCCGCGCACGGTCACCTCCGCGCCCGGGCGCAGGGCGGTCGCGGCCAACAGGAAAGCAGCCGAGGAGAGGTCACCGGCGATGCTGTACCGGGCCGGGGGAACCGCCCCGGGGAGCACCCGAAAGGCCGAGTCCGACAGACGCCGACCGAGGCCCGCCGCCTCCAGCCAGCGCTCGGTGTGGTCACGGAAGCCGGGCGGGGAGGTGATGATGGTGGGCCCTTCCGCCTGCAGCGCGGCCAGCGTCACTGCGCTTCGCACCTGGGCGGAAGGCAGGTCGATCTCCACCTCAGCCCCGCGCAGGCGGCTGCCCCCTACGGTGACGGGTGGGCAGCCGTCCGGGCCGACCTCTATCAGGGCCCCAAGCGCGGCGAGGGGCCCGGCGAGGCGGCCCATCGGGCGCCGCATAAGGGAGGCATCCCCGACCAGCGTCGTGCGGAACGGCTGGGCGGCGAGCGCTCCGGCCAGGAGGCGCAGGGTGGTGGCCGAGTTGCCGGCGTCGATGGGCGCGGTGGCCGGCCGCCAGTCCCCCACCCCCGGTGAGATGATCCGTCCCTGCTGGTAGGAGACCCCGAGGGCGGCCAGCGCCCGCCGGGTGGCGGCCAGGTCTTCGCCGGGCCCGTCCCCGATCACACGGCTCTCTCCCCGGGCCATCCCCGCGAGGATCAGGGCCCGGTGGGAGAGTGACTTGTCGCCGGGCACGATGCACTCGGCGCGCCACGTGCCCGGGGGGACCCGGAAGCTCACCACCGGCCCATCATCCCACGTAAAGGGAGCGCACCTCGTCGATGGTGAGATCACGCCAGGCACCGGGGGCGAGGGCCGGGTCGCGGATGGGGCCGATGGCGGTGCGCACCAGGGCCAGGACCGGATAGCCGACCGCGGCCAGGAGCCGGCGGACTTCCCGCTTGCGCCCCTCCCCCATCACCAACTCGACCAGCGCCTCGCCCCCCCGCCGGGCCACCACCCGAGCCTGCCGGGCGCGGGCGGGGCCGTCATCGAGTTCGACGCCGGTGGTCAACGACCGGAGAGCGGCCCGCCCCGGGTTCCCCTGGACCCGGGCCACATAGGTCTTGCCCACGCCGTGGCGGGGGTGGGTCACCCGGGCCGCGAGATCGCCGTCGTTGGTCAGGATCAACAGGCCTTCCGTGTCGGCATCGAGTCGTCCCACGGGGAACACCCGGGTGGAGCGGGGCACCAGTCCCACCACCGTGGGACGTCCTTGCGGGTCGGCGGCAGTGCTTACCACCCCCGGAGGCTTGTACAGCAGGTAGTAGACCAGCCCGGGGCGCACCGGCAGCGGGATGCCGTCCACTTCCACGTGAGCCGTCTCCGGATTCACCTTCTGGCCCAGGTGGGCGGGCTGCCCGTCGACGGTGACCCGGCCCGCCCGGATCATCTCCTCGGCGGCCCGCCGGGAGGCCAGCCCGGCCTGGGCGATCAAGCGTTGGAGTCGCTCGATGGCTGCTCCGGACGGAAAGGCTCTTCCAGCTGCTCCACGACGCCGGCCGGGGGGACGTGGTCGGCGAGAGGGGGCAGCTCGTCACGAGAGTGCATGCCCAGTTTCTCCAGGAAGAGGTCGGTGGTGCCGTATAGGGCGGCCTGGCCGGGGCCGGAAGCCCGCCCCACCACGTCGACCAGGCCGCGGCGTTCCAGTGTGTGCAGGGCGTGCTCGGAATCGACGCCGCGAATCTCGGCGATCTGGGCGCGAGACACGGGCTGGCGGTAGGCCACCACCGCCAGGGTTTCCAGGGCAGCCCGGCTCAGGCGGGCGGCAGTTGCGCTGGCCGCGAATCGCTCCAGGTAGGGATGCAGGTCGGCCCGGGTGTAGAGGCGCCAGCCGCCAGCGGCCGGGCGCAGGACGAGCCCGGCCCCGTCGGCCTGTAGCCGGGCGTCGAGAACCGACAGGGCCCCCTCCACCTCCGCAGGCGGGACTTCGAGCACCTCGGCCATTTCCTGCACCGGCACGGGATCCTCGGCCACGAAGAGGATCGCTTCCAGGACGGCGACCAGGTCGGTGGGGTCGCTCAGCTCGGCCATTCGCTCACCAGTTCACGATTGGCGTCGGCACGATGGCACAGGACGATGGGCGCGCCGGGGTGTTCCTGCCCCACCTGCACCAGCCCCCAGCGGGCCAACTCGAGGACGGCAAGGAAGTAGGCCACGACCTCAATGGGGCGCGCCAGGTGCGAAGTGAGTCGCTCGAAGTCGGTGTGGACCTCGGCGGCCACCCGGCGGCGCACGTCCTCGATGGCCGATGCCACCGACGGCAGGTCCAGGTCCAGGTGATCCAGCTCGGGCTCCCGCCGGCGCGCGAGCAGGCGCGCGGCCAGGGCGCCTAGTTCGGCGGCGGTCACGGGGAGCTGAACAATCGGAGGGGCGGGGACGATCCCCGGGTCCAGCCCCGCGTAACGGCCTACCAGGCGCGCGGTGGCTTCCATCCGATGCCCGATGACCGCCGCCACATCCCGGTAGGTGAGGCAGGCCAGGAGCCTGCTCAGCAGGCGATCGCGCTCCTGGGACAGAGCCAATTCTTCGTCCAGGTCGACGGCGGCGGCGTCGGGCAGGAGGCGTCGAGCTTTCAACTGAATCAGGGTGGCGGCGATCACGAGAAACTCGCTGGCCGAATCGAGGTCCAGGCCGGGGAGCAGGGACAGATGGGCCAGGTAGGCGTCGACCAGGTCGAGCAGGCTGACTTCGGTGATCTCCACTTGGCGCTCGGTGATCAGGCGGAGGAGAAGGTCGAGGGGGCCCTCGAAAACCGGCGTGCTGACCTGATAGCTCATGCGCGGGGCACATGGTATTGCCGGCGCCGCCGTGGGCCCGGCTTTCAGAGGCGGTCGGCCCGGGTCAGGAGGTCCCAGTCACCGGGGGGCACCGCCGCCGGGCGAGAGCCGTGGTGGTGGCGGGCGTAGGCCACTACCAGGGTCTCCGCCCCGGCGGCTTGCAGGGCGTCCGCCCCCCGGGGCCCGTGGGCCACGTAGGCCCCGAGCCGGCCGGGAGTCGGCAGGTGCAGGAGCGGCAGGACGCCGGCCAGTACCCGGCCGGGCACCGGCAGGGGCACTGCGCCCTTGCCGACGTCGTGCAGCAGGGCGGCCCGGGCGAGGTCGCGACGTCCCGGGGCGAGGGCGGTCACACGCCGGGCACAGTCGTGGGCGTGCCGCTGGTCGGCCGGGCTCTGGCGCCAGAACAACGACCGCTCGCCGGGAAGCAGCAGGGCCGCGGCTTGGGCCTGTTCGAGCGGGCGCAAAGGCCGGGAGCGAATGACTCCCAGGAAGCGCCGGGCAAGGTGCAGCAGATGGGTCACTAGATCACCACCCGCAGGACCCAGCTCACCACGTCGCTGATGAAGGCCAGAGCGCCGGGGAAGATGAGGATCAGGCCGAAGAGGATGAGGAGGCCGTAGGGGGCGAGCCGATCGAAAGCCTCCCTTTCACGCTCGGGGAGAACCAGGGGCACGAGGCGGCTGCCGTCGAGGGGCGGCAAAGGGAGGAGGTTGAAGATGGCCAGGGCGCAGTTCACCAGCGCGAAGGCGAACAGGACTCTCGCCCACAGCGCCCCGGTGGTGGCGCCGATGCCGAGGCCGGGCCAGTAGACAGCGGCCCGCCCGGCAGCGGCTGCGTCGCTGGCTCGCAGGTCGAGGAAGGGCCCCAGCCCGGCCGCCAGGACGGCCAGCGCGAGGTTGGTGGCGGGACCGGCGAGGGCTACACCCGCCATTCCCCGGGTGGGGTGGCGGAAGTGGCCGGGCTGGACCGGCACCGGACGGGCCCATCCCCACACGCTCTGGCCGGCAAGGGCGAGGACCGCCGGGAACAGCAGTGAGCCCACCGGGTCGATGTGGCGAACCGGGTTCAGGGTGATCCGGCCCGCCCGGCGGGCGGTGGGATCGCCGAGGCGCTCCGCCACCCACCCGTGGGCCAGCTCATGCAGGATCACGCTGGGCAGCAGCACCGCCACGAACAGGGCCAGGTCGAGGAACCGGTTGCCGGTGATCACCGGGCGGCCCTTCTCAAGGGAGCGGGCGGGCCGCTCAGGATCGCGTCTTGGCCTTGCACTCGACGCAGTACACCGACTCCGGCCGGAAGGCAAGGCGGTCGGCGCCGATCTCTCGCCCGCAGGCCACGCACATACCGTACAGGCCCTCCTGGATCCGGCGGAGAGCCCCGTCCACCTCGTCGAGGTTCTTCTTTAGCGAATCGACCAGGCCGAGGACCTCGGTGCGTTCGGAGGTGGCCGCGGCGGCGTCGGCGAAGCCGTCTCCGAACTCGACGTCGGGTCGCAGCTCACCCGTCTCGTCGGCTCCCAACTCGGCGAGCTGGCGCACGAGCTTGTCCCGCTCCTCGAGCAGGCGGTGTTCGGCGTCGGGGTAGGTGGCTGTGCTCATCAGGGCCTCAGGTGCTGCGGGGGTGGGACGTGGCGTACACCTCGAGAAGGTGCGGCGGAGCGACTCGGGTGTAGACCTGTGTGGTACTGATGGTAGCGTGGCCGAGGAATTCCTGTACGACTCTCAGGTCGGCTCCCCCCTCCACCATATGGGTAGCGGCCGAGTGGCGCAGGACGTGCGGGGAGACCTCGGCGGGGTCGAGACCGGCTCGCCGGGCGTGGCGCCGCACTATGGTCCAGACCCCCTGGCGGGTGAGCCTGGAGCCGCGATTGTTTAGGAACAGCACTCCCGGATCCTGCCCCGCCCGGCGCAATTCCAGACGCTCCGGGAGATAGGCCGCAATCGCGGCGCAGGCGGGCCGCCCCATCGGGACCAGTCGCTGCTTGCGTCCCTTCCCCGTCAACAGGGCGGTGCCATCATCGAGGTCGACGTCGAGTTGGTTCACGTCGAGTGCCTCGGAGACCCGCGCTCCGGTGGCGTACATGAACTCCAGTAGGGCTCGATCCCGGTATCCGCCGCGCACGGCCGGATCGGGCGCTTCCAGAAGCAGCCGTATCTGGGCAAAGGTCAGCGCTTTGGGGAGGGCCGCCGGCCGGCGGGGAGCATCTACCAGGATGGTGGGGTCCTCCTCGGCGAGACCTTCGGTCACCAGGAACCGGTGGAAGCCGCGCACCGCGGCCACCTTGCGGGCAATGGAGGCCGGGGTTAGACCCCGTTCGTGCAGGCCCTGCACGAACGCGGAGACGCCTTCGGGGGTCGGCGAGCCTCCGGCCAGGGCCGCCGCATACTGGCGCAGGTCGCGGCGATAGGCGGTGATGGTGGCCCGCGCCAGGCCCCGCTCCGCTCGGAGAGCGGCCAGATACTCCTCGATACGGTCTTCCAGGCTCACCGGCCCAACCGCCGGAGGAGGGCATGCAGCCCGAGGATGGTCTTGGCGTCGCGCACTTTGCCATCGTCTAGGGCAGCGCCGGCCTCGTCGAGGGTCAAGGCGACCACGGTGGCGGCCGCTTCCTCGGGGCCCTGCGGCGAACTGGGCGCGGGGGCCAGGTCCTCGCCCAGGTAGATCGAGGTCAGTTCGTCGGTGAAGCCCGGTGAGGTGTATCCCACGTGCAGGAGGGTGAGACGTCGCGGCCGAAGGCCGAGCTCCTCCACGCACTCTCGCTCGGCGGTGGCCTCCGGAGCCTCACCGGGCACGTCCAGCTTGCCGGCGGGCAGTTCGAGGAGAGGCTCTCCTACCGCCGCCCGGTGCTGGGACACCAGGTGCACGCGTTCGCCATCCCACAGGATCACCGCTACCGAGCCCGGGTGGCGGACCACTTCGCGAACCGACCACTCCCCTGCCGGGCCGAGGTAGTAGAGGCGCTCCAGGGTGATGAATCGCCCCCGGGCCACGAATCGAGAGCCGAGAAGACGGAAGGCGGGATCGCCCACCGCAGGTCAGCTCCGGCGGCGTACAGCGGCGGGAGTGATTGCCGACGCCGGTTCGGCGCGCCGGCGCCGGTGGTCGCGAGCCGCCCGGATGAGCCCGGCAAACAATGGGTGCGGGGCGTCGGGCCGCGACCGGAACTCGGGATGGAATTGCGACGCCACGAAGTAGGGATGGTCGGGGAGCTCGATGATCTCGACGAGGCGGCCGTCGGGTGAGACCCCGGACATCACCATGCCGGCCGCCTCGAGGTCGGCGCGAAAGCGGTTGTTGACCTCGTACCGGTGGCGGTGGCGCTCGTAGATGAGCTCCTCGCCGTAAAGCCGCCGGGCCAGCGTGCCTTGCACCAGGCGGGCCGCGTACAGGCCCAGGCGCATGGTGCCCCCCATGCCCTCCACCGCCTGCTGCTCTTCCATGAGGTCGATCACCGGGTGCGCCGTGGTCGGCTCGAACTCGGCGCTGTTGGCATCCTCGAGTCCCACGCGGTGGCGAGCGAACTCGATGACCGCGCACTGCAGGCCCAGGCAAAGCCCGAGGAAGGGGATGCCGTTCTCCCGGGCATGGCGCACGGCCGCGATCTTCCCCTCGATACCCCGGACTCCGAAGCCGCCGGGAACCACGATGCCGTCGACTCCTTCCAGGTAGGACGAGGACAGGAGGCCCTCCACCTCGTCGCTGGGGATCCAGCGGAGGTCGAGGGCGACGTCGGCGGCCAGTGCCCCGTGCCGCAGAGACTCCACCACCGAGAGATAGGCATCGGGCAGATCGACGTACTTGCCGACCAGGCCGATGGTCACCGGCTCGGTGGCGGCGGCCAGCCGCGCGACCATGGACCGCCACTCGCTGAGGTCGGGAGCAGGTGTCTGTATCTCGAGGCGCCGGCAAATCACCGCGTCGAGGCCGCCCTCGTGCAGCACCAGTGGGACCGCATAGATGTCCGAGGCATCGGGAGCGTTGATCACCGCTT
>CAZJRF010000036.1:17585-17931 GCA_964548475.1 uncultured Acidimicrobiia bacterium
GGAACGTCGCAGAACAGGCTGATCTTGCGGCGCGCGGCGTCCTCGATGGGACGGTCGCTGCGCACCACGATGGCGTCCGGGACGATCCCGCGGCTGCGCAGCTCGGCCACGCTGTGCTGCGTGGGCTTGGTCTTCATCTCCTCGCTGGGCGCGATGAAGGGGGCCAGAGTCACGTGGATCGAGGCGGAGTTGGCCGGCCCCACGTCGTTGCGGAACTGGCGCACGGCCTCCAGGAACGGGAGGATCTCGATGTCACCCACCGTGCCGCCGATCTCGGTGATGACCACGTCGGCCTTCGTGCGCTCTCCCAGGCGGCGGAGACGGAGCTTGATCTCGTTGGTGATGT
>CAZJRF010000037.1:0-4730 GCA_964548475.1 uncultured Acidimicrobiia bacterium
GTTGTGCCGCCGACCGGCTGTGCTACTTCCACAACTCCGGGGACGCCCCGGCGGCTTTCGAGCGGCTCATGGCCTTGCTCGATGCCCAGCCGATGACGGTGGCTCCCGTGCTCCCGGCGGTGGACCAGGGGGAGGCGTGGCGAGCCGTCCTGTTCGCCCTGCCCGAAGAGAACCTTTGGACCCGCCTCACCATGGCGCTGCACGAGGCGCAGGCGGGGGATGCCATGGAGCTTCTCCTGCTGTCGGAGGAATCGGTCTTTCACGGGGTCCCCGAGCCCGATGCCGCGGTGGCCATCGGTTGTCTGGACTGGTCCGGCCGGGACGGCCCCGGCGCGGTGGGGATCCTGGGGAGCGGTCTGGCCGCAGTGGGGGGACGCCTGGGGACCACCGCGGCCGCCTACCTGTGCGATCACTGGCCGGTGGCACCCGAGCCGATCCCGGCCGTGACCGGCCGGGGGGCCGGCCCCATCCTGCTGGCGGCAGTCACCGGCGACGTCGTCATCGCCTTCGAGTCCAGCCGTCGGCTGGCGGATGCCCTGGCCGACGGCAGGCTGCTGGCGGTGGAGGGAACGCGCCACGGTGCCTACCAGCCGGGCCGGGCAGATCGGGCGTGTGCCGTGGCAACCATCGACTGGTACTTGATCTCGTTGACGGTCCCGCCCGACGGGTCCCTCTGCCGGCCGGAGAACGGGCTGCCCCAACTTCCCGGCTGACCGAACCGCGCGGACGCAGGCCCGGTGGCGCGGAATGTGGCCCGGGCCGGCGTGGTTCACCGGGTCATATCCAGTGAAGGGAAGGCCATGGCAAGGGTGATTCTGGTGGGAGACGGGCCGGCGGGGCTGAGCGCCGCGCTGTTCCTGGCCAAGAACGGCCAGGAGGTCGAGGTGTTCGGGCAGGGCGCCACCGGCATGAACTTCGCGTACCTCCGAAACTACCTGGGCCTAACCGAGATGGCGGGCACCGAGTTCCAGGCCCGCGCTCGGCAACAGGTGGCCGGAGCGGGCGCAAGGCTGCGCGACTCGGCCGTGACGGACGTATCGGTCGCCGACAACGCGGTCACCGCCCGGCTCGAGTCGGGGGAGACTATGGAGGCCGACTACCTGGTCTTGGCCGAGGGCAAGAACCCGGCTCTGGCTCGCTCTCTTGGTCTGGCCGAAGACGAGCGAGAGGGCATACGCGTCGATGCGGAAGGGCTCAGCTCCCAGCCCCGGGTCTACGTCATCGGGCGCAGCATCCGCCCGGGACGCAGCCAGGCCATCATCTCGGCGGGGGACGGCGCCCGGGCCGCTCTGCACATCCTTGCCCGGGAGATGGGCAAGGACTTCCAGGACTGGGACACGCCCCCCAAGGGCTAACGCGGCGGGATCGGACCATCACCGGGGGGTGAGAGGACCCGGCGGCACCACGATCTCCTCGACCTCCTCGGTGGGCTTCTCGACCTCGATGCGCGCCAGCGCCCGATAGGCGAGCAGGCCGGACAGCAAGGCGGCCAGGGCACCCAGGCCCAGAGCGTAGCGGGGCCCCACATGCTCTCCGATCCAACCCATCAGGGGGCCCCCGATGGGAGTGGATCCCATGAAAGCAACCCCCCAGAGAGCCATCACGCGGCCCCGCATGTGGGGGGCGGAGGTCAACTGCAGGGTGGCATTGCCCAGCGCCAGGAAGCTAATAGAGGCGGCCCCGACCAGGACCAGCAGGGCGAGCGCCACCCACAGACGCGGGGCCAGGGCCGCCGCCATCTGCACAGTGCCGAAGGCGATGGCCGTGGTGGCCAAGGCGGTAGGCCGCCGCTTCCTGGTCGCGGCCGTGATGAGCCCGCCGACCACGGCCCCCGCCCCCATGCAGACGGTCATGGCGCTGAAGGTGCCGGCATCTCCGCCGAAGGTGAAGCGGGCCAGGAGCGGCAGGATCACCTGGAACTCGTAGGTGAGGGTCCCCACCACTGCCATCATCAACAGAGGGACGAGAAGGCCCGGGGTGGTGCGTACGTAGCGCAGTCCCTCTCGCAGCTGGCCCCGCCGGCGGGGCTGCCGGGGGTTCCGCCGGAGATCCTCCACGCGCATGGCAGCCAGCGCGGCGATGACGGCCAGGTAGGACCCGCCGTTGATCAGGAAGCAGGGGGCCAGGCCGACGGTGAGGATGAGCGCCCCCGCCACCGCCGGTCCGATGATGCGAGCCACGTTGACCAGCACCGAGTTCAGGCTGACCGCGTTGCTGAGCCGCTCGGATCCCACCATCTCCCCGATGAAGGTCTGGCGGGTGGGGTTGTCGACCAGGTTCACGAAGCCGAGCCCGGCCGCCAGGATGAACACCATCCACAGGCGCACGATCTCAAACAGCACCAGCAGGCCCAGCGTGGTGGCGAGCAGGCCGGCCGCGACCTGGGTGCCCAAGAGCAGATGGCGCTTGTCGAAGCGGTCGGGGAGGACTCCTCCCAGCGGGCCGAAGAGCAGGACGGGGATGAACTGGAGGGCCACCACCAACCCGATGGCCGTCCCGGAGCCGGTCAGCTCCAACACCAGCCAGCCCTGGGCAACGCTCTGCATCCAGGTGCCGGAGAGGGAGACGGCCTGTCCGGCGAAGTAGAGGCGGTAGTTGCGGACGCGCAACGACGAGAACATCCGCCCGGCGGCAACGGCCACGCTGGTCACGGTCGTACCGCCTGTGCCTGTGGGGCAGTCGGCTCAGCCGCCAACCAGCACCGGGCCGCGACTGCCAACCGGGCGGCGCGTGATGGAAGGTCACGGCCGCGAGTCGTCAAAGTCCTCATGCTCGATCCACACAGCCTAAGGCAATGCGGTACGCACCCCGCCACGCTCGCCGGCGTGGGTCGGACGACACGTTCAAGGTGGCTGGACGCGTTGCGGCCCGGTCCGATGACCGGGCCGCAATCACTTCCGGAGGGGCGTCAGCCGCCCACGTACGGGATGGTGAACGCGGCGAAGCCGGTGCAGGAGACCTCCTCGCCGGGGTCCCACGCGTTGTCGTTGTCCTTATCGTTCCAGCCCCCTGAGAAGATGACGAGTTCTGCCACTTCGCCGTTGGTCGTTCCGGCCGGGCGTTCCATCCTGATGATGGAACGCAGCCTCTCATCGAAGTCGGGGCGCGTCATCATGGTCGCATCAACCTCGACTCGGGTATGCCAGGCTTCCCAGTTGTCGTAGAAGGTCTCCAGGCCGGAGGCCCACAGGCCGTTGCTGCCGCAAGCACCCGACTGGAGAAGTGTATTCGCCAGCGAGACGGTGCTCTTGCCCTGATACGGACCACCCCAGTTCCCCAGGGTGTCGAAGCGTGCCGGCAGGACACGGTCGGCGTTGTTCCAGCCGACCAGCATGAATACCTTGTCGGAGGTCTCGAGCACCGAGGCGTACGGCATCATGTCCACGCGCACGATGGTGCGCTCGCCGGGTCCAAGTGCCTTGTTGGTCAGGCTGCTGCCGCGAATCGCGAAGCAGGACGAAGCCAGTAGGGCAAAGACTGCCACCAGCGCGGCGGCGACGCGAAAGGTGCGTCGGGTCATGGGTCCCTCCCGTATTGCCTCGGCTCACCCTAACCATGGGGGCTACCCCTGTCCACTGGCCGCGGGTGGGCTCCGCGCCTTCGCGCCGCCCACGACTCCTGGCCGTCACCGGTAGCCTGCCGACGATGACCCGGAACCCCCCTCGGCCTGGGAGTCGTCGTGTGCAGGCCCGCCTGGGTTTGTGGGTCGCCTGCGCTTTGGTGGTCGGGGCTTGTACCGGGGAGGGCCGGGTACCGCCGACAACGACAGTCGGCACCACAGGCCCGGTCGTCACCACCACGACGACCACGGCCGCAACCAGCCAAGCCCCGACCACCACCGCTTCCACAACGGCCCCGGCCATCAGCACCACGACCTCCTCGACGACCGTCCTTCCGGCCACCACCACAGCCCCGGGATGGTCGAGGGAGGTCGATCCGGGAGAGCCACTGCTTGTGTGGGTTGTGGGGGACTCGCTGGCTGGGCCGCTGAGAGATGCCCTGCGGGCGCATGCGGCCGACCAGGGTTGGCTGGTGATTACGGGGGAGCACTACGGGGGCACCGGGCTGGTGCGTACCGACGTCTTCGACTGGTTTGACTACGCGGGGCCGCGGCTGGAGGAGGTGAACCCAGAGGCGGTGGTGTGCCTGATCGGGGCCAACGACGGGCAGGCCGTGCGATCGCCCGGCGGGTGGCTTCAGTTCGGCACGCCCGAGTGGGACACGGAGTACGCAGCCCGGGTGGGAGCATTCATGGACTTGCTGGCCGGTCAAGCCCGCCGGGTCTATTGGGTCGAGGTCCCCATCATGGCCGATGGGGAATACGACGCCCGGGTGCAGCGCATCAACGCCGTCCAGCGCCGGGAGGCAATCCAGCGTCGCCAGGTGTCGTATGTGGAGGCCTACTCCCTTTTCCAGGACGAGGCGGGGGAGTTCGCGCGCGAACTTCCCGACGAGAGCGGCAATCTGGTGGTGGTGCGCCAGGCCGATGGCATCCACTTCACCCGGGACGGGGCCGACAGACTGGCCCGGCACGTGCTGACGATCATCGAGGCCGACTGGGGACTGGAGGGTGCCGTAGCGGACTGAGCGGGCAGGGGACGCCGGGTGGTCGGGCCGGACGGAGCCTACCCCTCGGTGGGGGCGGCGGGCGCGCCCCAGGGGCGGCGGCCGGGAAAAAACCCGGAAGTGGGGGCCCCCCCCAAAAACACAAGATCCCCACGAACCACCCC
>CAZJRF010000037.1:4740-17370 GCA_964548475.1 uncultured Acidimicrobiia bacterium
TGCGGCGGCGGCGTATCAACTCGGCGATCGTGGGCACCACCGAGATCAGCACGATTGCCACGATCACCAGCGGGAAGTGCTCCTTGACGAAGGGAATGTTGGCGAAGTAGTAGCCGGTGAAGGTGAATAGGCCGACCCAGGCGATCCCACCGGTCACGTTGTACGTGAAGAACCTGGCGTATCCCATACGGCCCATGCCGGCCACGAAGGGGGCGAAGGTGCGCACGATGGGCAGGAAGCGGGCGATGATGATGGTGGCCGGCCCGTACTTCTCGAAGAACTCGTGCGTGCGGTCGAGATACTCCCTTTTGAGAAAGCGGGAGCCCTGTTCCTTGCGGAACAGCTTGGGCCCCAGGTAGCGCCCGACCGCGTAGTTGAGACCGTCCCCGATGACCGCCGCCGCGCTCAGGCTGAAGAAGAGCACCCACACGTCCAGGTCGCCGCGACGGGCAAAGGTGCCGGCGGCAAAAAGCAGGGAGTCACCCGGCAGAAGGGGAGCGATGACCAGGCCGGTCTCCCCCGTGATGACCAGGAACAGGATCGCGTAGGTCCACAGCCCGAAATCCCTTATCAGCTCGCTGATGTGGACATCGATGTGGAGAATGAAATCGATGATGTTTCCCAGGAACCCCATGCTGCACCCGGTCGTCTCGCGCGAGCCGGCCGCCCGGCCCGGCCCGGGCAATCATGTTACGGCCGTCCCGGTGCTCAGCCGGGAGTTCGGGCCGGGCCACTCCCGTCGGAGGGCTCCTCCGGTGGCCGAGGCGGGCGCAGGAGCCAGGCCATCGCCAGGGCTGCCAGGAGCAGGGCCGCCGAGAAGAAGAACGTCTCCGCCAGGGCGGAAGCGGTGATGTCGCCCTGGGCGCGGCTCAGGATCTCGTCGTAAGAGGGATCGCTGATCGGGGGAAGCTGGATGCTGCGGCGGGCGGTGTCGAAGCGGTAGATGGCCCAGGCGGTGAGGCCGGAAAGGCCCACCGCCAGCCCCATCAGCCGGGAGAGGATGACCAGGCCCCCGGCCACGCCCCGGCGTTCGGCCGGGACGGCATCCACGGCCGCGGCGTTGGCCGGGGCGGTGACCAGGCCCAGCCCCGCACCAAGACCAACCAGCGGGAGAACCATGAGCCACACGGGGACTGCAGCGTCCCAGGTGGCCCCCATGAGAAGAAACGCGCCGGCGGCCACCAGCAGGCCGCCCGCGGCCGGAGGCCGGTACCAGGTGCGCTCGGTGAGGCGGCCCCCGGCCCAGGAGGCGACGGCCATGGAGGCAGTCAAGGCGCTGAGCACCCAGCCGCTGAGAACTGCCGCCGCCTGCAGCCGGGTCTCCACGACCAGGTTCACAAACAAGGGAACGTCCACCATGGCGATGATGAGTGCCGCCCCCACCAGGAAGTTCACCGCCATCGCCGGGGAGAAGTTGGGCCGGCGGAACAGGCTCAGGTCGATGAGCGGGTCCCGGCTCCGCCGCTCCAAGCCCAGGAATACGGCCAATGAGAACGCGGCGGCCAGGAAGAACGGGAGGGTGGGCAGAGACCGCCGACCGGTCAGCTCCTCCAGGCCGCCCACCCCCGAGATCTCACTGGTGTTGACCAGGCCGACGTTCAGGCACACCAGGGTGGCGGAGAGCGCCAGGGCGGCCCCCCAGTCCATGCGCCGCCGCTCCGCCGGGCGGTCCAGGCCGCCCAGGCCCCACCAGGCGGCGGCGATGGCCAGCATCCCCAGGGGGATGTTCAGATAGAACTGCCAGCGCCAATTGAGGAACCGCACCAGCAGGGCCCCGAACAGCGGCCCCCACACCCAGCCGATGGTGTCCACCGCCCCCAGCACTCCCAGGGCCCCGGGGCGGCGGCGCTCGGCGAACACGTCGCCCACCACCGCCAGGGCCACCGGGACCATGGCGCCTCCTCCCACCGCGCTCAGGATGCGGGCCGCCACGAACGGCCCCAGGCTGGTGGTGAAGGGAATCCAGGCGGAGCCGGCCACGAACAGCACCAGGCTGCCCACGAAGACGCGGCGGCGGCCGAGCACGTCGCTCAGGCGGCCCATGAAAGGCATCACCGCCACGTAGGCCACCAGGTAGGAGTTGACGATCCACGCCGCCCGGTCCCAACCGTCGGGGAGGGGGATGCCCAGGTCACCGATGATCTGGCGCAGCATCGTGGACACAACGGTCAGGTCATCGGCGGCGATGAAGACTCCGAAGCAGACGACGGCGAGGATCACCGCCGGGGAGGGCCGGCGGCGGCTCATTCGGTGGCCGGCGGGTTGATCTCGACGGGCTGGCCGTACCCGGACAGGGTGATGGTCCAATGACTCACCCCGCCCTCCCCGGTAGTGGAGAGCTCCAGGCCCCGTATGTCTGCGGTCCTCTCGTCGAGCCACAGGTCGACCTCCACCGACTGCCCGGTGGCAAAACCGGCGGTGAGAACCTCGACCCGGGCCGGGGGGAGCCTGCCTTGCAAGTGGTAGGTGCCGTTCTCCGCTCCCGCGTAGGAGGGCTCCTGGAGATCGGTCAGCATGGCCACCCAGCCGGCCGCCGTGTCGAAGAGGACGGCAGGATTGAACCCGGTGCCGGGGGTCAGCTCCTCCCAGCGTCCCGTCAGCGGGTTGGTCAGCCACGTCCGCTCGCCCACCGAGATGGTGCCCATCTGGACGGTGATGTCCCCCGCCCGCATTTGGAGGACCGCCTTGGCGGAGGAGGGGGCCGCGTACTGACCGACCGCGGACGTGAACTCAAGGCCCTCGACGATCACCGGCGCCCCGGCCCGGCTCATCTCGAACGAGGCGGTCTCGACGGCACCCATGGCAACCTGTGCCCGCTCGAGCAAGACCAGGGGGTCGAGGGGAGCGTCGGGCTGGCCGCCGCCGCAGGCGGCGGCCAGCAGGACCACAACGGGGGGCAGCAGGCGCCTCATGCGGAGCAGAGGCTACCGGTAGCGAGGCCCGAGGGTGCTCGTCTTCCGAGCAGCGCAGAGGCAGGCCTAGCATCGACCTCGCGCCGCACCCCGCCGGCCGGCGCGCCACGCGATGACTACACCTCAGCCGATCAGACTCGTTCTCCGCGACGGGTTGGCCCTCGTCGGGCGGTTCATCCGTGCGCGCCCAGGCGCCTTTGCCTTGGCGGTGACCGGGGCCCTGGTGTACGCCTCGGCGATTGTGGCCGCGGCCCTGGTGGTGGGCCGCGTCACCGACGACCTGATCATCCCGGTGCTGAGCGAGGAGGTGTCGCTGGGGACGCTCTGGGTCGGCGGAGTGCTGCTGATCGCGGCGGTGGCGGCCTACAAGGCGGCGGGGATCACCCTGCGCCGTACCTTCGCCGGCTGGTTCCAGGCCCGCACACAGGCCGATCTGCGCTATCGCTTGATCGACCATCAAATGCGGCTGCGGCTCTCCTGGCTCAGTCGGCAGTCCACCGGCAACCTGCTGGCGGTGAGTGAGACCGACGGGCGCCAGTCCACCTTCATCCTGGGCATCCTGCCCAACGGGACCGGGGCCTTGCTGCTGCTCGTGGGCAGCGTGGCGGTCATCACCTGGATCGATCTCCTGCTGGGCCTGGCCACCCTGGTCGGCCTGGCGGCGATCATCGCCCTCGACCTGCGGGGTTCGTGGGCCACCTTCGGCGCCTTCCAGCGGGTGCAGGCCAGCCGCGGGGCCGTGTCGGGGATCGCTCATGAGAGCTTCGACGGCGCGCTAACGGTGAAGGCCCTGGGGCGCGAGGATTACGAGACCCGGCGGATGCGAGACGCCTCCGACCGGCTGCGCGACGACATCATCTCCGTCAACCGGTTGTGGGCCTTCTACGGGGCGTTCATCGAGTCGTTCCCCTCCTTCTGGATCATCGTGATGCTGGTGATCGGAGCGTTTCGCCTCCGGGGAGGCGCGATCACACCGGGCCACCTGGTGACCGTCACCTACCTGCTCTCCCTGCTGGCCATCCCGATGCGCCTCATGGGGTGGGTGTTCTGGGACTTGACGCACAGCCTGGCCGGATGGCGGCGAGTGGAGAGAGTGCTCGCCGTGGACGACTTTGTGGAGCATGGGGACCTGCTGGGCCGGCCCCGCCCTACCGGGGCGGCGGTGGTCGGTGAGCGAGTCGGCTTCGCCTATCCCGGCGGGGATGAGGTGCTAGCCGGGTTGGATCTGCAGATACCCCCCGGGCGCACCGTGGCGATGGTGGGCCCCACCGGATCCGGCAAGTCCACCCTGGCCATGCTGCTCGTCCGCCTCTGGGATCCCTCGACGGGGGTGATCTCCCTGGACGGGCGCGACCTGCGCCGCTTCGCCCGCTCCCAGCTCCCTCGGGAAGCCTCCTTCGTCTCACAGGAGGCGTTCCTGTTCAACGACGACGTCACGGGGAACATCACCCTGGGAATGCCCATCGACGATACCGAGGTCGAAGCGGCCGCCCGCCTGGCCGGGGCCGACGAGTTCATCCGGGCCCTCCCCGACGGCTATGCAACTCGCATCGGGGAACGCGGCACCACCCTGTCCGGCGGGCAGCGCCAGCGGGTGGCACTCGCCCGAGCGCTGGTGCGGCGCCCCCGCCTCCTGGTGCTGGACGATGCCACTTCGGCGGTGGATCCCTCGGTCGAAGCCGAGATCCTGCGCGGCCTCAAGGAAGCCGACCTCCCCTCGACCGTAGTCGTGGTGGCCTATCGGCCCTCCAGTATCGCCCTGGCCGACGCCGTGCTCTACCTGGACGAGGGCCGGGTGGTGGCAGCCGGGCGACACCAGGACCTGCTGGTTTCCGAGCCCGGGTACGCCCGGCTGCTCCACGCCTACGAAGAGGACGCCGCGGCCCGGCGGGCCGCGGCGTCTTCGCCCGAGGAAAGTCCGTCGCCATGACCTCCACGGTGCCCGAGTCGCCTCTGCCCGCCCGGGTGGCCATCGTGCGAGCGATGCGCGAAGCGCCGGCCCTGCTGCGGGGCGCCCCGCTGACCCTGCTGCTCCTGGCCCTGGGCACGGCCATGCAGATTGTGGCTCCGATCGTCATCCAGCAGATCGTCGACGGCGAGATCCTCGCCCCGCGCGGCGTGGACATGGGCGGCGTGGTGCTGCGGGGCGGCATCGCGCTGGTCGCGATCGTGATCGCCGCCTCCGCTCGCCGGCTCGGCCTGGTGCGCCTGCTCCGCGCCTCGGCTACCGGGCTGGCCGACCTGCGAGTCTCCACCTTCCGCCACTTGCACCGTCTCTCCATCCTGCACGTGGAGGGCGAACGACGGGGCGCCCTCGTGTCCCGGGTGACCTCGGACATCGCCACCATCCAGGATTTCATGGACTTCGGGGGCGTGGCCATCGTCCTCGGCTCGACGCAGGTCGGCCTGGCGGTGCTGGTGATGACGCTGTACCGCTGGCAGCTGTCGCTGCTGGTGGTGGTGTCGGTGCTGCTGTACGGCCTGCTGCTGGTTTGGTTCCAGCGCATACTGGCCCGGGCGCACGACCGGGTGCGGCTGCGGGTGGCCGACAGCCTGGCCGCAGTGGGAGAGGCGATCTCCGGGCTCCCGGTCGTACGAGCCTACGGGGCAGAAGACGCGATTCTCGCGCGCGTGCGTCACGCCCTCGACGGGCAGTTTCGCGCCGAGTTCCGCGCCAGCCGGCTGGGCGCCTTCCTGTTCTCCTCGGCCGAGCTCTTCGCCGGCCTGATCACCGCTGCGGTCATCGGGACGGGGGTCTGGCTGGGAGCGGCGCGGGGAGTGTCCGCGGGAGGGCTGCTGGCCTTCCTATTCCTGGTCAACCTCCTCGTGGAGCCGGTGCAGATGATGGTGGAGACCCTCGACCTGGTGCAGAGCGCGGGAGCGGGGGTCCGGCGCATTCTCGGGGTCCTCGATACGCCGGTGGATGTGCCCGATCCGGTGGAGGGAGTGGACCTGCCCACCGGCCGCCTGGATGTGGACTTCGACGGGGTCCGCTTCCATTATCCCACCGGGCCGGATGTCCTGACCGACCTGACGCTGCACATCCCCGAGGGGACCCGGGTGGCGGTGGTGGGGGAGACCGGCTCCGGCAAGACCACGTTCGCCAAGCTCGCCACCCGCCTGCTCGATCCCACCGAGGGCTGGGTGATCATCGGGGGAGTGCCTCTCAACCGGGTGCGCTTCGCGTCTCTCCGCAAGCGGGTGGCCTTTGTGCCGCAGGAGGGGTTCCTCTTCGACAGCACGGTGGGGGGAAACGTGCGCTACGGGCGGCCCGAGGCCGCCGAGGCCGAACTGCAAGCTGCTTTCGGGGAGCTCGGCCTGGCCGATTGGCTGGCCCAGCTCCCGGCCGGCCTCGAGACCCCGGTGGGGGAGCGGGGCGGGCACTTGTCGGTGGGGGAGCGCCAACTGGTTGCCCTGGTGCGGGCCTGGATCGCCGATCCCGACCTGCTGGTCCTCGACGAAGCCACCTCGGCGGTGGACCCGGCTCTAGAGGTGCGATTGCGCCGGGCCATCGAACGGCTCACCACCGGCCGCACCAGCATCACGGTGGCCCACCGCCTCTCCACCGCCGAGGCAGCCGATGAGGTGCTGGTCTTCGATCGGGGGCGGCTGGTGGAGCGGGGCCGGCACGACGACCTACTCGCGTTGGGCGGGGTGTATGCGGGTTTGTACGCGGACTGGTCGGCCGGCACCACCAATCCGTGAGGGGGTTCAGTGGGCGGCGGCACCCATGGCCAGCCCGGCCTCCACGACTCTGACCGTCTCTTCGGCATAACGCCCCGACTCCGCGGCAGCCTCGAGAAGCGCGGCGGCGGGGTAGAGGCCGAGGTACTCGATCGCGGCGCTGGTCGCGGCCAGCCCCTGGTCGGCCTTGGCCAGGCGGCTGCCGGCGGCGGCCGGGTGGAGGACGACGCGCCGGGCGGCAGTGTCGATAGCGGCCACCTCGGGCAGGGTGAACACGGTGGCGTCGGGGGCCAGGCGAGGCAGGTAGGGCCGGGCCTTGCCCAGCCCGTCTTCGGTGAGCACGGCGATCGCGTCGGGGAGGTCCAGGCCGGCGTAGTCGAGGGGCTGGGGGGAGAGCAGCAGCATGGAGACGCTGTGGCCGGTGCGCACCGTGATGGGGTAGTCGTCGGCCTGGGCGGCGTAGAGGCCGGAGCGGATGGCGGCCTGGGCGCCCAGGCGCACCCCGGAGCGGACCCGCCCTCCGGCCGAACCCGCCACCAGCAGGGAGAAGCGCCGGTCGAGGTCAGCGGTGTGGGTGATGGGGATGGGTGAGGGGCCTAGGCGAGGCTGCCCGGGGCGGGCGGCGGCGCGGTAAGCGGCGGCGTACTCGGGAAGGTCGGGGCGCTGCTGGATGACCCCGGTGGCGAAGCCCAGGTCGTCCACGGTGGTCTGGATTGCCCGGCGGGTGAACTTGTTGGAGCGCACGAAGTAGGCGGTACACAGCTCCCAGATATCGAGCAGGGCGAAGCCGGGGGTGGCCATGGCCTCGGCGATGCATTCGGGCAGATCCTGGTCGAAGGAGGTGCCCCGCCACACGTAGCCGGCCCCGTTCACCGCCACCGTGGCGCAGATGTCGAGCGGGCGTTCCAGGTTGCCGGTGGGAGTGGTGGAGGTGAGCGCCCCGGCCGGAGTGGTGGTGGAGTGCTGGCCCCCGGTCATGCCGAAGTTGAAGTTGTTGAAGACCAGCACGGTGATGCCGATGTTGCGCCGGGCCGCGTTGAGGAGATGCGCGCCGCCGATGCCGGTCCCGCCGTCGCCCATCACCACCACCACGTCCAGGTCGGGACGGGCCAGCTTGATGCCGGTGGCGTAGGTGATGCTGCGCCCGTGCAGGCCGTGGAAGGCGCTGGTCACGAAGTACTGGTCGCTAAGGCCGCTGCAGCCGATGTCGGTGACGATCACCACTTTGGTGGGATCGGCGCCCCGCCGGACCAGCGCGACGTCGAGGGCGTCGAGGATCGATGAGTGACCGCAGCCGGGGCAGAAGGGGTAGGGGAGGTCGTTGCGGTAACCGGCCCGGGGGGTCAACTCGATGCTCATGTCGCCGCCTCCCGCACCTGCTCGGGAGTGATCATCTCCCCGTCCAGCCGGTTCACGCCGACCACCGGCGCTCCCGGCAGCAGCCGCTCCACCTCGAGCCGGTACTGGCCCGGATTCAACTCGGGGACCACCACCCGCTCCACGCCGGCGGCCGCCGCCCGCAGCGCGTCCGCGGGTACGGGCCACAGGCTCTTGCAGACCAGCGAAGAGAAGCCGCCCCCGGCCTGCCGGGCCTGCCCCAGCGCCTCCCGCACCGCCCCGGCCGTCACCCCGTAGGAGACCACCAGGGTGCGGGCACCGGGGTGCAGATCGGCCTCCACCAGGTCGATCTCATCCCGGTGCTCCTCGATCTTGGCTACCAGATGGCGGTTCAGCGCATCCACCGTGGGGGGATGCTTGGTGATGAATGCCCGCTCGTCGTGGGAGGAGCCGGTGAAGCGCACCGTCTCCTCGCCCCCGTAATGACGCAGAGGCGGGACCTCACCGGCAGGCTGGTATTGGTAGGGCCGGCCGGGCCCGTCGGGCCGCGGGCGCTCCCGCACCGGCGCCGGGACATAGGCATCCACGGGCACCGTGTTCATCGTCATGTTCAGCTCTTTGTCGGTCAGCACGAACACCGGGCAGCGAAAACGCTCGGCCAGGTCGAAGGCCCGCATCGTCAGGTGATAGCAGTCGGGGATAGACGACGGAGCCAGGGCGATGATCGGATACCCCCCCGCCGTGCCCCAGCGCACGAACTGCACGTCGCCCTGTCCCACGGTGGTCGCCCCCCCGGTGGCCGGCCCCAGGCGTTGCACGTCCACGATCACCAGCGGCACCTCGCCCATCACCGCCAGGCCGATGCTCTCGCTGTACAAGCTCAGTCCCGGCCCGCTGGTAGCGGTCAAAGCGCGCGCCCCGGCCATCACCGCCCCGATGCACATGCCCATCGAGGCGATCTCGTCCTCCCCCTGCACCGCCACCCCGCCCACCCGCGGCAGCTCCCGCATCATCATCATCAAGATCGGGGAAGCGGGGGTGATCGGATAGCCGGCGAAGAAGTTGCAGCCGGCGTCCAGTGCCCCCCGCACGATCGCGGTGGACCCGTCGGTGTACTCCCGCAGCGGCGGGGCAGAAGATGTGGCCATCAATCGCGGCATGGTATCGCCGACGGGGAGACAGCCGGCCGGGATCTGCTGCTCAGGAGACGATCCCCAGCGACCGTCCGACCTTGCCGAACGCCTCGGCACACCGGTCGAGGTCGTCGTCGCTGTGGGCGGCGGAGACCATCACCCGGATGCGGGCCTTGCCGCGAGGAACGGTGGGGAAGCCGATGGCCTGGGCGAACACTCCCTCCTCCGCAAACAGGCGTTGGGACACCTCCTGGGCCAGGGCCGCCTCTCCCAGCATCACCGGGGTGATCGGGGTCTGGCTGACCCCGAGGTCGAACCCGGAGGCGGCCATCATCTCCTTGAACTGACGGGCGTTGCGCCAGAGGCGGTCTACCAGTTCGGTCGAGGACTCGAGCAGATCGACGGCAGCCAGGCAGGCGGCCACGTCGGCCGGGGTCGCCGCCGAGGAGAACAAGAAGGGACGGGCCCGCTGGTGCAGCCATTCCACCAGGAGCTCCGAGCCGGCCACGTATCCGCCCATCACCCCGAAGGCCTTCGACATCGTCCCCACCTCGACGTCAACCCGGCCGTGCAGGCCGAAGTGGTCCACGATGCCCCGCCCTCCCCGGCCCAGCACTCCTTCCCCGTGGGCGTCGTCCACCATGATGATCGCCTCGTGGCTCTCCGCCACCGGCACGAGCACGTCCAGGGGAGCCAGATCGCCGTCCATGGAGAAGACGCCGTCGGTGATGAGCAAGATGCGGCGCGCCCCGGCGGCGCGGGCCTCGCCAAGAGCGCGATCGAGATCGTCGGGGTCGGCATGCCGATAGATGGATCGGGCAGCCCGGGTGAGGCGGACCCCGTCCACGATGGACGCGTGGTTGAGCTCGTCGGAGATGACCGCGTCGCCTTCACCGACCAGGGCGGCGATCGTACCCAGGTTCGCGGAGAACCCGGACTGCAGGGAGATGGTGGCCGGGACCCCCTTGAACCGGGCGAGCCGCTCTTCGAGCTCCTGGTGAATGCTCATAGTGCCGGCGATGGAGCGCACCGCCCCGGGGCCGGCCCCGAAGCGCTCCAGAGCCTCCTTGGCGGCCTGCACCAAGCGGGGGTGGTCGGCCAGGCCCAGGTAGTTGTTAGAGCAGAAGTTGAGCACCTGCCGGCCGTCGATGGTCAGCCAGGGCCCCTGGGGGCCGTCGATGCGGCGAATGGTGGTGTAGAGGCCCTGGCGGCGCAGCTCGTCCAGCTCGCCTTGCAGGAATGCGGTCCGGTCTGCCATGTTCACCTCACGCACTGGTCAGGGGCCCGTCGGCGTCGGCAGGGTCGGGGAACATCACCACCTTGCCGCACTGCCCGGAGGCCATCAGATCGAAAGCCGCCTCGAAGTCGTCGAGGGCGAAGCGATGGGTGATAAGCGGGGCCAGGTCCACCGCGCCGCTGCGCAGCATGGCCCGCATCTGGTACCACGTGGCCCACAAGCGACGCCCGGCAATGCCGTGGACCGTGACGCCCTTGAACACGAGACGGTTGTCGAAGTCGAACTGGATGGGCCGGGAGAAGAGGCCCAGCAGAGCGGCCTCCCCGCCCGGCCGGAGCAGCCGGAAGCCCTGGTCGATGGCCGAGGCCACGCCGGACATCTCCAGCAGTACGTCCACCCCGTCGCCGTCGGTGGCCTCCATCACCGCCTGGTAGAGATCGACCCGGGCCGGGCTGAAGGCGGCCTCCGCGCCCATGGTGCGGGCGAGCCCGAGTCGATACTCACTGATGTCGCTGGCCAGCACGGTGCGGGCCCCCAACGCGCGGGCCGCCGCGATCGCCATGACCCCCACCGGGCCGCAGCCGGTCACCAGCACCTTCCGGCCGGCGACCGCGGGGGTGGCCGCCGTGTGCACGGCGTTGCCGAAATTCTCCTGGAGAGAGGCGATGGAGTAGGGCATGCCCGGCGGGTCGGGCCAGCAGTTGATAGCCGGGGCAGCAACGAACTCGGCGAAGACCCCGTCGCGATGCACCCCGAAGATCGACGTCTGTGGGCAGAGGTGGCCCTTGCACGTGCGGCAGAGCACGCAGGTGCCGCACACCACGTGGGACTCCACGGAGACCAGGGCACCCACTGGCGGATCGGACACACCTTCGCCGTGGGCCACGACCACCCCGCACATCTCGTGGCCGATCACCCGGGGAGGCTGAACGCGGTCGGCCGCCCAGCGATCCCAGTTGCGAATGTGCAGATCGGTGCCGCAGATCGACGACGCCTTGACCTGGAGGAGCACCTCGCCCCGCCCCGGCCGGGGCTCGGGTACATCCACCAGGGCGAGGCCGGGGCCGGGGCCCGGCTTCACTACCGCACGCATCATCCCCACCCTACCGGGCGGGGAAGGCCAGGGGGGGCGTCGCGGTAGGGCCGCTCGGCCGTTTGCAAGAAGAGCGGCCGGGACGGGCCATACTGGGCCCATGCCGGGTTCCCGGGCACTGATCGCGACGGCCCTCCTGATAGCCGCCCTGCCCGCATCCCCCGCCGCTGCGCTTGCGCTGTCTCAGGGGCCGGCGCCCGCCCTGGAGCCTGCGTTCCGGGCCACCATGCCGGACCGCTTCGGCCTTGACGCCGACCGCGACGGCATCATCGACCTGCTCAACACGGCGGCTTACGCGGCCAACGGGGCCGACCCCGCCGTCTTCAGCTTGCACCTGGACGCGTCGGACAGCCGGGCCACCCTGGCGGGGGCGCCTCTGCCGATCGTGGAGTACCGGTGGCACATCGCGGGGCCGGGCGGCCTGTCGCTGGCCCGGGCGGGGCCGCTGCCGGTGATCGAAGTCCGCCTGCCGGAGGGGTCGTACGGCGTCACCCTCGACGTACGGGCGGACCTCGGCTGGGGCACGGCGACGGCTCGCGCCGAGAGGGAAGTCGCCGTTGAGGATCTGCTGGTGGTAGCGGTGGGAGATTCCTATGCCGCGGGAGACGGCAACCCGGAGCGCCCGCGCGAGCCGGGGGACCGGCCGGCCGTCTGGGCCGACTCGCCGTTGGATGCCGCGGCTGCATCCGCTCACGCCGCTGCGCATCGCTCCACGGCCGCCTGGCCCGCCCTCGCCGCCCTTGCCCTCGAGCGGGCCGATCCGACTACTTCGGTGACGTTCGTGTCGGTGGCGGCCACGGGAGCCCGCATCGGCCCCGGGGTTCTCGCGGCGGGGCCGGGAGCGGAACGCGGCCAGCTCGAGCAGGTGGCGGCCCTGGTGGGAGAGCGAACAATCGACGCTCTTCTCATCTCGATCGGGGGCAACGATGTCGGCTTTGCGCACATCGTCCGATGGCTGGTCGATGCGGACCCCCAGGCCGACCCGCTCTGCTACCAGGTGGACCTGGACAACGTGTGGAGCTCGGCGGCCGACGGCGACTCGAGCCGGGGGTCGGCCGTGGGTCTTGCCCCGCCCTGGGGTCTCGGGTGCCGGCCCACCCGGGAGAAGGATCGGCCACAGCTCCCCGGGTTGCAGGGGCTGGCGGGGGAGCTCGACGCGCTGGCCGGGGCCATCGACGTCGGCCTGGACGCATCGGCCGTCTACCTGATGGAGTACCCCGACCCGACCGGCGG
>CAZJRF010000038.1:0-16919 GCA_964548475.1 uncultured Acidimicrobiia bacterium
AGTCCTCCCGGTGCATGCGGTGCGCCTCCAGATACTCCTCGGCGATGGGCCGGAACGTGTCCACCCCGATGTCCAGGTCCACCGCGACCAGGCCTACTCCCCGCTCCCCCAGGCGCCGCAGCACCTCGGAGGTGAAGTGGAGGCCGGCGGTTGGAGCCGCCGCCGAGCCCGGTCGGGAGGCATACACTGTCTGGTATCGCTCCGGATCCTCGAGGTGCCCGGTGAAGTAGGGAGGAAGCGGAACTTCCCCGCAGCGTTCCAGGGCCTCCTCGAGAGGCACCTCCCCGCTGTCGAGATCGAGCAGCCCTTCCCCCTGCTCGGGGCCCGCCACCACCGTTGCCCGGATCTCTCCGAACCGCAGCCGGCTGCCGGGACGGAGGCGCCGGGAGGGGCGGAGAAGTGCCTCCCATCCCCGGGAGGTAGGGCGCAGCAGCAGCGCCTCCACCCGACCGCCGCTGTCCTCCTTGTACCCCAATAGCCGGGCCCGCCGTACCCGGGTGCGGTTCACCACCACCAGGTCGCCTGCCTGCAACAGGTCGGGCAGTTCGGAGAAGCGGTGATCCTCCAGGCCTTCGGCCACCAGCAGGCGCGCCGCGTCGCGCGGCTCGGCGGGGACCTGGGCGATCGACGCCGGGGGCAGCTCGTACACGAAGTCGGAGGTCTTCACCACCGCCCCAGTCTGGGGCGTGCAGCCCGTCGCGCCAAGCCGGCCTGCTCCCCCGCTCTACAGCAGCGTGCCCTGCGGGCCCGACGGGGGCGGAGGCTCCACTCCCAGATGACGGTAGGCCAGAGCGGTGGCGATACGGCCGCGGGGGGTACGCTGCAGCATCCCCTGCTGGAGCAGAAAGGGCTCATAGGCGTCCTCCACCGTCTCCGGCTCTTCGGACACGGCGATGGCCAGAGTGGAGAGGCCCACCGGCCCCCCGCCGAACTTGTGCACCACCGCTTCGAGGATGGCCCGGTCCACCCGGTCCAGACCCGCCCTGTCCACCTCGAACACTTCCAGGGCCCGGTGGGCGGTGGCCTCGTCTACCAGCCCGGCGGCCCGCACCGCCGCGAAGTCGCGCACCCGGCGCAGCAGGCGGTTGGCCACCCGGGGCGTTCCCCGGCTGCGGGTGGCGATCTCTCTGGCCCCTGCCTGGTCAATGGTCACTTCCAGGATGGCCGCCGACCGCTCCACCACCGCTTCCAGCTCGGGAGCCGCGTAGTAGTCGATGCGGGCCAGGTACCCGAAGCGGTCCCGCATGGGAGGTGAGACCCGGCCCACCCGGGTGGTAGCCCCTATGAGGGTGAAGCCGGGCAGGTCGAGGCGAATGGAGCGAGCGGCCGGCCCCTTCCCAACCACGATGTCGAGCTGGAAGTCCTCCATGGCAGAGTAGAGGACCTCCTCCACCGCCCGGGGCAGGCGGTGCACCTCGTCGATGAACATCACGTCGCCCCGCTCCAGGTTGCTGAGGATGGCGGCCAGGTCGCCGGCTCGCTCCAAAGCCGGGCCGGAGGTGGCCCGGAACTGGGCCCCCATCTCGTTGGCCACGATGGCCGCCATGGTGGTCTTGCCCAGACCCGGAGGGCCGCTGAAGAGGAGGTGATCGACGGGCTCGCCCCGCCCGGCCGCCGCTTCGATCAGGATGGCCAGGCGCTCCTTCAGCTCCTCCTGGCCCACGAACTCTTCCATCCGGCGCGGGCGCAGGCCCGCCTCGAAGGCGGCCTCCTCGGGCTGGAGCGAACCGGAGAGAAGGCCTTCTTCCCTCATCGCCGCCCCAGCCGCTGCAGGGCGCTGCGGAGCAGGGCCTCGGTCTCGCCTTCGCCGGGGAGGCCCTCGAGGGCCTGACGAATCTCCGCCGGCTGGTAGCCCAGGCCCTCCAGCGCCGCCCTGACCTCGGCCAGGCTGCCGGCGGCGGGCATCTCCTCGAGCTCGGGCATCTCCAGACGAGCCCGCAGGTCGAGGATCAGGCGCTGCGCGGTGCGCTTGCCCACGCCGGGCACGACGGTGAGGGCGTCGGCATCAGCCGTGGCGATGGCCCGCCGCAGGTCCGCCGGGCGCATCGCTCCCACCAGGGCCAGGGCCAGGCGAGGACCGACCCCGCTGGCCCCCAGCAATATGCGGAACAGATCCCGCTCGTCGGCGGTCGGGAAACCGTAAAGGGCCATCTGGTCCTCGCGCAGATGCAGGTGAGTGTGCACCACGGCCGGCTCCCCCACTGCCGGCACCTCCCCCAGGCCGCGCGGCGCCATCATCACCTCGAAGGCCACCCCGCCCACGTCGAGCAGGAGGCCCTCCACGCCCTTGAACGCCACCGTACCTCGCAATCGGCCGATCATCGTTCGGCTCCCGCCACCGCCCGGCGCAGTCCCGCCGATTGAAGGTGGCACAGCGCGACGGCCAGCGCGTCCGCCGCGTCGGCCGGCCGGGGCGCCTCCGGCAAGCCCAGGCGCCGGGCCACCAGGGCTTGCACCCGGTCTTTGGCGGCGTCGCCGCTGCCGGTGACGGCCATCTTCACCGCCGACGGGGTGTACTCGAAGACGGGAATGCCGGCCCGGGCGGCCGCGAGAAGGATCACCCCGGAGGCCCGGCCCACCGCGGTGGCCGTCTGCAGGTTGCGGTTGACGAACACCTGCTCCACCGCCACTTCGGCGGGGTGGTACTCGCCCAGCAGTTTCTCGAGGTCGCCGAACAACTCCGCCAGGCGAACGGCATCCGCCGCCCCCGGTGAGGTCCGCAGAGCGCCGGCGGCCACGGCCTGCAGGCGCTCACCCCGGGAGACGATCACCCCGTACCCGGTGATGGAGAGGCCGGGATCGATGCCGAGCACAAACACTTGTTCGCCAGGTTAGACGCGGCCGCTCCCGGCCCCGCGATCATTCGGCCAGGACGGCCATGACTTCGTCGCTGATGTCGAAGTTGCCGTACACCGTCTGCACATCGTCGAGATCCTCCAGGGTGTCCACCAGACGCAGCACCTTGCGGGCGTTCTCCTCATTCAAGGGCAGCAAGGTGAGCGGCAGGTAGGTGATCTCCCCCGACTCGACGGCCACTTCGGCCTCCTCGAGGGCCTTCCGCACGGTTCGCATATCGCCGGGGGAAGCGATGACCTCCCACTGCGCGCCGGAGGGGCGCACGTCCTCGGCTCCGGCCTCGAGTGCCGCGAGCACGACCTGGTCCTCCTCGCCGACGACCAGGAAGTACCCCTTCTTCTCGAAGAGGTAGGCGACCGACCCCGGCTCGCCCAGGCTGCCCCCGTGCCGGGAGAAGGTCGAGCGCACGTCCGAGGCCGCCCGATTCCGGTTGTCGGTGAGTACCTCGACGTACAGGGCCACCCCGCCGGGGGCGTAGCCCTCGTACCAGATCTCCTCGTAGTCGGCACCCCCGGCCTCGCCGGCGCCGCGCTTGATCGCCCGCTCGATATTCTCGTTGGGCAGCGACTGGCCCTTCGCCTTCTCAATGGCCTGGGCGAGCATGAAGTTGCCGGACGGGTCCGGTCCGCCCTGGCGCGCGGCCACCTCGACCGCCCGGGCCAGCTTGGCGAACAGCTGGCCCCGCCGCGCGTCCTTGGCGCCCTTCTTGTGCTTGATGGTCGCCCATTTCGAGTGACCCGACATCAGTGATCTCCTGCTATCTGCAGCAGCAGTCTATGTATCCGCAGATCGTCGGTGAGCTCCGGGTGAAAGGCAGTGGCGAGCAGGTTGCCCTGACGCACCATGACGGGGCGGCCGTCCACCGATGCCAGCACTTCCACCCCCGGCCCGACCCGGTGCACCCGGGGAGCCCGGATGAACACGGCGTGCACCGGCTCCGTCATTCCCTCGACCGCCAGGTCCGTCTCGAAGGACGCCACTTGCCGTCCGAAAGCGTTGCGATCGACCACCACGTCGAGTACTCCCAGCTGGATCTGTTCCCGGCTCCCGGTGGTCTCGCGCGCCAGGAAGATCATGCCGGCACAGGTACCCAGGGTGGGAAGCCCGGCGGCCAACAACCCCCGCAGCGGCTCGACCAGCCCATGGCGCTCGGCCAGGAGCCCGATGGCGGTCGATTCGCCCCCCGGCACCACCAGGGCGGCCAGGCCCTCCAGCTCTTCAGGGCGACGGACCGGGACGGGCTCGGCTCCCAGGCGGGCAAGAGCGGCGGCATGCTCGCGAAAGTCGCCCTGGAGGGCGAGGACCCCTGCCCGCACGCTCAGCGGCCTCTGGTCTGCAGCAGTTCGGTCGGGTCGATCTTGCCGATCTCCAGACCGGCCATGGGGGTGCCCAGCCCGTGGGAGACGCGGGCCAGCGCCGCCGGGTCCTGGTAGTAGGTGGTGGCAGCCACGATGGCTGCCGCTCGCGGAGCCGGGTCCTCGCTCTTGAAGATCCCCGAGCCCACGAACACCCCGTCGCAGCCCAGCTGCATCATCAGCGCCGCGTCGGCGGGAGTAGCGATACCCCCGGCCGCGAAGTTCACCACCGGCAGCCGTCCCGTCTCCGCCACCTCCCGCACCAGCTCGTAGGGAGCTCGCAGCTCGCGAGCCGCCGACATCAGCTGGTCGCCGCCCAGGGTGCCCAGACGCCGAATCTCGTTGGTCATCGCCCGCATGTGGCGCACCGCCTCCACCACGTTCCCCGTCCCCGCCTCCCCCTTGGTACGGATCATCGCCGCACCCTCACCGATGCGGCGCAGCGCCTCCCCCAGATCGCGGGCCCCGCACACGAAGGGGACGGTGAACTGCCACTTGTCGATGTGGTTCTCCTCATCGGCGGGGGTCAGCACCTCGCTCTCATCCACGAAGTCGACCCCCAGGGCCTGGAGAATCTGCGCCTCCACGAAATGGCCGATGCGAGCCTTGGCCATCACCGGAACGGTCACCGCCGCCATGATCTCCTCGACGCGGGCGGCATCCGCCATCCGCGCCACCCCGCCCTCGCGACGGATGTCGGCCGGCACCCGCTCCAGCGCCATCACCGCCACCGCCCCCGCATCCTCGGCGATCTTCGCCTGCTCGGCGGTGGTGACATCCATGATCACCCCGCCCTTCAGCATCTCGGCGAGGCCCCGCTTCACGCGCACTGTGCCCTGCTCCAACCTGTCTCCTTGACCGGATTCATCTCAGTTTACCTCCGGGCCACAACACCCCCGGGGGGAGCGGTCACCGGGAGGCCAGAGCGTCGCGATAGGCCGTTAGATAGCCCTCCAGCACCGCCGCCCGGTCGAAGCGGGCCACCTCGCGCAGCCCGGCCTCGGCCAGACGGCTGCTCTCCGCGCGGTCGGAAAGCACCGTCTGCAGCGCCCGGGCGAGCGCGTCCGCGTCCCCCACCGGCGTCAGCCGGGCGCAGGCGCCTGCCACGTGCCGAAAGGCGGGCAGGTCGCTGGCCACCACCGCGCAGCCCGAAGCCATGCCCTCGGCCACGATGAGGCCAAAACTCTCCCCGCCCAGGTTGGGAGCGCACAGGGCTTCCGCCTCCGCCAGCTCGCGCAGCTTGGCTTCCTCGTCCACCCGCCCCAGGAAGGCAACCCCTTCCGGGCCGGACGGACGAAAGGCCCCCACCACCCGCAGACTGGCGGTGGGCACTGTGGTGCACACCAGCGGCCAGGCCTGAAGCAGCACGTCCAGCCCCTTACGTGAATCGTCACGCCCGACGAAGACCACCCGGCCCGGCACTTTCTCCCCGGCCGGCCGATAGCGGGCGGTGTCGAGGCCGTTGGGCACCACCCGTACCTTCACGAAACGGCCCACCGCCTCAGCCGCCACCGGGCTCACCGCGGTGGCTACCGACAGCCGACGCAGCACCCGTCGGAGCACCCACGCACCGCGCCGGTAAAGCCGGGATACCACCGCCCCCGGATCGGCGTGGAAGGTCCCCACCCGGGGCGCACCCGTTCCAAGGACAGCCGCCGGCCCCGTCACCGGGACAAGGGGCTCATGGACGTGAACCACCTCCGCCCCCTGCACGGCCTCCCTCACCCGGGCCCAGGCCTTCGGATGGAAGGTGATGGGGGCCCGGGATCGGTTGGTGGGAACGGAGAGCACCCCGCCCACGTGGCGGGTGCCGGGCGGGCCCCCGCTGCCCGGGGAGACCGCCCAGGCCTCATGCCCCGCTTCCCTGAGCCAGCCGACCAGGGCGATCACCTGCCCCTGCACCCCCCCGAAGGCGCCCAGGTCGTAGGGGCAGACCACGGCGATCTTCATCGCGCCTCCCGGTCGCTGGGCCAGTTGGGGACTACCACGTGCCACTGCTCGGGTGCCTCGGCGATGACGGTCTCCAGGACGGCGGCCAAGCGCTGGGTTCCCGCCCGCACCCGCTCGGCCAGCGTTCCCTCGGTGGGCACGGCCAGGGGCGGGTGGATCTGAAAGCGGTGACCCGCCTTCTCCAGAAAGTAGGCGCCCACCGGCAGCACGGTAGCCCCCGTACGGCAGGCCAGGGCCAGGGGACCCGGCGGCAGGGTGGTCTCCTCCCCGAAGAAGGTCACCGGGATACCGTTGCCCTTGATGTCGCGATCGCACATAAGAGCCACCACGTTGCCCTCCGCCAGGTGCCGGACCAGCGTATCGGTCACCCGCGCTCCCCGGCGAGTGAGGACAATGTCGATATCCATTGTCGCCCGCATCTCCACGAACCACCGCACGATGCGCTCGTTCACCAGGGCCTCGGCCACCGCCAGCACCCTCGCCCCCTCCGACGCCGCCTTGAGGCCGGCCGCTTCCCAGTTGCCCAGGTGACCCACCGCCAGGATCACTCCGGCGGGGGCCGCTACTGCCTCGTGCAGGATCGACAGGCCGTCCACCCGGGACGCCTCGATGACGGCCCGCCGCCGCCGGGGCCGCATCCAGAAGGCCTCGGCGTAGTAGCGCCCGTAGAAGCCCATGACGCGGCGAGCGGCCCGCCGAGCGTCCACCCCGGGGCCCTGGATGCGCCGCTGGTGGCGCTCGGCCATAGCCCGGCGGCCCCGGGCCAGGAACGACATCAGATAGCCGGCCCCGAAACCCAGGCGCCGCATCACCGGCTCCGGGAGAAGGCCGGCAAACCCCCAGAGAGCCCGGAACACCAGGTAGCCGAAGAACCCGCTCACGCCTTGAGCTGCACCCAGGTCTTGAAGAAGCGCTGCAGGACCGTTACCCACGAGAGCACGGCCAGCGCTCCCACTGTCACCGTCAAGCTGGGCACGCCCACCCCGGCCAACCCGACCCCCCAGCAAAACAACAGGATCCGCTCCGCACGCCCCATCAGGCCACCCTTGCCCACGATCCCCTCCCCTTCGGCCTTGGCGCGCAGGAAGGGGACCAGCAGCGAACCGCACACCGCGACGAGCGACAGCGTCACGAGGGTCGACCTCCCCGAGTCCGCCAGATAGAAGGTGAGGCCGGTCCAGGCGGCCACCTCCCCCACCCGGTCGGTGAATGTATCCAGGAAGCCCCCACGGCGGCTCTCGGTCCCGGTCAGCCGGGCCAGGATCCCGTCGAGCACGTCGAGGGTCGCACCGAACCCCACCACCGCCGCCCCCGCCGCCAGGTAGCCGAATCCGATGAGCACTGCGCCCGCGACGGAGATGGCCAGACCGAGGACCGTCACCGCGCTGGGGCTGAGCCCGAAGCGGGCCAGCCCGCGGGCGATGGGGTCGAAGGCGCGTGAAACCCGGCGGCGGGCCCTCATGTCGAGCACGGCGGGCTCGAAGGTAGCACACGAGTGGGAGCCGACTCCCGACAACTAAACTCGTCTGGCCCTGAGGAGGTTCGTTTGACCCCGGATCGCATTCGGAACATCGTGCTCGTCGGTCACAGCGGGAGCGGGAAGACCGCCCTCGCCGAAGCTCTACTCCACGCCGCCGGGGTCACCACCCGACTGGGTCGGATCGAGGACGGGAATACCGTCACCGACTTCGAGCCCGAGGAGATCGCCCGCGGCTCCTCGGTGAGCCTCGCCATAGCCCCCTTCGACTGGGCCGGTCACAAGGTCAACATCATCGACACCCCCGGCTACTCCGACTTCGTCGGCGAGGCTCGAGCCGCCCTGCGCGCCGCCGACCTGGCTCTCTTTGTCGTGTCGGGGGTGGACGGAGTCGAGGTCCAAACCGCCGCTCTGTGGCGCATGGCCGAGGAGGAGGGCATCGCTCGCGCCTTCTTCGTCAACAAGCTCGACCGCGAGCGGGCCTCCTTCACTCGTACCCTCGACCAGCTCAAGGAAGCCTTCGGCACGGCAGTGGCGCCGCTCCAGGTGCCGATCGGGACCGAGCATCAGCTGTTCGGGGTGGCCAACCTCATCGGCGGCACTGCCTTCACCTACGACGCCTCTCCCAAGGGCAAGCAGGGGGAGATCCCGCCCGACGTCGCCCAGCATGTGGGCAACCTGCGCACCGCCCTGATCGAGGCGGTGGTGGAGACCGACGACTCCCTGCTGGAGCGGTACCTCGAGGGGACCGAGCCCACCGACGCCGAGCTGGCCGCCGCTATGCGGCGCGGCATGCTGGAGGGAAGCTCCTTCCCCGTGCTGTGCGGGGCTTCTACTCGACTGGTGGGTATCGACCGCCTCGCCCAGTTCCTGGTGGACTATGGGCCCCAGCCCGACGAGCGGCCCACTCCCCCCTTGTCGCAGGGTGACTCTCTGCCCGACTCCGGTGTGGTGGCCTACATCTTCAAGACCCAGTCCGACCCTTACGTGGGGCGCATCGCCCTGTTCCGGGTGTTCCGAGGCTCCGTCCCCATCGACATCACCCTGGAGAGCGCCGGGCGGGGCGGCACCGGGCGCATGCACAATTTGTTCACGATGCGCGGCAAGGAGCACCAGGACCTGACCGAGGTGGCGGCCGGCGACATCGCGGCGGTGGCCAAGCTGGAGTCGGTCCTGGCCGGCGACACCCTGCGCTCGCCGGGGCTGAAGGTGACCATCGAGCCCGTCCCTCTGCCCCGGCCGGCCATGTCCCTGGCGGTCTTCCCCCGCTCCCAACAGGACGAGGAAAAGCTCTCCATGGCCCTGCAGCGAGCAGTGGAGGACGACCCGACCCTGCTGATGGAGCGCCGGGCCGACACCAACGAGACGGTGCTTTCCGGCCTGGGCGACACCCACCTGGAAGTCACCGTATCCCGGCTCTCCGCCCGCTTCGGGGTCGAAGTCGACACCGACCTGCCGCGCATCCCCTACCGGGAGACCATCAGAGGCACGGCCGACGTCGAAGGGAAGCACAAGAAGCAGACCGGCGGCCGCGGGCAGTTCGGAGTGGCCTACGTCCGCTTCGCCCCGCTCCCGGCCGGGAGCGGCTACCAATTCGTCGATGCGGTCAAGGGCGGCAACATCCCCCGCCAGTACATCCCGGCGGTGGACAAGGGCATCCAGGATGCTCTCGGCCGGGGCATCCTGGCGGGCTGCCCGGTGGTGGACATCCAGGCCACCGTATACGACGGCAAGCATCACTCCGTCGACTCCGACGAGTTGTCCTTCCGCATGGCCGGGATCCTGGCGGTCAAGGCGGCCACTCCCAGCCTGAAGCCGACTCTCCTCGAGCCCATCATGAAGGTCACCATTAGCATCCCGGAAGAGGACATGGGCGAGGTCATCGGCGATCTCAACTCACGTCGCGGCCGAGTGCTGGGCATGGACTCCGAAGCCGGCTTGCGCTTGATCACCGCCGAAGTGCCGCTCGCCGAGATGCAGCGCTACAGCATCGACCTCCGCTCCATCACCAGTGGGCGCGGGTCCTTCGAGATGGCCATGGATCACTACGAGGAGGCCCCGCCGCAGGAGACGCAGAAGGTGGTTGCCGCAGCCAAAGAGGAGAAGGAGTAGGCCGGAGGCCGAACTCTCGCCCTCCGGCACCCCTGCCACCGGTAGCTCCCCGGCGCGTAGCATCTCCCCCATGTCCGATCTGCACGCTCGCGAACGCCACGACCCCGAGTGGGGCCGTCCGGTTATCGACCTCATAGAAGACGGCGAGGTGGCCGGCCTGGCCTACGAGGACGACGGCGAGCTCCTGGTGGAGTTCTACCCCGATGCCGACGGCGAGCCGCGCCTGTACGACGTCGCCGATCTCCAGCGGGTGCTCGACACGGTCGTTTCCATGCTGGGCGGCGAGGCGTCGGAAGCCCCGGCACCCCTGCCACCGGGCCAGCCCGGGAGCGAGCACCCGGTGGACACCCTGGCCGCCCAGTTCGACCACCGGGCCGCCCGGCGAGGCCCCGAAGACGAGGGCTTCTACCCCCACGACGTCGCCACCGCCCTCATCGCCCGCTGTAACGATCTGGGTCTGGCCGTGGTCTCCATGGACGGGTTCACCCTGCACCCCGACCGCCTGGAGCCGGTGGCCGGCTGCTCCACCGACCTGGCCGACGCCTTCGGCGGGGAGCCCTGGCCGAGCTTCCTGGCCAACTGCAACCTGCAGGCCGCCACCCTCCTGGAGCGCTGGCCCCGACGCCCCAGCTTCGCGGTGGCCTTTGAGGTCCAGGACGCCCAAGGCGAAGTGTTCGTCCTCTAGCGAGGCGCCCGGCAGAACTCGGTCAGCCGGAGGGCGGCCTCGGCGAGGGGGACCCCGCGCTCCTCGTCGGCTCCCCGCAGACGGAAACCGACGGTGCCCACGCCGACGTCCCGGTCCCCGACCACCAGCACCGCCGGGTGCTTCTGGATGATGGCCCGCCTGATCTTCTCCCCGACGGTCTCGTCGGCGGCATCCACCTCGACCCGGAGACCCCGGCCCTCGAGCGACGCCGCCACCTCGGCCGCGTAATCGCTATGCCGATCGGCCACGGGGACGATGGTGGCCTGCACCGGGCACAGCCATCCGGGGAGCGCCCCGGCGGAATGCTCCAGGAGGACCCCTAAGAAACGCTCCACTGCCCCGAACAGCGCCCGGTGGATCATCACCGGACGCTCTCGCGTGTTCTCGGCGGTGGCGTACTCCAGGCCGAAGTTGGCCGGCAGAGCGAAGTCGATCTGCAGGGTGGTCAGCTGCCAGCGCCGTCCGATGGCGTCGCGCACATGGAGGTCGATCTTGGGGCCGTAGAAGGCGCCCTCCCCCTCGGCCACCACGTAAGGCAGGCCGGAGGACTTGAGCGCCTCTTCGAGGGCCACCGTGGCCCGGTCCCACAGCTTCACCTCTCCGACGAACTTCTCGGGCCGGGTGGAGAGATCGGCCTCGAACTCGTCGAAACCGAAATCGCGCAGCACCATCAGCGAGAACTCGAGCAGCCCCTTGAGCTCCTGGCCGATCTGGCTCTCGGTGCAGAAGATGTGGCTGTCGTCCTGAGTGAACCCCCGGGCCCGCAGCAGCCCGTGCAGGACACCCGAGCGCTCGTAGCGGTACACGGTTCCCAGCTCGAAGAAGCGCAGCGGAAGCTCGCGATAGGAACGCCCCTTGCTCTGGTAGACCAGGATATGGAAGGGGCAGTTCATCGGCTTGAGCACGTACCGGTCACCGTCGTCGAGCTCCATGATGGGGTACATGGTCTGGGCGTAGAAGCCCAGGTGCCCCGAGGTCTCCCAAAGGTGGGCGCGGGCGATGTGGGGGGAGACCACCAGCTCGTAGCCGTGCGCCCGGTGGGTGCGGCGGCTGTAGTCCTCCATGAGCTCCCGCACCGTCGCCCCCTTGGGATGCCAGATGGCCAGCCCGCTCCCCAGCTCGGGGGGGAAGGAAAACAGGTCCAGCTCCGGTCCCAGGCGCCGATGGTCGCGGCGGCGGGCCTCCTCCAGGCGGTGCAAGTATTCCTCGAGCGCGGCCGGGCTCTCCCATGCCGTGCCGTAGATGCGCTGCAGCTGGGGACGGCGCTCATCGCCGCGCCAGTAGGCACCGGCGGTGCGCAGCAGCTTGAAGGCGGGCAGCCGACGGGTGGAGGGCAGGTGGGGGCCGCGGCAGAGGTCGACGAAGTCATGGTTGCGGTACAGGGACAGCTGCTGACTCCCCGCTACCTCGGATTCATCGACCGACTCGATGATCTCCTGCTTGAAGGGCTGGTCGGCGAAGACGCGCAGCGCCTCCTCCTTGGTGACCGTCTCGCGCTGGAAGGGCTGGTCGGCGGCGACGATCTCCGTCATCCGGCCCTCAATGGCCTCCAGATCCTCGGGGGTGAAGGCGCGGCCGACCTCGAAGTCGTAGTAGAAGCCGTCCTCGATAGCGGGGCCGATGGCATAGCGGGCCCCGGGGAACAACCCCAGCACCGCCTGTGCCATCACGTGGGCAGCCGAGTGGCGCAGTATGTGGCGCCCGGTCTCGCTGTCCGCCGTGATGACCTCGACCGAGACCCCATCGGCCAGCGGTGTCGACAGGTCGCGCAGCTCGCCGTCCACCCGCACGGCCACCGCCGCCTCGGCCAGGCCGGGGCCGATGGCCGCCGCGGCCTCGCCACCGGTCGTCCCGTCGGCCAGCTGCAGGGAGGATCCGTCGGGGAGGGTGATGTTGATGGTCATGGGCTCACTCCAGAGACTGCCGGGAAGCGTAATCGCCTCCGTTCCCTGTCCGGCCCGCCGGGGTTCGCGAAATCCTCGCCCGGCGGGCCCCGGCGCTCTAGCCTGCGCTTCGCATCCCGAAGGAGGAGTCATGACGATGGCTGCCGACCCGCCCGTGCCGAAGGAGCGGCGATGAGCGGCCGGCGCCTCCTCAAGCTCTCCCGCCTGGTCTGGGAGACGGAGGGAATCGATCTGCCCTGTCCCTGGTGTCATAGCCAGACGGGCGAGGAAGACGCTCTTTGCCCCGGCTGCGGGCGGCGCTTCGGCTGAGAACCCCAACCGCCGCGTGGACCACGGAGCCTCCCGAACCCGGGAGGCTCCGTCTTTTCAATCCTGCTCAGCGGTTCGGAGGCCGGCGGGAGGCCCCCTCCCCGCTCAACGCTTCTTGGCCGCCTGTTTGGCCGCGTCGGCGATGGCCTTGGCCGTCGCCGAGGCCGCCCCACCCACCGAAGTGGTCTTGCGGCCCGCCGGCTTCGCAGCCCGCCTGGGCGCGCCCGTCTTGGTGGTCGGCTTCTTTGCCGTGGCACTCTTCAACGCGGCCGCCTTGGCTGCTGCGGTCGCGGCCGGCTTGACGGCCGGCTTCGCCGCCGTCTTCGCCTTCTGGCGCGCCGCCATGCGGGCGGCTCTCTTCTTGGCAGCGATCGCCGCCCGCGTCAGAGGCCCCACGATGCCGTCGACCTCGAGACCCTCTCTCCTCTGAAATGCCTTGACCGATCGCTCCGTCTTGGGGCCGAAGATCCCGTCGACGGGGCCGGGTTTGAGGCCGAAGGAGATCAGGTCCTCCTGCAGCGTCCGCCCTTGTGCGCCCTTCGACCCTTTGGCCAGCATGCCCTTGGCGATGCTCCCTCCTTGCCGATTGCTCGGGCAGCCCGAGGGTAGCCGGTCACACTCGCCGCTCTTCCGGGACCGGCAGCCCGCTCGGTTTCGTGGTGGAATGGCCTCCGCATCGGGACGGTGACCGGCGGCGCTCGTGCCTGCCGGCGGGCAGGAGAGGAGGTCCGACATGGAGGAGCGTCCCTGGCACCGGTGGTACGACCCGGGGGTCCCCACCAGCCTGGAGTATCCGGACATCACCGTCACCGAACTACTCGCTCTCTCCGCTGCCAAGTACCCCGACAAGCCGGCGCTCGTCTACTTCAACCGGGCCATCACCTTCCGGGAGCTGGACGAGCTGACCGACCGCCTCTCCGCCGCCCTCCAGGAGATGGGAGTCGGCAAAGGCGACCGGGTGTCGATCTTCCTCCCCAACTGCCCGCAGGCCGTCATCGCCTACCAGGCAATCTGGCGAGCGGGAGCGGTGGCGGTGCCGACCAATCCCCTCTACACCGCCGCCGAGTTCGGCCACCAGGCGGTGGACGCCGAGAGCCGGGTGGCCTTCTGCCTCACCCTCAATTACCCGCGAGTGCGCGAGGCCCGTCCCCAGACCGCCCTGGAGCACGTCATCGTCACCAACGTCAAGGAGTACTTCCCTCCTCTTCTGCGCACCCTGTTCACCGTGGCCAAGGAGCGCAAGGGGGGACACCGGGTCGACATCGCCGGCGATCGCAACACCTACTGGTTCCAGGAGCTCATCGCGTCCGCCCCGCGGGACCCCCAGCCGGTGGACGTCGCACCGGAGGAAGTCGCGGTCCTCATGTACACCGGGGGCACTACCGGGGTGCCCAAGGGAGCGATGCTCACCCACCGCAACCTGGTCTCCAACTCCCGCCAGGGCCAGGCCTGGTCCACCGGCCTGATCGAGGGTGGGGAGATCATGCTCACCGTCCTCCCGCTCACCCACTCCTACGCCATGACGGTGAGCATGAACCACTCCATCGATCGCGGTTACACGCAGGTGATCGTGCCCGACCCGCGCGACATCAAGAACCTGTTGAAGGTGATCGACCGGCAGCAGCCGACCCTGGTGCCCGGGGTGCCGGCCCTCTACGCGGCCCTGGCCAACCACCCGGCGGTGGTCAAGGGCAAGTACAACCTGACCTCCATCAAGTTCTGCATGAGCGGTGCCGCCGGGCTTCCCCCGGAGGTGCAACGCCGTTTCCAGGACGTCACCGGCGGGCGCCTGGTGGAGGGCTACGGCCTGAGCGAGACATCGCCCGTCACCCACGCGAACCCCGTCGGGGGCGAGGACCGCATCGGGACCATCGGCATCCCCTTCCCCGATACGGACTGCCGCATCGTCGACGAGGACACCGAGAGCCGGGTGCTGGGGCCCGGTGAGCGGGGAGTTCTCTGCATCAGCGGGCCGCAGGTGATGAAGGGCTACTGGCGCAATCCCGAGGAGACGGCGGCCGCCCTGCGCACCGATCCCGATGGAAAGGTATGGCTCCACACCGGGGATGTCGCGGTGATGGACGAGGACGGCTTCTTCCACATCGTGGACCGCAAGAAGGACCTGATCCTGGCCGGGGGCGGACTGAACGTCTACCCCCGCGAAATCGAGGACGCCATCTACGAGCACCCGGCGGTCGCCGAGGTCGGGGTTATCGGGGTGCCGGTGGGCTCCCCCGACCAGCGGGTGAAAGCCTTCGTCGTCCTCAAGCCGGGGGCCCAGGTCACTGCCGAGGAGCTCCAGCAGTTCTGCCGGGAGCGCCTGGCCCGCTTCAAGGTGCCCAAGTTCATCGAGTTCCGCGACTCCCTGCCCCGCACCTTCGTCGGCAAGGTGCTGCGGCGAGAGCTGGTGGCGGAAGAGCAGCGGCGGGCGGAGGAACAGCAAGGAGCCTGACCGGCGGCGCCCCACTCGCGAGGGCGGCCACCGCGGCCGGCCGGCAATGAAGGAGGCCCGTGGACGACACGGTGGTGGTGTCATCGGTGATGATCGACTGCAACGACCTCGACCGGGCGGTCGGCTTCTGGAGGGAGATCCTCGGCCTCGAGGAGAGGATGCGCTTCCCCGGCTACGTCTTCCTGGGGCGAGTGAGCCCCCGGGGACCCTTCCTCGCCTTCCAGCAGGTGCCGGAGGCCAAGACCGTGAAGAACCGGGTGCACCTCGACCTGGGCGCAGCCGACCCGGAAGCCTTCATAGCGCGCGCCGTCGCCCTGGGTGCCTCCCGCCTGGCCGAGCACGAAATGCCCGGCATCCGGTGGACGGTGATGGCCGACCCGGAAGGCAACGAGTTCTGCGTAGCTCCGGCGGGCTAGCGGGTTCCGCTCGCGAGACAAACCGAACGAAGAGCCGCGTCGGCCGGGGCCGCGCTCAACGGGCGGAGCAGCGGTTGCGCAGCGCCCGCCGCTACTCCTTGGGCCGCCGGAAGTAGGCGTTCAGGTCGTCTACCGACACCAGCTTCCAGCCCTCCGCTCCCAGAGCATTGAGCGCCCCGGCCGCCGCGGCCTCCGGATTGCTCGTGTTGAGCGGCCGATGGAGCGCCAACACCAGGTACTCCCACTTCTGCAGCGACAAACGTCCTCCCTGGCTGCTATCTGGATCATCGGCAGGAGTAGGCCCGCGACTTGATGGGCACGGGGAGAAGGCCGCGCATTCCGAGGCGTCGGCGTGTCGTTGGCCGGCTCCTCAGAAGGGAGCAGTCGCCGCGATCGTCCTACCCCGGTCAACATGGCCCGTTCCCGCAGCGACAAGCCGAACCAGGAGACCACTCCCCAGGAACCTGGAAACCCCGGGCGACCACGGCAGCGATCCACCCACCCACGGTGATGGCACCGCCCCGGCCCGCTGCAGGCATCCCGGGCGATTGCACGAGCTCTGGGAGATTCCACACCCCGACCCCGGCCGCCATCCGCCCACCAAGGAACTAACCCACTGGCGGCCCCGGACCCGCTCATCGGTATCCAGGCGAGAGAGCAGGGCGGGGAGGGAGGCCACGGGGGCAGGCTATCGGCCCGGGAGAATTGCTGGCAGGGTGGTGGCGGCGAGAGACCATGTGGATCGCCCATGCCTGATGTTGGGAAGGTGGCTCAGTAGGGCGGTGCTGGCGGTGGGGTGTCGATGGCCACCTGCTTGGGCCGCTTGAAGAGGTAACGCCCGGCAACACCGGCAAAGACGTAGGCGAGTTCCCAGCCCTCAGCCCCCATTGCGTTGAAGTATGCCTCCAGCGCCTCGAAGTTCGATGACATCGAAACCCCGCCAACCTGGTACTCAAACTGCTGCACCTGGTCCTCCCTTCCTGCCGCCTCCACCACGGCCTCACTAGGGCCAGAGGTCCGGCTGGGCCAGTTCGGCATCGTCGCGAGCAATCGCCACCTTGAGGGGGTTGTGCCCGGTGTGCAGGTGGCGTCCAGAGCGGCGTGGGCGAAGGTAGGGACCTACGACCCTCCCCGCTGCGCCTTGATACCGACGACCGGCCGAGGTGCAGGTACGGCGGTGGTCAAGCCCCTGGCCCTTTCCCGGCTAACCCCGCTGCCGCTCAGGGGCAGCGGGCTGCTGGTCAAGCCGCCAGCGGGACCCCCGCCGTACCCGGCCGCGGCCCGAGGGCGAGGATTCCGCCCGGCGCACTGGGCGGCCCTGGTACGCATTTCCGGCTAAGCCCACCAGGGCGTCCGCGGGACGGGTTGGGGTGACAGTGGAG
>CAZJRF010000039.1:0-16746 GCA_964548475.1 uncultured Acidimicrobiia bacterium
GTTTTCCTCCCCGAACCCGTTCACGGTGGATAACGCACCCCTTCCGGCTCCTCGAAGAAGAGCGGAACACCCTCCCCCCAGCCCCCTCCGTTAGGGAGGGAGAAGAGTGTCGCCACCTCCCCCTGAGGGGGAGGCACATCAGTCGGGCTCGGTCGCGCTCTCTCGCCGCGCCCACCCGCTAGCGTCGCGCCGGCGCCGGTCCACCAACCCAAAGGAGCCCCTTGACCGAGCCCGCGGCCCCCGTCGCCAAGCTCAGCCACCGCCAGGTGCTGGTGGTCTTCTCCGGCCTGATGATCGGCATCCTCCTCGCCGCCCTCGACCAGACGATCGTGGCCACCGCCCTGCCCACCATCGTCGGCGAGCTGGGCGGCCTGGACCAACTCGCCTGGGTGGTCACCGCCTACCTGCTGACCTCTACCGCCTCCAGCCCCCTCTACGGGAAGATCAGCGATCTGTACGGGCGGCGGCGGGTGTTCCAGTTCGCCATCGTCGTGTTCCTCATCGGGTCGGCCCTGGCCGGAATCTCCCGCAGCATGAACCAGCTGATCATCTTCCGGGCTGTGCAGGGGCTGGGAGCCGGGGGACTATTCGTGATATCGCTGACCATCATCGGCGACATCCTCTCCCCACGGGAGCGGGGCCGTTACCAGGGCTACATCGGCTCAGTGTTCGCCTTCGCCAGTGTGGCCGGGCCCCTGCTGGGCGGGTTGTTCGTGGACCACCTCACCTGGCGCTGGATCTTCTACATCAACCTGCCCATCGGCGCGGTGGCCCTGGTGGTCACCTCCTTCGCCCTCAACCTCCCCTTCGTGCGCCGGCCCCATCGCATCGACTACGAGGGAGCGCTGCTGCTGGTGGCCGGGGTCTCCTGCCTGCTGCTGGTCACCGTGTGGGGCGGCACCGAGTACCCATGGGGGTCACCGGCCATTGTCGGCCTGGCGGTCGGCGGGGCGCTCCTCACCGGCTTGTTCCTGCTCCGGGAGCACAAGGCGGCCGAGCCCATCCTTCCGCTGCGCCTGTTCCGCAATGGGGTGTTCACCCTCACCGGGGGAGCCGCCTTCGTCCTCGGCCTCTGCATGCTGGGCGGTGCCATCTTCCTGCCGCTGTTCCTGCAGGTGGCGACCGGGGCCAGCGCCACCAATTCCGGCTTGCTGATCCTGCCCCTCACCGCCGGCATCGTGACCATGTCGATCACCACCGGCCGCCTGATCACCCGTACCGGCCGCTACAAGCACTGGCCGATCATCGGCAGCACCTTCATGATCGGCGGAATCTTCCTGCTCTCCCGCATGGATACCTCCACCAGCCGTCTCCAATCGTCGCTGTTCATGCTGGTGCTCGGCCTGGGCCTGGGCATGGTGATGCAGGTGCTGGTCATCGCCCTGCAGAACGCGGTCGAGTATCGGGATCTGGGCATCGCCACTTCGACCAACACCTTCTTCCGCTCGCTGGGCGGTGCCTTCGGGTCCGCCCTGTTCGGGGCGATCCTGTCCGCAGGACTTGCTCACCACCTGCCCCGGCTGCTCCCTCCGGGGGCGGAGTCGGTCGACCCGGACCTGATCAGCGGCAGCCCGGCCATGATGCGCACCCTCCCCGCCGACGTCCAGGCGGCGGTAGCCGAAGCCTTCGCCCGTTCCATTACGAACGTGTTCCGCTGGGCGATCCCCTTCGCCGCGGTCTCCCTGCTGCTGGCACTCGCCATCCCCGAGCTTCCCTTGCGCGACACCGCCCACGTCGGGGCGGCGCAAGCACCCGGGAAGCCTTCCCCGAACCAACCGGAGTAGCCCGTTCCGGGCGCTTCTCCCACGCCGGAGATCCACCGGCAGTGCGGCCGAGCCGTCGTAGCATTACGTGTTTGGCGCCTATGACCACTTCGTGGAGAAGTCTCAAGCGGCGGCTCATCGGCTCGCCCATCGCCTCGGCAGAGCACGAGCACCAGCTCCTACCCAAAGTGCTGGCCTTGCCGGTGTTCGCCTCCGACGCCCTCTCCTCGGTGGCCTATGCCACCGAGGAGGTCATCCTCATCCTGGCGCTGGCCGGAGCGGCCGGGTTCGGCTTCGTCTTCCCCATCTCGGCGGCCATCGCCCTGCTGATGGTGGTGGTCGTCACCTCCTACCGCCAGACCGTGCGCGCCTACCCCGAGGGAGGCGGGTCCTTCCTGGTCAGCTACGACAACCTGGGCCTGCGTCCGGCCATGGTGGCCGCGGCGGCGCTGCTCACCGACTATGTGCTGACCGTGGCGGTGTCGGTCTCCGCCGGGGTGGCCGCCATCACCTCGGCCGCCCCGGGCGCCCTCCCCTACCGGGTGCTGCTCGCCCTCGGGTTCCTGTTGCTCCTTACCGTGGCCAACCTGCGGGGCGCCCGGGAGGCGGGGATGCTCTTCGCCGGGCCCACCTACGCCTTCGTCGTGATCGTACTGATCATGCTGGGCACCGGCCTGGGACGCTGTCTGGGAGGCTCCTGCCCCGAGGCCGTGTCGGCGGGAATGGAACTGGGCCCCGAGGTAGCCGGGGTTTCGCTCTTCATCATCCTGCGGGCCTTCGCCTCGGGCGCGAGCGCCCTCACCGGAACCGAAGCCATCGCCGACGGGGTGCCGGCCTTTCGCCCGCCCAAGGCGCACAACGCGGCCACCACCCTGGCGATCATGGCCGCCGTCGCGGTCACCATGTTCCTGGGGATCAGCGCCCTGGCCCGCCTGCTCGACGTGAGGGTCACCCACGAGACCCTGGACACCTATGGGACGGTTCTCTCTCAGATCGGCCGGGCGGTCTTTGGGGGCGGGGTCGGCTTCATCGTGCTACAGGTGGCCACCGCCGCCATCCTCGTCCTGGCCGCCAACACCGCCTATCAGGACTTCCCCCGGCTGTCCGCCATCCTGGCCGGGCACCGGCTGATGCCGCGCCAGTTTCGCCACCGGGGCGACCGTCTGGTTTTCTCCAACGGCATCCTGGCCGTCTCCATCCTGGCCGGCTTGCTCATCGTGGCCTTCGGCGCCCAGGTCAGCCGACTGATCCAGTTGTACGTGGTGGGGGTGTTCACCTCTTTCACCCTGAGCCAGTCGGGTATGGTGCGCCACTGGCTGCGCTCTCGCGAGAAGGGCTGGCAGCGCTCGGTGGTGTTCAACGCGATCGGGGCCGCCGTCACCGGGGTGGTGCTGGTGGTGGTGGTCTTCGCCAAGTTCGTGCACGGGGCCTGGATCGTGCTGGTGGCCGTTCCCCTGTTCGTGGCCGGCATGGCCGCCATGCGTCGTCACTACCTGTGGGTGGCCTCGCGACTGCGCCGGTTGGAGACAGTGGAATGCGGCTCCCCCACCCCGCACCGAGTGGTGGTACTCGCCTCCCGTTCGGGCAAACACCTGGACCGGGCGATCCGCTTTGCCCGTCTTCTCCCCTCAGATGGGGTGGAGACCTGGCACGTGCGCCAGGCGGGCGACCGGGTGCTGCGGGCCCACTGGCAGGAGCGGCACGCCGACCTGCCCCTCACCCTGCTCGAGGCCGGCCCCGACGGGGTGGCCGCCACCCTGCGCCGGCATCTTCGGGAAGTGCGAGAAGCGGACCCCAGGACCCTCGTGACGGTGGTGGTGGCCGAACAGGTGGGGGCTCGCCGATGGCGCCATGCCCTGGCCCACCGCCGCGGCGGCGCCCTCTCCATCCTCTGGGCGCTCCGGCAGGAATCGGGGGTGGCGGTCACCGACCTGAACTACCACCCGACCGGCCGCCGCCGCAGTGACAGGCTGCACGACGACTCGTTGTTGACCCTGGTGAGCAAGCGCCTGGTGCGCATGGCGGGCAGCATCCCGGACTTCGGCGGCGGGATCTACGGGCCGTTGCGGCGCATCGAGGCCATCGTGCTCGTCAGCGAGGTCACCGCCCCCACCCTGCGAGCGGTGCAGTATGCCTGCACCATCTGCCCGGGCGCGGTGCGAGCCCTCCACGTCGAGATCGAGCCGGAGCAGCGGGCCCGGGTAGAGGCCGCCTGGGCCCGTCACGAGGTGAAGGTGCCCCTCGAGGTGGTGGAGAGCCCCTACCGGGACCTCACCCGCAGCGTCTTGCGCTACCTGGACCGGGCCGCCCGCCGGGCCGCAGAGGGCACGCTGATGGACGTGGTCATCCCTGAGTTCGTCGTCACCTCCCCCGTAGGCAAGCTGCTGCACAACCAGTCGGCACTGTGGATCCGGGGGGCCCTGTACGCCGACACCCGGGTGGCGGTCACCTCGGTGCCCTGGGTCCTGGAGGAGACAGAGAAGCTAACCATCGTCGAGGAGTGAAGCAGATCCCGCCGGGTCATCTGGCCCATGCCGATGAGGGCCGATTCTCGCCTGTCGGTGTGTCTCCCGCGCTCCCATCTACAGGTCGTACAGACGATCCAGGTAGCGCTCGAGCAGGTCCCCGACCACCGCCCGCACCGGGAAGGAAGAAGCCAGGCCATAGATGGGAGCGCCCTGCCGGTCACCGGCGCCGCCGGAGGCTGCCTCGACCGAGTCCCTAAGGTCACTGAGGAACCGCTCGGCCACTCCCGGCTCGGTGTGCCGCAAGGTCACCGCCAGGTGAACGGCGGGCGGGTGTTGAAGCCCGTTCAGGCTCCAACCACGATGACTCATCTGCTCCATCACCCGGTAGATGTCGGGCCCGTCGGAGGCGATGGCGATGACCCAGAGCGGATCGCCCAACACCCGGAGGCCGGGGATGTCGGCAATGCCCTCCTTGATCACACTCGCCGTCTCGAGGATGCGACGGGCTGCTTCCGTGTAGCCGGCCTCTCCCGTGGCCACCATGGCCGCCCAGCAGGCAGCACTCAGGCCGCCGGGGCGGCTGCCGGCAAAGGTGGGCGACGAGTACAGACCACCCGGCCAGTCGGTCGCGGTGAAGTACTGGCCGCGGCGGAGCTCCCGGTCCCGGTACAGGACCACCGAGGTCCCCTTGGCGGCGTAGCCGTATTTGTGCGTGTCCGCCGACATCGAGGTCACCCCGGGCACCCGGAAGTCGAAGCGAGGAACCGGGTAGCCCAGCCGTTCGGCCCAGGGCAGCAAGAACCCGCCGAGGCAAGCGTCGACGTGCAACCCGACACCGCGCTCGGCTGCGATGGCAGCCATATCACCGATCGGATCGATGATCCCGTGGGGAAAAGAGGGTGCCGAGGCCACCAGGACGATGGTGTTCCGGGTGATGGCCGCGGCAGCGGCAGCCGTGTCCGCTCGGAACGCGTCATCGACCGGGATACGGACCAGCCCGATCCCGAAGTACTCAGCCGCCTTGTCGAACGCGCAATGCGCGGTCTGAGGAACCACCATCTCAGGCCGAGTGACGCGGCGGCGGCCACCGGCCTGATCCCGGTACGCCTTCATCGCCAGCAGGATCGACTCGGTTCCCCCCGAGGTCACCGCGCCCACCGCCGTCTCGCCGTTGAGCATGCGGGCGGTCATCGCCACGATCTCGGCTTCGAAGCGCACCGTGGCGGGCCACAGATCCGCATGCAGGGGATTGCTCTGTGACTGGATTGCGTAGGCCCGGTTCAGGAAATCCACATGGCCGACATCACCGTGGTAGACGGCGCCCGAGGCGAAGCCGGCCTTCCACCGGTCCTCCTCCCGCTCTCGTGCCGCCTCCAGGATCGCCAGCACCTCTTCTCGCGGCCGGCCGGTGGCGGGCAGCCGGGTCGTGGCCGGTAGATCCGTACCGATTCCCAACTCCTCGCCGAGCCGGCCGATCAGCCCCGCGTACTCGCCCTCGAGTTTCCGGGCGACCGACGGCACCCGCTTGACGAACCGGAAGAGTGGGGCAGACAGGCGGGGTGGAACCCGCTCGAGGAAACGTTGCACACGCTCAAGGTCCATGAGACCAGGCTAGGTGGCGCGGTTGATCCGCGCGTAGAGACGGCGGTTCGACCGGTGGATGCGTCGGAAGGTGGAGTAAGCGGCATCGTAGGTGCGCTTGTTGCTCGGATCCGGCTCGTAAGTGTCCGCGATGGGCACCAGGGCGGGGATGTCGCCGAACCTCATGTGCCCGAGCGCCGCCAGGGCCAGGAGGCCCGCCCCGCGCAGGTTGACCAGGATGGGATCCGCCGCGCGACGCATGGTGCGGCCCAGTACGTCGGCGTGAATCTGACACCAGAGCCCGCTCTGGGCCCCGCCGCCCACCACCGTTATGGGATCCAAGCGGCGGCGGGTAAACCCCTCGACCGCCTCGAGCAGCCAGCGGCTGTTGAGCGCGACTCCTTCGAACACGGCGCGCGCCATCTCGTCGCGGGTCGTATCCAGCGACAGGTTGAAGAACCCCCCGCGCAGCAAGGCGTCCTCTACCGGCGTCCGCTCGCCGTGAAGCCACGGGGTGAAGATCAGTCCCCCCGCGCCGGCCGGCGCCCGGGAGGCCGCCGTGTTGAGCTCGGCCAACGCCCCAGCCCTCTCCGCGTCGGGGTGGAAGAAGCGGGCGAGTTGCTCGATGCATGCTCCGGCAGTCTCCTGTTCGTTCGCCACCAGGTAGCGGCCGGGGATCGGCGACGGCAGCGACGCCAGGTTGTGAATCAGATCGGTCTTCTTGAAGGGCACGTGGCACACCAACCACGAAGACGTCCCCAGGTAAAGGTGGGCGGCAAAGTCGTCCACCGTGCCGGCCCCGATGCCGGCAGAGTGCAGGTCGGGGGTTCCGCCGATCACCGGTACCCCGGCCGGAACCCCCATGGCCCGGGCCGCTTCGGGCAGGAGCGGCCCGACCACCCCGGTGGCCGGCATCAGTTCGGGAAGCCGGGACCTATCGAGCCCACTGAGGCGAAGGAGGCCCTCGTCGTAGTGGACCGCATCGGGATCCCGGTTGTCCGTCAACCAGTGGAGCGCGATTGAGTCGAAGGTAGCCATCGGCCGGCCGGTGAGCCTGAGGTTCAGGTAGTCCTTGGGCTCGAGGAAAATCGCGGTGGCTTCGTAGACCTCGGGTCGGGCCGCCCGCAGCCAGAGGATATGCGCGATGGGGTCCTTGCCGGCCTTGCCCGGCGCCCCTCCGGTCAGTCGGATCCAACGGATCACCTTGGTGATGCCGTAGCCCTCAATCCGGAGCGGCCCACCCATCATGCGGCGCACCTCACCGGCGCCTCGGTGGTCGAGCCAGATGATGGCGCGGCCCAGCGGTTGCAGGTCCGCCCCCAGGGGAACGGTTCCCGACCACTGCGCGGTGACCCCTACCGCGGTAACCCGTTTCGCCTCCTCCGGGTAGGCAGCCGTCACCCGGGCGGCGCCGGTGGTGATGGCCCGCCACCACTCCTCGGGATCCTGCTCGCAGCCGCCATCGGGAAGCAGGTGGAGGGCGGTGGGCTCATGGCCGCCTCCCACCACCCGCCCGTCGGCACTCACCAACCCGACCTTGGGGCCGGAGGTGCCGAGGTCCACAGCCAGCGCCCACTCCATGATTGGGAAACTACATCGATCCCAAGATCCATGACGGCCGGCGGCCGGTCTTCGATGCCGGGCTCCGCGCCGAAGTCGCGCGGGTTCGGCGGCCCCGACCGATCCGGGCGCCCGGGATAGGATGGTGGTGCCGGCCCCGGTCCCGTCTGCACTCTGGAAGGAGCCCCCATGTACGCTCCCGGCCATCACCCCCAGGACACCCTGAGCGTCCACGACGGGCGCCTGTTCATCGAGGACTGCGACACCCTCGACCTGGTGGAACGCTTCGGAACCCCGATCTTCGTGTTCTCCGAAGCGCAGCTCCTGGACAACTACCACCGCTTCCGCGACGCCTTCGCTCGCGGCTGGCCGCACGGGCCGGTCGACGTCATGCCGGCCATGAAGGCCAACACCCTGCTGGCCGTCCGCCAGTTGCTCACCAACGAAGGAGCAGGGGCCGACCTCTACTCCCCGGAAGAGCTCGACGGCGCCCTGCGCACCGGCGTGGATCCGGAGCGAACCTCGGCCAACGGCGGCGGCAAACCCCGGGAGCACCTGCGCCGCTGCCTGCAGGAGGGGGTGCGCATCACCGTCGAGGACCTCCACGAGATCGACTGGATCCAGGAGATCGCCGCCGAGCTGGGGGTGATCGCCAAGATCCGCCTGCGCATCAAGCCCGCCGTGCCCAACCTTTGGCGGCGCACCGACTTCTCCCAGCTGTGGGTCCCCATCGACCTGGGCTACCAGGTGTACAAGGCGGGGATCCCCCCGGAGTACCTGGTGGACCTGGGCCGCAAGGCCTTCGCCTCCCCCAACGTGGAGCTGGTCGGCATCCACTACCACGCCGGCCGCCATCATCCCAGCCTCTGGTACTGGGAGGGGCAGATGACTCGCGTCGCCCGCCTCATCGGCGAGCTGTGCCGGGCCTGGGACGGCTGGAAGCCGCAGGAGATCGACATCGGCGGGGGCATGGCCAGCCGCCGCGACCCGCACAACAAGGAGTTCAGCCGCTGGGAGTTCCTCACCACCTGCCTCGGCTACCCCTTCCTGGTGGGCCTGCGCGGACTGGGCGAGCAGCTGTACCACACGATCCTGGCCAAGATCCTCGACGTGCTCACCGAGCACCCCGATCCCAAGGCGGTGCCCACCATCGAGGAGTACGCCGCTGCCATCACCCGCACCCTCAACCGTGAGCTCACCCGCCAGGGGGTGGACCTCGAAGGGGTGCGCCTGCAGACCGAGCCGGGGCGCAGCCTGTACGGGGACACCGCCATCCACCTGTCGAAGGTGAAGGTGGTGAAGCGGCAGACCCAGCCCATCCCCTACACGTGGGTGCTTCTCGACACCAGCTGCTTCTTCCTGGCGGGAGGGGTGCTGGAGAAGAATCGGCACCCCTTCGTGGTGGCCAACAAGGCCGACGCCCCCAACACCATGAAGGCCGATATCGTGGGGCACTCCTGCTACGCCGACCAGATCATCCTCGGGGCGCACATGCCCGAGGTCGAGATGGGCGACGTGTTCGCCATCCTGGAGACCGGCGCCTACCAGGAGAGCAGCGCCTCCAACTTCAACTCGATGCCCCGGCCGGCCACCGTGCTGGTGAACGGCAGCGAGGCCGAGCTGATCAAGCGCACCGAGTCCCTCGAGGACATCTACGGCCGCGACATCGTGCCCGAACGGCTGCGGGCGGCTCGCCCGGCGGGCAGGAAGGGGAAGAAGTGACCGACAACGCCGCCACCTGGGTGACCGCCGGGCTCATGGTGCTCGGCGCGCTGGTGTTTGCCACCTTCTGGGTCACCTGGTTCCGCCAGGAGCACAAGCAGTCCTGGCTGCCGGCGGGCTACCGGGAGCACGAGTCGCCTTTCGTGTTCTCCGACACCCTGCTGGCCTTGCTCCTGGTGGCCGCGGCGGTCCTGCTGGTGCTGGAGGAGCCGCTCGGGGAGAGCCTGGCCCTGGTAGCCGGCGGCATGCTGTTGTTTCTCGGCACGCTGGACGCCGCCTACTTCTGGCGGACCGGGATGTTCGCCCCCGACCACGAGGGCTACGCCAACCTGGCCATCGTGGTCGCCGCGCTGGCGGGCGGCATCTTCCTGATCGTCCGCTACGTGTGAGAAGCCGGACCGGGTGAGGTGAGCATGGACCCCTTCCGCGACCGTCACGCGATAGTCACCGGAGGCTCCAGCGGCATCGGCCTGGCCACGGTGGGCCGGCTGGCCGCCCGGGGCGCCCGCATCTCGGTGATCGCCCTGGAAGATGAGTACCTGGCCGGCCTGCGCGCCGCCCCGCCGCCCCTGGCCTCTCTCCACCTGGAGGCGGCCGACGTGTCGCGCCGCGAAGAAGCCGAGGCGGCCATCGCCCGCTGCGTGACCGCCCACGGGCCCTGCGACCTGCTGATCACCTCGGCCGGCATCGCCCGGCCCGGGTACTTCCACGAGATGCCCATCGAGGTGTTCGAGCGCCACATGCAGGTGAACTACTTCGGCACGCTCTACTGCATCCGGGCCGTGGTCCCTTCGATGATGACTCGCCGCCGGGGCACCATCGCGGCCATCTCGTCGACGGCCGGGCTGATCAGCGTGTTCGGCTACACCGCCTACGGGCCCTCCAAGTTCGCCGTACGCGGCCTGTGCGACGTCCTGCGCATCGAGTCGAAGCCGCACGGCATCCACGTGGCCTGCATCTACCCCTCCGACGTCGACACCCCGCAGCTGGCCGGGGAAGAGCCGTACAAGCCGGCAGAGACTCGGCGGATCGCGGGAACCATCCACCTGATCCCCCCCGAACAGGTGGCCGACGCCATCCTGCGCGGCGTCCGCCGGCGCTCGCCGGTCATCTACGCCGACCCCAAGACCCGCCTGTTTGCCAGGGTTGCAGGCATCGCCCCCGGCTTCGTGCGGCTGTACATGAACACCTCGACCCGGCGGGTGCGGCGGGCGATGAAGAAGCAGAAGAGCTGAGGCCCGGCACCGCCGGGCCGGCCGCTTGTCTCCCGGGTGGGCCCGGCCCGGCCGATCGACCAACATAGGGGCGACGACTCCAAGAGGAACATGCCGGCCAACCTCAGCCCCGAGTACAAAGAGGCCGAGGCGGCCTACCGGGCCGCCCGGGAGCCGCGGGAGCGTCTCGACTGCCTGCGGGAGATGCTGCGCACCATCCCCAAGCACAAGGGCACCGACCACCTGCAGGCCGACATCAAGGGCCGCATCAAAGAGCTCACCGACGAGCTGGCCGCGGCCCGCCGCAGCGGCGCTCGCACCGGCCCGCCCACGGTGATCCGCCCGGAGGGAGCCGGCCAGGTAGCCCTGCTCGGGCCGCCCAACTCGGGCAAGTCGTCCCTGCACCACACCCTCACCCGGTCCAATGCCCCCATCGGCCCCTACCCCTTCACCACCCAATGGCCCCAGCCCGGGATGCTGCCCTGTGAGGGCGTCAGCTTCCAGCTGGTCGACCTTCCCCCGGTCACCACCGAGCACCCGGTGCCCTGGCTGGCCAACGCCCTGCAGCCCGCCGACGGGGCCCTGCTGGTGGTGGACCTCGCCGACCCGGCTTGCGTCGAGGCGATGCTGGCCCTTCAGGACCTGCTCGCCGCCCGTCGGGTGCACTTGATCCCCGACTGGCCCGAGGGCCTCCCCGCCCCCCTGGGCGACGAAGACGACCCTTTCGCCATCTTCTTGCCCACCCTGCTGGTTACCGCCAAGGCCGACTTGCTCGCCGACCGGGAGGGGGAGCTGGCCGTGTTCCGCGAACTGACCGGCCTCGACTGCCCGGCTCTGGCCATCTCCGCCCTCACCGGTGAGGGACTGGAGGACATCGGGCCCTGGCTCTTCGGCCGTCTGGGGGTGGTCCGGGTGTACACCAAGGTGCCGCATCGCCCTGCCGACCTGAGCCGGCCCTACACGCTGCGCCGGGGCCAGACCGTGCAAGACCTGGCCGTGCTGGTCCACAAGGAGGTGGCCGGCTCCCTGCGCCACGCCCGACTGTGGAACCGCGACGGCACCGAGGGCCAGCAGGTGGGGCGGGACCACCCCGTCGCCGACGGGGACATCCTTGAGCTGCATTCCTGAGAGGGCCTGCCCAGTCGCGACAATGGGAAGCCCGGCCACTATCCGTCGCGAAAAGCACTAAACCCCCCACCCCCAAGGGCCGATACACGACCACGCGGAGTGGTAAGCCCGGTCCCGGGATTCCTCGCCGCAGCACCTGGTCCATCGGACCAAGCAAAGAGAAGCGGACAGAGGAGGACGACCTTGTTGTACGTCTGGTCATGGATGCAGACTCTGGGCGCCAGCCTGCGTCACCGGGACGAGGGCGCCACGATGGTCGAGTACGGCATGCTGGTTGCCGCCATCGCTCTCGTCGTGGTGGTGGGCGCGATCGCCCTGGGGAACACCGTGTTCGACTGGTTCGATCAGGGGTCGCAGGCCGTCGTTCCCGGCTAGCCCGGAATCGACCCCACAGCTTGAACAGAAAAGGCGTCAGCAGCGGCCCGGGATCGCGGCAAGTGCTGCGCCCGGGCCGCTCTGCTGCCCCCCCCGCACCGGCGATCTGAGACCACCGCCCGTCACAGGAGAGACCCCACTGCGGCAACTCCCACGCCGGACATCGGCGGTCACGGTGCGGAACCAGCCGAGGAGAGGGTGCCGTGTTCCACAAGATCTTCAACCGAGCAACCACCTCCCGCCGCGATCGCGGAGTCGCGGCGGTGGAGGCGGCCCTCGTGCTCCCCGTGTTGCTCCTGCTGGTGATGGGGATCATCGACCTGGGCCGGGCTTTCGCCACCAAGCAGGAAGTCACTCATGCCACCCGGGAGGCGGTGCGGGTCTACGCCGTCACTCGCGACTACGACCTGGCGCTACAGGCATTCACAGACGGCACGGCCGGCCTCTCCTGTAGCCCGCCGGTCATCTCCCCCACCCCCTGCATCGAGGGCGAAGAGGTGACAGTGACCGGTGCCTGCGACTTCGATTTCGTGACCCCGCTGGGCGACCGGCTGCCGGTGCTGGACCAGATCGGATCAAGGGCGGTGATGCGATGCGGAGGCTGAACAGGCGGGCAAAGCAGTGGCTGACGCGCGACGAGGGCGTCTCCATGGTCCTCGTCGGTGTCATGCTGGCAGTCATCCTCGGTCTGGCCGGGATGGCCGTGGACCTGGGAGCGGTCTACGCCGAGCGGCGGGAGTTGCGCACGGCGGCGGACGCCGGCGCCCTCGCCGTCGCCGAAGACTGCGGGACCGGGACCCGGCCCTGCGACCAGGCCACCGCCGAGGCCACCGCCGGCCAGTACGCCGACGCCAACGCCTGGGACGGGGCCTCGGTGGTGGATTCGGTGGAGCTCGCCTTCACGGGCCTCTCCACCGGCACGGTGCGGGTGAAGACCTCCGCCTGGGATGCCGCCGCCGCCCAGCCCGGAGTACGGGTCCCCCTCCTCAGCCTGCTCGGCTTCAACCGGGTCCAGGTCGGCGCCGCCGCCACCGCCGTCTACGGCCACCCCGGCTCCGGCGGCGGCATCCCCCTCGTCATCGGCACCTGCGAGTTCTGCACCGCCATCGGCGGCTGCCCACCCAACGAGGACTCGGTGTTCGGCCCCACCTCGCTGACCACCCTCGTCTTCAAAGACCCTTCCAAGGACCCCTACGCCGACTGCCCGGCCGACCCGGCGGGCAAAGACGCCCCCGGCAGCTTCGGCTGGCTCGACACCGATGGCAAGATGTGCTGGGTCGAGTCGGACATCGAGATGCCCCTGCTGCCCGCCGACCCCGGCGTCAGCCCCTCCACCGGCTGCGACCCCAACGACCTGAGTCGCCTCCTCCAAATGGCCATCGACGAGGGAGTGATGATCCCCGTCTACGAGGCCATCTGCAAAGACGCCGCCGGCCAGCAGTGCGAAGAGGGCGACGCCGGAGGCGCCAACACCTACTACAAGATCACCGGCTACGGGTCGTTCCACCTCACCGCCTACTTCCTGGGTGGCCAGTACAAGTACCCGAACGGCTTCTCCTGCGGCACCGGCGACAGCGCCGATCGCTGCATCCAGGGCTACTTCGTCACCGACACCCTCTACACCGGCAAGCTGGGCGGCGAGGACTACGGACTCGTTTCGGTCAAGTTGACCGAGTAGAAACCGATGGAGCACAGTATGCGAAGGATCATCGCCATCGTCAGCGCCCTGGCTCTGGCCGGGGCAGGCACCTTCTTCCTGATCCGCTACATCCAGGGCGCCGAGGCACGGGCCCTCGAGGGCGAGGTGTTGCTGGAGGTGCTGGTGGCCGATCAGCCCATCGAGGCCGGCACCCCGGCCGAGGAGCTGGCGGCCCGGGTCCGCATCGAGCAGGTGCCCACCAAGGTGGCCGCCCTCGGTGCCGTGGCCGATCTCACCGCGCTGGAGGGAAAAGTGGCCGCCATCGCCCTGCTCCCCGGCGAGCAGCTGGTGGCGGGCCGCTTCCTCGACCTCGAGGCCTACCAGGCATCGCTGCCGGGGGCCGCCCGGGTCGAGGTGCCCCCCGATTTGCTGCAGGTGACCATCTCGCTGAGCCCGGAGCGGGTGGTGGGAGGCCAGCTGCAGCCGGGCGACCTGGTGGCCGTCTTCGCCTCCTTCGACCCCTTCGCCCTCAACACCGTCGAACCCACCGGCCTGAGCCCCAACGAGATCCCGGTCCTCGTCCCCGACGACGGAACTGAGGAAGAGTCGCGAACTGGCGCCCAGACCCCCAACTCGACCAAGATCATCCTCCACCAGGCTCTGGTCACCAACCTGCAGGCCGAGGAGCTGCCCCGGATCATCGACCCGGAGGAGGAGGTGGCCGGCGCTCCCAACCTGGCTCCCACCGGGAACCTGCTCATCACCCTGGCCCTCGACCCGGTCGATGCGGAGCGTCTGGTCTTCGCCGGCGAACACGGTCTCATCTGGCTGGCCCTGGAAGGGGACGAGGTCGATACGTCCGACACCCCGGTCCAGACCCGGATCATCATCTACGAGGCACAATGAGCCTGGTCATCGTCGCCGCCGTCGATACCGACTTCGAGGAGCGCGTCCGCTCGCTGCTGCCCGGGTCGCTCGGCTACACCGTGCAGGCCTGGGAACGGCCCCTCGCCGATGCCGCCGACGTGAAGGCCGTGGCCGACCGCTCGCCGTCGGCCGTCATCCTGGGGCCCGACCTGGGCAAGGACACCGCCTTCAGCCTGGCCGCCCACTTCGATCGGTTCTACCCGGCAATCACCGTGCTGGTCGTGACCGCGCCGGGCCCCGACACCTGGCAGCGAGCACTGAACGCCGGGGTTCGCGCCATCATCAGCCCGGACGCCTCCGACACCGACTTGCGCTCTCATCTGGAACAGACCCTGGAGGTCGCCCGCCGCCGCAGTGAGGTAGCCGCCTCTCCCACGGGGATGCAATCGCCCCGCGGCCGGGTCATCACCGTGATCTCTCCCAAGGGAGGCAGCGGCAAGACCATCGTGAGCACCAACCTGGCGGTGGGTCTGGCGGCGCGCGAGCCGGGCAACGTGGTGCTCATGGACCTCGATCTGCAGTTCGGCGATGTCTCATATGCGCTGGGGGTGAACCCACAGCACACCATCTCCGATGCCGTCTCGACACTCGACGAACTCGACGCCACCACGCTCAAGGTCTTCCTCACTCGCCACCGGTCGGGCCTCTACGTCCTCTGCGCGCCCGAGGAGCCCGCCGCCGGGGAGCTGATCTCGGTCACCGCCGCCACCACTGTGATCGGGCTACTTGCCTCGCAGTTCGGATATGTGATCATCGACACCCCCGGCGGCCTCAGCGAGCACACACTGGCCGCCCTCGACCTGTCCACCGATATGATCCTCCTCGCCGACCTGGACGTGCCGAGCGTGCGCGCTATCCGCAAGGCCCTGGACGCGCTCGACATCCTGGGCATGCGCGCGGCGCGCCGGCATTTCGTGCTCAACCGGGCCGATTCCCGAGTGGGGCTCAACAAGCCCGACGTCTTCGCAACGGCGGGCATGCCCATCGACCTGGAGCTGCCCAGCTCCCGCCACGTGCCGCTGTCCCTGAATGAAGGCCACCCGCTGTTGTCGGACAACCCGCGCTCGCCGGCCGCCCGCCGCCTTGCCGAACTGGTAGAGCGCATCATCAACGTACCCGGGAGCAAGGTTCTGAACGGGCACGGAGGAAAGCCATGAAGCTGAGCGAGCGACTTAAGGTAGCGCAGGAGGAGCAGCTGGAGAAGCGGGGCGAACCGCTGCAGCGTCCCGGCGCGGCAGACGCGGTCGTCGACGGGTTCTCCGACTACAAGACCCGGGTGCGCGAGGCGTTGTTCTCCAAGGTGGGGGCACGGGTCTTCGACGCCTCGCTCACCGAAGCTCAGCTGCATCGCCTCATCATCGAAGAACTGGGGCAGTTGATTGCCGAGCAGGGAACCCCGCTCTCGGAGGCTGAGCGCGACCGCATCGCCGCCGACATCAGCAAGGACATCCTCGGCTACGGCCCCATCGAGGCTTTCCTCCACGACCCGAGCGTCACCGAGATCATGGTGAACTCCACCGACTTCATCTACGTCGAGCGGGAGGGGCGCCTCCACCGCACTCGCTCCCGCTTCCCCACCGAGGAGAGCCTGCGCCGCGTGATCGACCGCATCGCCGCCAAGGTGGGGCGCCGGGTGGACGAGTCCTCCCCTATGGTGGATGCGCGCTTGTCGGACGGGTCCCGGGTGAATGCCGTCATCCCGCCGCTGGCGGTGGACGGGTGCTCCCTCACCATCCGGAAATTCTCCCGCGAACCCTTCCAGGTTGAAGACCTGATCCGCTTCAACACCCTGACCGCCGAGATCGCCGAACTGCTCTCCTGCTGCGTCCAGGGGCGGCTCAACGTCCTCATCACGGGCGGCACGGGGACGGGAAAAACCACCCTGCTCAACGTGCTTTCCTCATTCATCCCCGAGGACCATCGCATCGTCACCATCGAAGATGCCGTGGAGTTGCAACTGCGCCAGGAGCACGTGGTGCGTCTGGAGTACCGGCCCCCCAACATCGAGGGTCGGGGCGAGGTGACCATCCGCGATCTCGTGCGCAACTCCCTGCGCATGCGTCCGGACCGCATCATCGTGGGCGAGGTGCGCGGCGGGGAGGGGTCGATGTCCACCTTGCACGCCAACTCACCGCGCGATGCCCTCAACCGCCTTGAGACGATGGTGATGATGGCCGGCATCGAACTGCCGGTCCGGGCCATCCGCGAGTACATCTCCTCCGCCCTGCGCCTGGTGGTGCACATCTCCCGGTTCCGGGACGGTTCTCGCCGAATCAGCCACATCACCGAGGTGACCGGCATGGAGGGCGACCTGATCTCCCTGCAGGACGTCTTCCCGGCCTACGAAGTGGGTTCGGCCTTCAGCGTGA
>CAZJRF010000040.1:0-16481 GCA_964548475.1 uncultured Acidimicrobiia bacterium
CCCGTGCCGGCCGTACACAGCCATTAGCAGGTCGGCCTGCTCGGTCTTGGTGGGCAGGCCGGTGGAGGGGCCGCCCCGCTGCACGTCGATGATGAGCAGGGGGAGCTCGGTCATCACCGCCAGGCTCATCGTCTCCGACTTGAGCGCCAGTCCCGGGCCGCTGGTGCCGGTCACCCCCAACTGGCCGGCGAACGACGCCCCCAGGGCAACGCCGATGGCGGCGATCTCGTCCTCGGCCTGGTAGGTACGCACTCCCAGCTTCTGGTACTTGGTGAGCTCGTGGAGGATCTCGGAGGCGGGGGTGATCGGGTACGACGAGTAGAGCAGGGGGAGGCGGGCCGCCTGGGCGGCGGCCACCAGCCCCCAGGCCACCGTCTGGTTGCCGGTCACGTTGGTGTACTCGCCGGGGCGCAGCCTGGCCGGCTTCACCTGGTAGGTGTGGCGGAACTGTTCGGTGTTGAGGCCGAAGTTGTACCCGGCCCGGAAGGCGGCGGTGTTGGCGCTCAGCACCGTCTCCCGGTCGGCGAAGGTGCGCTCGATCCAGGCTAGGGTCGGCTCGATGGGCCGGCCGAACATCCAGATGATCAGACCGAGGGCGAAGAAGTTCTTGGAGCGCAGGCCCTCCCTCGTTCCCACCCCACTGTCCTTGACGGCTTGCAGGGTCATCTCCTCCATGGGGACCTCGATCACCTGGTAGGAGCGCAGCGAGCCGTCCAGCAGCGGGTTGGTCTCGTAGCCGGCCCGCTGCAGGTTGCGCTCGTTGAAGGCGTCGCGGTTGACCACGATCGTCCCGGCCGGGGCCAGGTCGGCCAGGTTGGCCTTGAGGGCGGCCGGATTCATTGCCACCAGCACGTCGGGGTTGTCGCCTGGGGTCAGGATGTCGCTGCCGGCGATGTGCACCTGGAAGGAGGACACCCCGGCCACCGTCCCCGCCGGGGCGCGGATCTCCGCCGGGTACGAGGGTAGGGTGGCCAGGTCGTTGCCGAAGATGGCCGAGGCCTCGGTGAAGCGGCTGCCGACCAGCTGCATGCCGTCGCCCGAGTCGCCGGCGAAGCGGATGCGCACGTGGTCGACGGTTTCCTGTTCGATGATGGGGGTCTCGTCGGGCACGGCCTGTCACTCTCTCCTGAGACACAGGGAGGCCGCGGCAAAGCCGGGGCCGCCGGGGCGGCCCGGCCGGGCCGGGGTCGGGGAAGCCTCCGTGATTGTGGTAACGATCTTATGCCGACGAGGTAGGAAGCGGGGGTCTCATCCTCCCGAGAAGGGTGGGCTGATGAGGATCCGGTCGCCCTCCTCGACGGTCTCCTCCAGTGCGATGCCCTGCCCGTTGCGGGTTATGACTACCGAGCCGGGGCGATTGATGCCCAGCCCGGCGAGGAGGGCCCCGGCGGTCGTCCCCACCGGCAGGTGGTTTTCCTGCTCGGCGAACCCCACCGTGTGCACCAGCCCCCCGATCAGCTTGATGGTGACCTTCACGTGAGGGTGGCGAACTGCTCGGCGGCCGCCGCCTCGGCGGCCAGTCCCAGCCTCTCCAGCGTCTCCCGGGTGGGGATCCCCCGCTCGTCGTAGCCCCGGATGTCGTAGTAGTGCTGGAGCAAGGCGTCGTACCGGTCGTACTCCAGGTGCCGGCCGGCGATGGGGCCCTCGGTGTCCGCGTTGGCCGGGTCGAACCAGATCGGGGGCGGGTAGTCGGCCCGCCGGTCGGTGTCCGGGTACTCCCGCAGCCAGAACAGCTTTATCAGCGCGTAGATGCGGTCGGAGGTGGGCCAGAAGTCCTCGAGCTCCCAGTCGAGGCCGGTGATTGTGTTGAAGTACTTCGGGTAGTGCTCTAGCTCCCAGCCCAGCTCTACCCACGGGAACCGGCAGGAGACGATGGCCTCGAAGAGGCCGCCCCGGATCCTCTGCAGGTCCACCACCTTCTGCGCCTTATCGCGCTCGTAGGACTCGCGCGGCGTCTGGGTGATCTCATAGCTGATGATCCAGGACTCCTTGTGGTGGGCGCCGATGGGGCTGACGCCGAAGGCCAGGGCCATCCCCGGTATGAACTTGCAGTTGTAGGCCGAGATCTCCAAGCCCTTGACGTGCATGGCGTAGGCCTCCGACCCCCGGCCGATGACGGCGGCGGCGCGCATCGTGCCTTCCGCCAGCAAGTCGGCCACCTTCCCCCGCCGATGAGCGATGTCGGTGAGCAGGTCCCGGAATCCGGCGAAATCGCCGAAGTGCAGATCGCCCTCCACCGCCCCTTGCTCGATGGCATCGGCGTAGAAGCTGAGGACGGCCCCGGCCGACATGGTGTCGAGCCCGAAGTCGTCGCACAGGTAGTTGAGGGTGGCCACCTGCCGGATGTCGAACAGATCGAGGTTGGGCCCGAGCAGGCCCATGTTCTCGTAGTCCAGCTCCGACTCACGCCCCTCGGTGTCGAGCATGGCAATGCCGCACTGCATGGTGCAGTTGGGGCAGCCGTAGACGGCCACCTTGGCCGCCGCCAGGCGCTCGCCGTCCACCCGCCAGGCATCGGGATGCTGGGTGCGGCGGAAGTTGTGCACCGGGAGGGCGGCCACCTCGTTGCACCAGGGGAGCACGCCGGTGGTGCCCTGCACCGACCAGGCCGCCTTCTGGTCCATGGCCCGCACCGTCCGGAGGTCGTCGCGCCCGAGGGTCTTCATCTCAGCCGGGAAGGCCTGGGGGATGGGCTGGGACCCCTTCACCACGATGGCCTTCAGTAGCTTCGATCCCATCACCGCGCCCATGCCCGGCCGGCCGCCGGCCCGGCCCTCCATGCTGCGGATCACCGCGTAGCGCACCAGGTTCTCGCCCCCCTGGCCGATCACCAGCACACCAGAGCCCTTGCCGTAGCGTTCGTAGATCCAGTCGTTGGCCTCGTAAGTCCCCTTGCCCCAGATGTCATCGGCGGGGATGAACTCCACTCGCTCGTCATCGACGTACAGCAGGGTCGGGCTCTCCGCCCGGCCTTCGACGATGAGGGCGTCGTAGCCGGCCCGGCGCAGCTTCTCGGTGACCCGGGTGCCCAGGTTGCCGTCGCCGTAACCGCCGGTCATAGGCGACTTGGCCGCGACGACCGTCTTGCCGGTGTTGGGGGCGGAGATGCCGCTGATGGGCCCGACCGCCACCACCAGCTTGTTCTCCGGGCCGAGGGGGTCGATACCCGGCGCCAGCTCGTCGTAGAGGATCTTGGTGGCAAAGCCGCGTCCGCCGATCCAGGTGTGCGCGAAGTCCTCCGTGAAGGGCTCGCGACGGTAGGTGCGCGTCGTCAGGTCGACCCGCAGGATCTGCCCGGTCCATCCGTCCATTGGGGCTCATCCTCTCCAGGGTGGGGCTCCCCGCCGGGGAGCGCTCAACAGCCCCAATTATGGCTCGGGGAGGCGCCCATCGGTGCTGCTCTTCTCATCGGAGTGCTTCAGGGTCCCGCCCACAGGCCCGGCGGCCGGAAAGCCACCAGGCCGGCCTCCTCCAGGGCAAGCCCGATCTCGAGGAGCCGATGCTCCTCCCAGCGGCGGCCGACCAGCTGCAGCGAGGGCGGGACGTCGCCGGCGAAGGAGGCCGGCGCAGCCAGCGGCAGAGCCAGGGCGGGATGGCCGGCGTGGTTGACCAGGGCGGTGAAAGCCGATAGTGCCCGGCGGTAGGGCATCGGGCCCTCTTCGGTGATCACCTGATCCTCGCCGATCTCCTTGCGCAGGACGGCCGTGGTTGGGGTGACCACCGCGTCGAAGTCGGCCAGCAAAGCGTCGAGGGCCCGGCGCACCCGGACGCGCCAGGCGAGGCCGGCCGCATGCTCGGCTGCGCCCACCGTCAGGGCGCGCTCGAGCCGGCGGCGCACCCCGGGGCCGTAGCGCTGCGGGTGCTCTTGCATCCACGCCCGGTGGACCGCCGCCACCTCGGGGTACATCGACGCCTCGGCCAGCCCGGGAGGGGCCAGTTCGGGCGCGTGCACCTGTTCCACCACCGCCCCCTGCCGGGCCAGGCCTTCGAGGGCGAAGCGGAAACCGTCGCGCACCTCCGGCGAGAGGGGGTGGGCCGCCCAGGGCAGGGGCACTGCAAAGCGGCACCGCGACAAGTCGGCGGGAGTCGCGGGCGCGGTCACCGGCCGGTCGGCCGAGCGGGGGTCATCGGGGTCGTACCCGGCCATGACCCGGTAGGCGAGGGCGGAGTCGCCTACGGTGCGGGTCAGCGGGCCCACGGTGTCGAGGGAGACGGCCAGCGGGAACACCCCGGTGAGGGGAACCCGCCCGTGGGTGGTCTTCAGTCCCACCAGGCCGCACAGGGCGGCGGGCACCCGCACCGAGCCGCCGGTGTCGGTACCGATCCCCACCGGGGCCAGGCCGGCGGCCACTGCCGCCGCCGATCCGCCCGAGGAGCCCCCCGGTGAAGTGCCGGGGTCCCAGGGGTTGCGCACCGGCCCCCACCAGTCGTTCTCACTGGAGAAGCCGAAGGCGAACTCGTGCAGGCCGGTTCGGCCCAGCACCACGGCTCCCGCCTGCGCCAGCCGCCGGACCACGGTGGCCGGAGCGGCGGGCACACGCGCATAGAAGCTGGATCCACAGGTGGTGGGCAGGCCGGCCTGGTCGATGAGGTCTTTGAGCACCACCGGCACCCCGGCCAGCATGCCCGGTTCGCCCCCGTCGGAGAGCCGCCGGTCGATCGCGTGGGCGGCCGACATCGCTCCTTTCTCGTCGAGGAGGGTGAAGGCATTGAGGGTGGCCTCCCCGGCCGCCGCCTCGAGATGCACGGCGGCCACCATCGCCGCGGTGATCTTGCCCGCCGCCACCCCGGCGGCGATCCCGGTAGCGGTGCCGGGGAAGGCGCTCACGACCAGTCGACGGGCTGCTCCTGGGGGAACAGCGAGATCCAGGGGAGCCCGGCCGGGACCACGGCCGGGTTGCCCTCGGCGTCGAAGAGGCGGTAGGGCTCGTCGATAGCGTCGCGCTCCCAGGTGCCTTCCATGACCTTGCCTTGCGCTAAGACCAGCAGCCGGCCGGTGCCCAGGGTCTCCAGGGCGGGCACCGCCGAGCCGGCGCCCCCGGCCGGCCTCGCCGCGTACTGATGGCTCTCGATCACCACCAGCACGTCGGCGGCCAGCTGGCCTCGCTCGCCGGCTCCGTCGATCCACTCATGGGCCCGAGTTCCTTCGAAGCGGAGGTAGCGGCCGTCCTGGTACTCCCAGGTGACGTGGTGGCCCCAGCCCCAGTCGAGGGTGATCGACTCGGCCGACTCGGCCGGCTCCTCCCACTCGCCGACGGTGTACAGGGGCCCGCGCAGATCGTCTTCATATCCGCGCTCGTCCGCGGTGGCTCGCAGGTCCAGGGTGTCGGCGTAGAGGTTGTGGGGAGCGATCCGATGGGACATGCGGAACAAGCCGTCTGCCCCCTCCCCGATGAGATGGACGTCGCGAGAGAGGGCGAGGGCCACGATCCAGTTCTGCCCCCCGGAGATGGCGATGGGGGCACCGAGGATGGGCAGCACGGCCGAGTCGGTGGGGCGCAGAGAGCGCACCGGTCCCAGGTAGCTGCTGTCGCTGTGGTGGAAGAGGGCGATGAACCTGGTGAACCCGCCCTCGACGAGCACCTCCAACACCGCGTCGGCCTCGGGCAGGCCGGACTGCGGCCGGGCCTGGGGGTGGTTGTCCACCTTGACGGCGATCACCCGCCGTTCCAGAAGCTCCTCCTCGGCCACCGGAAGCCCGTTCAGGGGCGAAACGGGCCCGGCGAGGACGGTCGTCGTGGTGGTGGTGGAGGTCGAGGTGGTCGACGTCGAGGAGGTGGTCGGGGGGACGGTAGTGATCGTGATCGTCGATCTGGTGGTGGTAGTGGCTTCGACCCCGTCCGATCCGCTGCAGGCGGCCAGGACGGCCGTTGCGACGGCAAGGAGGGGGACCAGCGGGGTGCGTCTCATCGTTGGGGAACGCTAGCGGGGTTGCGGAGGTCTGCGATCTCGCAAGGGATGGTGGGGCCCGGCCTCACGCCGGGCCCCACCATCGTTCGGCGGATGCCCCCTCCGCGGCCGGCCTGCGGCCTGCCGCTCCTCCCCGGGCGCGAGGGCGCCGGGGGAGGCTAGGGGTGGTCGAGGGGGTTTAGCACGAGGGTGTGCCGGGTGGCCCGGCTCACGGCCTCGGGCGACCAGGCGATGGGGAGGGCGTCGCCCTTCAGCCAGAGGGGCATCTGGTCGGCGTAGTGAGGCGAAAAGGGGTTTCCCGACTGGCCGCCGGGCAGCACGAAGCGGCTGAGCTCCCACTGCCCCACGTCGATGGCCATGCGCAGCGAGGCCACCGCTGCGTCCGGGTTGGCAGAGGGGTCGGCTGGGTCAACCACCGCCGGGCTCACCGTGTTGGTGTCGCCTCCCCACGGGTAGGGGCCCAGGTCGAAGATCCGGCCGAGAGGGCGGCGCTGGCTTACCGGGTGGCGGAACACCAGGGGACGCACCTGGCCCCACGCCCAACCGGACGGGTCGGGCCCGTGGCGGGCGGCGAGCCGGTCGGCGGCTGCCTGCAGGGCGCGCCGCAACTCTTCCGGCCACCCCTGGGGGAACCACCCGGGCGGCTGTTCCCGGAGCAGGCGTACCAGGTGAGCCACCCGCCGCACGACAAACGAGTTGATGGGGATCAGCGCTACGAACCCCCGCCCCAGGGCCCACTCGGCGCTGCGGGGAGCCCGGGCCCGGGCGACCCGGACCGACATCTCGCTCAGCAGGAATTCGAAGACGGCCGCCGCGGGGGAGTCGGCCGAGACCCTGCCATCCCATGCGGCCAGGAGCTCGGTGAGGGGAGCCAGGCCGGGATCATCCGCCGCGGCGGCCAGCACGATGTCTCGCATCTCCCGCCAGGGGATCGACCGGCAGTCCATCTGCAGCTCCAGCGTGGAGGGCACGTCCCAGTCGGTTCGGGCGGCCAGCGCTTCGGAGATGCGGGCGACCCGGTACCCGTCGAGGAAGTCGCAGCCCAGGTAGGGCCCGTCGGCGGAAGGCAGGTTGTTGGCGGTGGCCAGATACCCGGCGGCCGGGTTCTCCAGGTGGGGTAGATCCTCGAACGGCACGAAACCGGGCTCCCAGCCGGTGGTCTCGTCCCAGGCGGGCAGGGGCAGCGCCCCCGCCCCCCGGCGGCGCAGGGGAGCGGCTCCGATGGGCTGCCAGCCGATGCTGCCCTCGTCGCCGGCGTAGGCCACGTTGAGCGGCACCGAGTTCCACCCGGCGAAGGCACGCCGGAGATCCTCAGGGGTGCGGGCCCGGGGCAGCTCGAACAGGGCGCCGAGCGGGCGGGGCAGCAGCCAGGTGGCCGACATCGACAGGTTGCCCACCTCCCCCAGGAAGGCCGGCCCGACCAGCGGGCCGCGATCGGTGACCAGCACCTGCACGGTCTCGGGCAGGCGCCCACGCACCTCGATGACTTCGGTGCGCACCTCACAGGGGACGAAGCGGTCCCCGCGGCGCACGCCGGCCCCGTCGGGGCTTACCTCTTCGAGGAAGAAGTCGGTGTTGTCGATGAGGCCGGCCGTCACCCCCCAGGCCAGGTGCCCGTTGTGGGCCGCGGCCAGGGCCGGTGCGCCGGGCAGCGAAGCGCCGGCCAGCGACCACTCCGGGGTGGTCACGTGCAGCAGGTACCAGTAGGGGGGGAGCATCGGCGCCAGGTGTGGATCGTTGGCCAGGAGCGGGCGGCCGGTGCGGGTGAGCGCCGGCGAAACCGCCCAGTTGTTCGATGCCCCGCCCAGGCCCAGGGCGGCGGCCAGCAGGGCGGCCGCCTCGGCCAGCCGGGCGGCCGCCCGGCCGGCCGGCTCCCCGGGCCGATCGCTGGCCGGCTGCCACTCGGGGTAGGCAGGATCGAGATCGGCCAGCGCCTCAGGGCCGTCGAGGGTCAGCACCTTCAACCGGGCGAGCTCCACGTCCCAGTTGGAAGGCATGGCAAAGGTGAACAGGGCCATGTAGGCCAGGGCGTCGGCCGCCCGGTAGGGAGTGGGCTGGGCCCGCAGCAAGGCGAACTCGTGCGGACGCCGGGGTTGGCCGGCCGAGGCGCCCAGGGTGACCCCCAGGGCGTAGGACTCGGCCAGGCGGCGGTGCTCGGGGGAGAGCGCCGCCACCGCCTCCTCCCCGTACCGCCGGAAGCCGATGCGGCAGGACAGCCGGTCGAGGGGAAGCCCGGCGGGGCCGAGGAGAGCGGACAGAGTGCCCCGCACGATGCATAGCCGGGTCTCGATCTGGAAGGAGCGGTCCTGCCCGTGGCAGAAACCCACCGCGAACCAGGCATCCGCATCGTTCCCGGCCTCAATGTGAGGAACGCCGAAACGGTCGCGCCGAATCTCGACGCGCCCCGTGATCCCGTTCACTTCCAGAGTCCCGTCGAGGGCGGGGAGGCGCTTTCCCAGCGCCCGCAGAGCCAGCCTGGGCACGTTCACCATGCGCCGATGCTATCGATGGGGGCGGCGGCGCGGGGTATCGTGGTGGCCGGGCCTACCGGAGGGAACCATGCGTGATGTGGTGACCGCCATCCTGGGCGGGGGGCAGGGAGCGCGGCTGTGGCCGTTGACCCGCGATCGAGCGAAGCCGGCGGTGCCGGTGGCGGGCAAGTTCCGGCTCATAGACATCCCCATCTCCAACAGCTTGCACGCGGGTATCGACCGCATATTCGTCCTTACCCAGTTCAACTCGGCCAGCCTGCACCGGCACATCGCCCAGACCTATCGGTTCGACATCTTCTCCCAGGGTTTCGTGCACATCCTCGCCGCCGAGCAAAGCGTGGGGAACCGCGACTGGTACCAGGGCACGGCCGACGCGGTTCGCCAGAACCTGCGCCGCTTGGTGGATCACGAGCCTCGCGAGGTGGTGATCCTCTCCGGCGACCAGCTGTACCTGATGGATCTGAAGGGCCTGGTTGCCGAGCACCGCCGGCGGGAGGCCGATATCACCATCGCCGTGAAGCCGGTGAGCCCCGAGGAGGCGCCCGCTCTGGGCCTGCTGCGCCTGGACGAAGACGGGCAGCTGGTGGAGTTCGTCGAAAAGCCGCAGGAGGCGGAGGTCATCGACCGCTTCGTCCTGGACGAAGCAACCGTGGCCATCACCGGGGTGAATGCCGACCCCGGGTCGCTCCTGGCGAGCATGGGCATCTACGTCTTCCGTACCGAGGTGCTGGTGTGCCTGCTGAGCGAGTACCGGGGGGACGACTTTGGGAGGGATCTGATCCCCCAGGCGATCAAGGACTTCGCTGTTTACGGGTTCTCTCATCGGGACTACTGGCGGGACATCGGGACCATCGGCACCTTCCACCAGGCCAGCCTGGAGCTGACCCACCAGCTGCCCGCCCTCAACCTCTACGACGCCTCATACCCCATCTTCAGCCGGCCGCGCTTCCTGCCGGGCAGCAAGATCACCGAGTGCTTGGTGTACGAGTCGATCCTCGCCGACGGCTGCCTGATCGAAGGCTCGCGGGTGACCTCGTCGATTATTGGCGTGCGCGGGGTAGTGCACGCCGGGTCGGTGCTGGAGCGCACGGTGATGATGGGGGCCGACTTCTTCGAGGCGACGCCCCCGCCGGGGCTGCCCGCCCTGGGCATCGGCCACGGGTGCTACATCCGCAACGCCATCATCGACAAGAACGCCCGCATCGGCGACGGCGCCCGGCTCTTCAACGAGGCGAACCTGTCGGAGGCGGACGGCCCCGGCTGGTGCATCCGCGATGGGGTCATCGTGGTGCCTCGCAATGAGGTGATCCAGCCGGGGACGGTCGTGTGATGAGGCTGGCTTTCGTCGCCGCCGAGATGTCTCCCCACGCCCACGTCGGCGGCCTGGGAGACGTGATGCGCTGGCTGCCACGGGCTCTGGCCGCCGCCGGGGACGAGGTGGCGGTCTTCCTGCCCGGCTACGACGTGCTCGACCCGGCCGGCCTTCCAGTGCGGGAGGTGATGGGGCCGGGCGAGGTGCCCATCGGGCCGCTGGGCACGGTGGGGCTGCGCACCCTGGGCGATTCGGGCCCGGGTTTGCCCACCGTTTACCTGGTGGACGCCCCGCAGTGGTTTCACACTGGGGCGGTCTACGGGGAGGAACAGGAGCATCTGCGCTTCGGCGCCCTGGTGGCCGCCCTGCCCGCCCTGTGCTCTGCCCTCGACTGGGTGCCCGACGTGGTGCATGCGCACGACTGGCACACCGGCCTGGCCGCCCTCTATCTGGCGTCGGTGGGGGAGCCGTGGGCCTCGCGGCCCGTGGTGTTCACCGTGCACAACCTGGCGTACCAGGGGATCTTCCCGGCCGAAGATCTGGCCCGGCTGGGTTTGGAGGCATCGGCCCACCTCTTCGATCCCGGCGATCTGGCCGGGGGATGGCTCAACTCGCTGAAGACCGGGATCGCCACCGCCACGGCGGTCACTACGGTGAGCCCCTCCTTCGCTCAAGAGATGCTCACCCCGGAGGGAGGCATGGCCCTCGATTTCACCCTGCAGGCCCGTGGGGACCTGCCGGTGGGCATCCTCAACGGGATTGGGCCGGACTGGGATCCGGTCACCGACCACCGGATCCCGCAACGCTACGGGCCCGGAGACCTGGAGGGGAAGGCGGTGAACACCGCCGCGTTGCGACGCCGCTTCGTGCTTCGCCACCGCCCCGGGGTCCCGGTGGCCGGCATCGTGTCGCGGATGGACCGGGTGAAGGGCTTCGACCTGCTGCGGGAGACTATGCCGCCTCTGCTGGCCCGGGGCCGGGTGCAGCTGGCCGTTCTGGGCACCGGCGACCCCGCCCTGGAGGCGATGTTCGGCGGCCTGGCACGGCGTTTCCACGGCGAGGTGGGGTACGTGGCCGCCTTCGACGTGGATCTGTCCCACCTGGTGGAAGCCGGGGCGGACATCTTCCTCATGCCCTCCCTGCTCGAGCCGTCGGGCCTCAACCAGATGTACAGCATGCGCTACGGCACCGTGCCGGTGGTGCATCGCACCGGGGGCCTGGCCGACACTATCGAGCAGTGGGATGGGCAAGCCGGCACCGGCTTCCTGTTCTCTCCACACCGTCGGGAGGCATTCGCCGATGCGCTGGAGGACGCCCTCGCCGCCTTCGAGGATCGCGATGGTTGGCGGCGCCTGGTCACCAACGGGATGGAGCGCGACTTCTCCTGGTCGACCCGGGCCGCCGACTACCGGGATGTCTACCGGCGCGCGATCGAGGCGGGGGCGGAGGCGGCGACCTAGCGCACCCGGGCCAGGGGAGGCATTAGCGGCCGAGGTCTCGCCTTACCCAGGGCGGGGTCAGCGCCAGCACCACCAGCACCGCCCCACCGGCCGCGAGGGCGGCCAGGCTGGGCCACAGTCCAGGGTTGGTGAAGAGCCCCAGCACTCCTTTCGCCGCCGCCCAGGTGGCGAGGCCGGTCACCCCGGCCAGGGGCAAGTTGCGCAGGGACGTCACCGCCACCGGCCGGGCCTGGTCCCAGCCGGTGCGCCGGTACCAGACCGCCGCCAGCGCGACGGTGTAAAGGGTGATGGAGAGGCTCGAGGCCAAGGCGAGGCCGTTGATCCCCATCGAATGCTGCAGCCCCCAGTAGATGGGCACCGCGGCACCGGTGGCCAGCGTGCCGATGATGACCGGAGCCCACATCTGCTCGCGGGCGTAGAAGCCGCGGGCCAGGATCTGTTGCAGTCCCCACATGGGCACTCCCAGAGCGAAGAACACCACGGTGCCGGCGGTGGCGGCCGTGTCGGCGGCGTCGAATGAGCCTCGCTCGTAGAGGACCCGCACCGCGGGCACGGACAGGGCGATGAGGCCGGCGGCGGCGGCCAGACTCAGCACGACCAGGTAGCGCAAGGCGCGGCTCACCGCCCGGGCCAGCTCCGCCAGCTTCCCCTCCGCCGCCAGGCGCGCCAGGAAGGGGTAGGTCGCCACCCCGGCCGCCTGGGCGATCACCCCCACCGGCACCAGCATCACTTGCCGCCCGAAGGTCAGCCACGAGATGCCCCCGTCGGTGATCAGGGAGCCGAAGGTGCGCCCGAGTTGCTCGTCGAGCACCACCAGCGACTGGCCGAGCATCAGAGGGATGGCCAGGGCGAAGTAGCGGCGCACGGCCGGGTGGCGGCGCAGCGAGCCGGTGGGGGCCCGCAGGCCGCAGCGGCGGGCTCCCCACCACTGCAGCAGGAAGATGCCGAAGAAGGCGCCCCCCAGCACCCCCCAGGCGAAGCCGTCGGCGGTGGGATTCTCCCGCCCCAGGCCCCCGGCCAGGCCGCCGAAGATGATCCCCAGGTTGTAGATGATCGGTCCCAGGGTGGCGATCACGAACCGCTCCCGGGCGAACTGCACGGCGGTGAACAGCTGCCCGAGAATGAAGAAGATCTGGGCGGGCAGCACGATGCGGGTGAGGCGCGCTGCCTCGGCCACCTGTGCGTCGGTGAAACCCGGCTCCACGGCCCGCAGCACCTGGTCTATGAAGGGCAGGGCCAACGCCATCAGGACGACGGCGCCGATGAGCAGTACCCGGGCGACGGCCCAGAAGGCGCGCCAGGCGTCCTCTTCGTCCCCGGCGGCAAGGCGTCGGGTGAGGATGGGGATGAGCGTGATGGCCATGTAGGCCCCGGCCAGCAGGTAGTTGAGGAAGTCGGGGATCAGGAAGGCCACGAAGTACTCGTCGGCGCCGGCCCCCGCCCCGAGGAGCCAGGCGAAGACCACCTGTCGCAGCAGGCCCAGAATGCGGGAGAGCAGGGTCCCCCCCGCCACGATCAAGGCGGCATAGCCCATGCGCCGGTAGAGGCCGGGGCGCCTGACCTCGGGGCCGGGTCCGCTCACGTAGGGCAAGTTAGTGCCTGGGCAGGGAACGGCGGGGTAGGCCGGCGCTGCTCCCCGCCCGGTTCGGAATCGGCTTCGGCGGAGAGGGCGGTGATCGGGCGCCCGAGCGCTACCGCGTCCCGGTCGAGCCCCTTGTGTCGCGAGGCGGTGCGGCCCGGAGGAACGAAGCCAGATCCTCGAGGTAGGCCCCGGTGGCAGCCGCCATGTGGCGCCTCCACAGGCTCACCTCGTCACCGCCGGTGCCGGCCGCCGTCAACTTGGCCAGGGCCGGAGCCAGCGTTGCCCGCTGCGCTTCGACCAGAGGCAGGGGGGATTGCCCGGCACGCATGGTGAGCCGGACCTTGACAAGGAATTCGGGGCGCAGGTCGCGTATCCGGGCGACCGGTTTGCTCAGCCACTTCGCAAGAGCCTGCCGGCCTGCCGGTGTCGCGCGATACACCGTCCGCTCCGGCCCTCCCTCGCCCGGCTCGTTGTGGTCGGGACGGCACAGCCCGGCGGCCACCAAGCGGTCGGCCGCCCGGTACACCAGTGGGCGCCGCACCGTCAACAACTGTCCCAACTCCTCGTTCTTTCCCAGCAGGCGGGCCACCGCGAAGGGGTGGGTCGGCCGCTCGGTGAGGACGGCCAGCACGACCCATTCGGTTAGGGAGAGCCTTTCCATCGGCGCCAGTTTCGCATGGTGGTCCCGTCCGCGAGAGCACTAGTCTCATTGAGACATCCATTGCGCTGGAGGATTCATGCCGATGAGCCGGTGTTCACGGGTGGGCCGCATGGTGGCGATGACGCTGGTAGCCGCCTTTCTGCTCGCCGCCTGCGGCGGCGATGGCTCGGGCGGGGGCGCGCTCAGCGCCACCGATGCCCTGGGACGCACGGTTGAGTTGCCCGGATCACCCGAGCGCATCACGGTGGCCGGCCGGGCCGCCCTGATGGTGGTCGATGCGCTCTACCTCTTCCCGGAGGGCAGGGAGCGGCTGGTGGCCCTGGAGGCGCGGGGGCAGGACATCCGAGAATTCCTGGCCGTCGTGGACCCGAACTGGGGGGAGAAGACCATCCTCGAGCAGAACGCCGGGCCGGAGCAGATCGCTCCCACCAACCCCGATCTGGTCATGGCCAAGAGCGGCATGGCTGAATCCCTGATGGAACCCCTGAATGCGGTGGGCATCCCGGTCTTCTTCGTGGACTTCGAGACCCCCGAGACCTACGAACGGGACCTGGCAGCGCTGGGAGAGCTGCTGGGCGACCCCGGCCGGGCGGCCGAGGTGGCCAGCTTCTACCAGGAGAGGCTGGACCGCATCGCCGCGGCCACCGCCGGGCTGGCCGATGGCGACCGGCCTTCGGTCCTCTTGATCGAGTACCGCGCCGAGGAAGGGGCCGTTGCCTTCAAGGTGCCGCCCGTCGGCTGGTTGCAGACCACGATGGTGGAGCTGGCCGGTGGGGAGCCGGTGTGGATCGAAGCTTCCGAGGCCGGGGGGTGGACGATCGTCGGCCTGGAGCAGATCGCCGCCTGGGACCCCGACCAGATCTACGTGGTGGACTACGACGGCAATTCGAACCGGGTGGTCGAGGAGCTTAAGACCGATTCCCGCTGGCAGGCCCTGGCCGCCGTCCGCACCGGGCAGATCTACGGCTTCCCCGGGGACTTCATCAGCTGGGACCAGCCCGTCACCCGCTGGATACTCGGCCTGACCTGGCTGTTTGCCAAGGTGCAGCCCGGCCTGGCCACTGAGATCGACATCATGAGCGAGGTGCACGCCTTCTACGAGGAGTTGTACTCCCTGGATGCGGCGGTCATCGACGCGGAGATCGTCCCCCGGCTCTTCGGTAGCCTGCCGTAGGTGACTGCGCCGCCGGCGCCGCAACGACCTTCGCTGGTCAGGGTGCTCTGGCCCCTGGGCCTGGCCCTGCTGCTGGTGCTCGTCCTTTCCCTATTCATCGGGCGCTACCCCGGTCCGGGCGTCACCCCACCGCGCCTGTTGTGGGAGGACGAACTGGCGCGGCGCCTGGTGTTCTCCCTCCGCCTGCCGCGCCTGTTGACGGCCATGCTGCTCGGGATGACCCTCGGAGGAGCAGGGACGGTGCTGCAGACCGTGTTCCGCAACCCGCTGGTGGAGCCGGGCTTCCTGGGCGTCTCCCAGGGGGCGGCCTTCGGGGCGGCGCTGGCCATCCTCACCCTGGGCAGCGGGTCACCCCCGCTGGCCACCGAGGCGATCGCCTCGGTCTTCGCCCTCTCTGGCCTGGTCCTCTCCTACGGGTTGGCCCGCCGCCTCCACTTCGGGGGCTGGGTGCTGCGCCTGGTTCTGGCCGGCATCGCGGTGTCGGCCCTCTTCTCCTCGGGGGTGGGGGTCCTCAAGTACCTGGCCGATCCCATGACCCAGCTGCCCGCGATCACCTTCTGGCTGCTGGGGGGGCTCTCCAGCGTCACCTGGACCGGGCTGCTGTACTTGCTCCCCTTTGTGATCCCCGGGCTCACGCTGATGGTGCTGATGCGCTGGCGCCTGAACCTGCTCGCCCTGCACGACGAGACTGCCTTCTCCCTGGGGACGTCGCCGGGCCGGGAGCGGGCCCTGGTCCTGGTGGGGGCGGTGGCCGCCACCGCTGCGGTGACCGCGGTGGGCGGCATCGTCGGGTGGGTGGGGCTGGTGGTGCCCCACATCGCCCGGCGAGCCTACGGCGCCGACGGCCGGGTGGCTCTCCCCGCCGCGCTGCTCATCGGGGGGATCTTCGCCGTGCTCTGCGACGACCTGGCCCGCACCCTGCTGGCCGGCGAGATACCCCTCGGCATTCTCACCTCCTTCCTGGGGGCCCTGGGCTTCGCCCTCCTCATGACCCGGGCCCGGCTGCGGGTGAGCCCGTGAACCCCGGGGCCGCCCTCTCGTTGCGGGATCTCCGTTTCGGCTACGGGACGGAGGGGCCCGAGGTGCTGCGCCGGCTGTCGCTCGACATCCCGGCCGGGACGACCGCGGCGGTGCTCGGCCCCAACGGGTGCGGCAAGACCACCCTGCTCCACGTGGTTCTCGGCTGGCTGGCGCCGCAGGCCGGGGAGGTCCTTATCGATGGCCGGCCGCTATCGCAGATCCCCCGCCGGGAGCGGGGGCGGATGATGGCCCTGGTCCCCCAGGCCGAGCACGTCCCCTTCGACTTCTCCGTCCTGGAGTACGTGCTCATGGGACGGACGCCCTACCTGGGGGTACTGGGCATGCCCGGCGATGAGGACCACCGGGTCGCGCTGGAGACCCTGGAGTCCCTGGGCCTGGCCCACCTTTGGCGCCGGCCGGTGCCGGAGTTGAGCGGGGGCGAGCGGCAGATGGTGACCCTGGCCCGGGCCCTGGCCCAGCAAACCCCGATCCTTCTCCTCGACGAGCCTACCGCCCATCTCGACCTCGGGAACAAGGGTCGCCTGCTCGACGTCGTGGCGGGCCTGGCCGGTCGGGGGACCACCGTGCTCTTCACCACCCACGACCCGGAGACCGCCTCTCTGGCCGCCGGCTTCCTGGTCCTGATGCGCGAGGGGCAGATCCTCGACGCCGGTCCCTTGCGGGAGGTACTCGACGCGGAGCGCCTCGGCTTGACCTACGGGGTGCCGGTGCGGGTGGTGGAAGTGGAGGGCCGGCCGGTGGTGCTGCTGGATCGGGGGCCCGCCGGGTGAGCACATCCCCCTCGCGCCTGCTGGTGACCGGCGAGCGGGGTGCCGGCAAGACGCTTTTCTGCCGGGCGGTGGTGGAGGC
>CAZJRF010000041.1:0-16007 GCA_964548475.1 uncultured Acidimicrobiia bacterium
GGGAGATCCTCCGGTGATCGGCAGCGGCGAGCGTGATCACGCTACTCCCCCGCCCGCCGGCCCGTTACCAAACCGTTACCGGACGGTGAGGCGCCGGAAACAGGGCTGGAGGACACTGGCGCGGCGGGAGGGGAGATCTCCCGGGCTTGACATGAATGAAGGGAGCCTTCCATGAAGCGCCTGGCAATCCTCGGGGTGATCCTGGGATTGGCTGCGGCCGCCTGTGCCGAACCGATCGGCGAGGGCGGGCCGATCACTACCCGCGCCGTGGCTGCGGGCGGCGGGGAGGAGGCCACGAGCACCACCGCTACGACCACTACTGTGGTTGCCGGAACCACGACGACTGCGGAGGTGACGGTCGCCACCGTCGCGGGGGGCACCACCACCACCGGGGTGACGACCACCACTGCGGCGACTAACACCACTCTCAGCCCCCAGCAGGTAGGTGCCGACGTCATGGGCCTCAAGGTCTACTTCATGCTGGAGGGTGGCGGCAGCGACTACCGGCCCGGGCCTTTCCTGGTGCCGGTGTACCGGGAGATCCCCTACACCCAGCAGGTGGCCACCGCCGCGGTGCGCCTGCTGATCGAGGGTCCCACCGCCGACGAGCAGGCGAGCGTGCCGGGGCTGTCGTCCTGCGTCCCCTCCGACACCATGCTGCTGGGCATCAGCATCGAGGACGGCCTGGCCACCGTGGACTTGTCCCGGGAGTTTGAGGCCGGCGGCGGCACCTTCTCGATGGCGGCCCGCCTGGCCCAGGTGGTGATGACCATGACCCAGTTCCCCACCGTGCAACTGGTCGAGTTCCACCTCGACGGGGAGGCGGTGAGCGTCTTCTCCAGCGAGGGGATCATCATCGATCACCCGGTGGGGCGGGAGGACTATCGAGAGCTGACCCCGTTGATCCTGGTGGACGACCCGGCCTACGGAGCCCCCGCCTCCTGCCCGCTGCGAGTGCGGGGCGTGGCGGCGGTGTTCGAGGCGCAGTTCAACTGGGTGCTCACCGACGGTGAGGGCTTGATCATCGCCGAGGGCAGCGCGATGAGCGACAACGGCACGGGGTGGGGCAGCTTCGACTTCACCATCGATTACCAGGTGGACCGGCCGCAACTGGGGTCTTTGATCGTCTTCGACTACTCGGCTCAGGACGGCTCGCAGGAGAACGTCCGGGAGCACCCCATCTGGCTGACGCCGTAACTGTCAGCAGAGCGGCAGGCTTTCTCCCTCCGCTCGGGCCTGAAGGCCCTCGCTCCTCCCCCGCTCCCGCGAGGGAGGCGCCTAAGCGGCTCCATCCAAGCGGTCGAAGGCTCGGACGACCGCCTCCACCAGCCGCTCCCGGTTGAACCAGAGCAAGGTGCCGTGCCCGGCATTCACCCACTCCACGACCGACCCGGGCCAGTGGCGGTGGACGGCCTGGACGGAGGCGGTGGGCACGTAGCCGTCGCGGGTGGCGGCCACCAGCACCGCCGCCTGGGTGTGGATCGGAGCCGGGAAGCGCAGAATGCTGGCGCTGTGCAGGGCCTCGCTCAGGCGGTGGCGGGTCTCGGGGGTGTCACCGCCGAGCGCTTCCCAGTCGATGGTGGTCTGCAATATCCCGTGCAGGAAGGGCGGTCCGGGCGAGAACGGCGCAGCGAGCAGGGCCGGCGCCACCGGGAAGGGCATGGTCGCGGCCAGGAACCCGGCCATGTTGCCGCCCATGCTGTAGCCGGTGACTCCTACCCGGTGGCCCCGCCGTCGGAAGTGGTCGGCCAACACCCGGCCTTCCAGCACCGCGCTGCGGCCCATCCACATGAAGTCGGCCACGGTGGTGATGGGTTGTTCCTCGTCGGACCGGGTCCGGCGCTCCCCGTAGAAGGGCTGCTCGAGCATCACCGACGCTATGCCCCGGTCGGCCAGGTCGCGAACCAGGCGCCGCCGCCCCCGATAGCCGTGGTCGTTCCAGGCCGCCATGATCACCACCAGCCGGTCGGGTTCGCCGGGGCCCTTAACCAGGCGGGCACGAGCCAAGCGGCTCGCCTCGGGCAGGAAGCGCCCCGGACTCTCGAAGCACAGGTCGCGCGCCGTCAGCGAGTCGTCTTGCCACTCGGGCCCCTCCTCGATGGGGATGTCGGGGATGGGGACGGTGGCAGCCGATTCCTCCAGGTAGGCCTCCATGGCGTCGGGGTCTCCCCACCCCCGGCGGAAGACCCGCTTGCCGGGAGGGGTGCGGGCCAGCGCCCGGCCGGAGACCGCATCAAGCCAGTGCATAGGCGGGGAACCTTAGATCCATGCGGTGGCCGGCGGTAGCGTGACCCCATGACTGCCCAGGTCGTCCCGTTCGACGGTTCAGAAGCGAGCTATCGCGACCGGGTCGCTCTGCTCAAGGAGGCCCAACCCGATGAGCCCTGGAGCGTCGAGGGAGAGCAAACGGCCGACTCGGCGGACATCGCCGCCGGACGACCGGGCGGGGCGTTCTTTGCCGAGGTGGGCAGCGAACGTGTCGGCTTCGCTCGCTTCCGGGCCAACCCGGATGACCCTCCCGCGCGGCGCCATCGGCTCTGGCTGGTGGTGGCCCGTCGTGCCCGCCGCCGGGGACTGGGGTCGATGCTCTTGAGGGAGGTGGCGGAAGCGGCGGCAGCCCGGGGCGCCACCGAGTTCCTGGTCTCCACCAGCCTGGCCGAGCCGGACGGCTTCGCCTTCGCCCTGCATCATGGATTCAGCGAGGTGGAAGTCGAGGTAGAGCTGCACCTGGATCTCGGCTGTTTCAAGGCATGCGGCCATCGCGCAGGCTCGCCGGTTCCGGGGTTGCATATCTCCAACCCCGCTTCTCTGGCGCGAGACGACCCGGGTTGGTGGAAGCGTTACCACGGCCTGTACACCGCGCTGGCCGCCGGTGTCATGTGGGGGCCCGACGCCGCTCCTCCCGAGCCCGAGGTGTTCCGCCGGTGGCACCTGGGTGCGCCGGAGTTCCTGGCCGAGGGAACGGTGGTCGCGGCCGCCGGCGGGGAATGGGTAGGCCTGTGCGAACTGTGGCGCTCCGGCGACGACCGGGGCACCGCCTACCAGGAGCTCACCGGGGTGCTCCCCACTTGCCGGTGCCGGGGCGTGGGCACCGCGCTGTTGGCCGCGGCCGCCGATGGTGCAGCCCGTCTCGGCTACCGGCGCCTGCTGACCTCCACCGGCACCGAGAACGAGGCGATGCAGCGGCTGGCCCGCCGGCTTGGGTTCACCGCTGTTGCCCGCTGGAGCTATCTGGTGGGACCGGTGCCCGGCCGACGCGTACTATCAGCGGAGGAGGTTGAGCCATGAGCGGGAGCAAGAAGGGAATGGGACTGGTGGCTGGCGCCGGGTTGGGGGCGGCGGCCGCCGCCGCGCTGCGCCGCCGGTGGGCGGGCCGGCGACCGGTGGAGGCGCCGGAGACGCCGGTGTTGGGTGACGCCGGCCGGCTGATGCTGGACCACCTGGCTGAGGCGGTCAGGATCCCCACCATCAGCCAGGAGGACCGCTCCCTCATCGACCCGGCGCCCTTCGACGATTTCCACGCGTTCCTGGAACGCACCTACTCCCTGGTGCACCGGGACCTGCGGCGGGAGGTGGTGGCCGGGCACTCGCTGCTCTACACCTGGGAAGGGACCGACCCGGGCGCCCCGCCCGTGCTGCTGATGGGCCACATGGACGTGGTGGGGGTGGAACCGGGCACGGAGGGCGACTGGCAGCATGCTCCCTTCGGCGGCGAGGACGATGGGGAGTTCCTGTGGGGACGGGGCACCACGGACGACAAGGGGTCGGTGGTCGCCATCTTCGAGGCAGTGGAAAGCCTGCTCGAACAGGGCTTCCACCCCGACGTCACTGTTCACCTGGCGATCGGTCACGACGAAGAGATCGGTGGGACGGAGGGGGCCGCCGCCGTGGCCGCCCTGCTCGCCTCGCGCGGGGTACGTCTGGACTTTGTGCTCGACGAGGGGGGCGCGGTCGTCGAGTCCGTCCTGCCCGGCGTGACGAAGCCGCTTGGTCTTGTGGGCATCGGAGAAAAGGGCTACCTCAATGTGGAGCTGGTGGCCGAGGGCAGCGGCGGTCACTCCTCGATGCCTCCCCCGCACACCGCCGTCGGCCTGCTGGCGGCGGCGGTGCAGCGGCTCGAGGGCGCCCCCATGGCGGCCCGCCTGGACGTGCAGGAGGGCTTCTTCCAGGCTCTCGCCCCGGCCGTGGGTGGCATCCAGGGCTTGGCCCTGCGCAACCTGGATCGTCTGGGGACCTTGGTGGAGCGGCGTCTGGCCTCGCAGCCGGCGGGGAACGCCCTGATACGCACCACCTGCGCGGTCACCATGATCCAGGGTGGGGTGAAACCGAACCAGCTGCCTCAGTCGGCCCGGGCGGTGGCCAACTTCCGGGTGATTCCCGGCGACACGGTGGCCGGGGTGCTGGATCACGTGCGGGCGGTGGTGGGGGAGGGGATAGCCGTGCGCCAACTCGAGGGCGGATTCAGCGCCGAGCCCTCGCGCCTGGCCGACACCGGGTCGGCCTCCTACCGGCTTGTGGGGGAGACCATCGAGGAGGTCTTCCCGGGTGTCTCGGTGGCGCCCTGGATAGTGACGGGTGCCACCGACGCCCGCCACTACCTGCCGTTGGCCGAGAACGTCTACCGTTTCGTCCCCTTCCGGTTCACGCCGGCCGACATGAGCCGGATGCACGGCACCGACGAACGGATGCGCCTGGCCGACGCCGACGGCCTGGTGGCCTTCTACCGGCGCCTGATCGAGCGGGCCTGCGGCGCCGGTTAGCCGGCAACCGCGGGCGTGCCGGTTGTGCCCTTTGCGGCCTACGGTCGCGTCTCCCCCGCCTTTGCCGGGGAGACGATCGAGGCCTGGGCGGGGGTGTGGTCGTCCAGCGTGATGGCCAGCAGGTCGCGGGCGTGGGCGGCGAAGTCGAAACCGGGGTCGAGCATCTGCCAAATAGTCAAGCCCTGGAGGGCGGCAAGCAGGAATGAGGCCCGCCGCCGGGCTTCCGCGGGGCCGATGCCGGGGCGCGAGCGGGACATGCCCTTGGTGAAGCGCTCCAGGCGGTTGGCGTGGTGGCGCAGGAAGCGCCCGCGCAGGCGGTGGTCGTCGGCACTGCCCGCCACCGCCATCTGGATATAGATACGGGCCAGCACCGGCTGCCCCTGGATGAAGCGGATGTACGCCTCGACCAGGTCCTCTACGGTGTCCCGGCCCCGGCGGGAGGGATCGGGGTCCACCGCCTCCAGTGCCTGGCGCACCACGGTGACCACGGCCTCCTCCTTGGTTTGGAAGAGGTTGTAGAAGGACCCGGGGAGGACGCCGGCCCGCTCGCAGATGCCCTTAAGGGTGATGCCCTCCAGACCGGTCTCGGCCAGCAGCGACCGGGTGGCGTCCAGGATCCTCTCCTGGGTCTCGAGCCCTGCCCGGTAGCGAGCCATACGCTCCTCCCGCACTCCGTCGCGGCTCCGTTCCCCGCCAGATATTGAGTGTATACTCAAATTGAGTTACACACGCCCTTCGCGGGGGAGGTCGGTCATGGGTCACTACATCTCCAACCTTCGGGATCTGGAGTTCAACCTTTTCGAGGCCAACCGTATCCAGGAGTACCTGGGCACCGGGCCATTTACCCAGATGGATCGGGACACCGCCGGCGATGTCCTCCGCGAAGTGGAACGCCTCGCCGTCGAGGACTTCGCCGAGACCTTTGCTGAGCTGGATCTAGATGGACCCCAACTGGTGGACGGCGAGGTGAAACTGCCGTCGGCTCTCACCCGTACTCTCGACAAGTACTACGAAGGCGATTGGGACCGTGTGTCCATGCCGGAGGAGCTGGGTGGCTTCGGGGCACCTCCGTCCCTGCGCTGGGCGGTGCAGGAGTTGTTCATGGGCTCCAACGCCGGCGCCTTCCTGTACGTGGGAGCCCCGCTCATGGCCTATGTAGTGGCCTCGGTGGGCACTCCTGAGCAGAGGGACACGTGGGCCCACTGGTGTATGGACCGCCGCTGGGGGGCCACCATGGTCCTCACCGAGGCCGACGCCGGTTCCGACGTGGGGGCCGGGACCACCAAGGCCATCCCCGTTGAGGGCGACATGTACCACATCGAGGGAGTGAAGCGCTTCATCACCAGCGGCGACGGTGACTACTTCGAGAACGTCCTGCACCTGGTCCTGGCCCGCCCGGTGGGGGCCGGCCCGGGGACCAAGGGCCTCTCCTGCTTCATCATCCCCAAGTACCTGGTGAACCCCGACGGCAGCCCCAAGGAGCCCAACGGGGTCACCACCACCACGATCGAGCACAAGATGGGCATCAAGGGCTCGGTCACCTGCGAGCTCACCTTCGGGCTCGACAAGCCCTGTGTCGGCTGGCTGCTGGGCGGGGTGCACGAGGGCATCCGGCAGATGTTCCACGTCCTCGAGGACGCCCGCATGTCGATCGGCTCCAAGTCCGCGGCCACCCTGTCCACCGGCTACTTGAACGCCCTGGCCTACGCCAAGGAGCGCATCCAGTCGGCCGACCTCACCCAGACCCGCGACCCGGAAGCCCCACGGGTGGCCATCATCCGCCACCCCGACGTACGCCGGATGCTCATGGAGCAGAAGGCCCATGCCGAAGGGATGCGGGCGCTCACCCTGTACAGCGCCTGGGTGCTCGACCAGGTGATCCTGCACCCCGAGGACAAGTCGCTGGCCAAGCTCGACGACCTGCTGCTCCCGCTGGTCAAGGGCTACTGCTCGGAGAGGGCCTACGACCTGATGGGGCAATGCCTGCAGGTGCTCGGCGGCTCCGGCTTCACCGTCGACTACCCGATGGAGCAATACGTCCGCGATCTCAAGATCGACAGCCTGTATGAAGGCACCACGGGTATCCAGGCCCTCGACCTGTTTTTCCGCAAGATCGCCCGCGATCAGGGCCAGACGCTGATGGGCCTGGCGGGCCAGATCATGGAGACTATCCAGGGCGGTGGTGACGACGATGCCTTCGCCAAGGAGCGTGCCCTGCTCGGCAAGGCCCTCGAGGATGTGCAGGCCCAGGTGATGGCCATGGTGGGCAACGCGATGGCGGCCATGCAGGACCCGCCCCAGATCTACAAGACCGGTCTGCATACCAACGACTTGCTGTTCAGCCTGGCCGAGGCCGTGATCGGCTGGCTGCTGCTCCGCCATGCCGAGATCGCCCATGCCGCCCTGCCCGAGGCGTCGGCGAAGGACAAGGCGTTCTACCAGGGCAAGATCGCGTCGGCGCGCTGGTTCGCCGCCAACGTCCTGCCCAAGGCCACGCTCCGGCGCATCCTGGCCGAGCAGGAGGACGGCGACCTGATGACCCTGGCCGACGAGGCCTTCTAGTCAGCTCGTCGGTTCCAGAGAGAAGTGCCTCCCCCGCCGCCAGGCGGGGGAGGCACGCCTGCCAAAGACAGGCGCGGAGGGGGCAATCGTCTCCCCCGTGGGGACGAAGAGGTAAGCCCCCACCCTCCGCCCTGCCCCGCTGCCGCGGGAGGGGGAACCGGCCGAAGGCCGCAGAGGGGAAGTCACGCGTACACCAGCCTGCCGTCGCGCCCTTTTGCCCTCCCCCCGGCTGCCTCCCGGCCGAGCCGGGAGGGGGAGCACCAGGCGCCCAACTTCTGCTTGCTGGCGGGGGCTCCCCGTGGCCATCATGGGGGTTCGCAGGGTCGGCGGCGATCGGAGTGGTGGGCGTGCAGGTGATCACTACCTACCTGGAGATGCGGGAGCACCCCCGGCTGCAGACCCGGGGACCGCAGCGCGGGGTCCTGCTCCTGCGCCTCGACGAGCCGTCGTTGCCGTTTTACCGGTACCTGAATGAGCAGATGGGTGGGCAGTCCCCCCGCGGCCCAGCGCTCTCCAACGAGGACCTGGACGCCCGCCTCACGGATCCCGCCTTCGACGTCTTCGTGCTCTACCTGGGGGGTGCCCCGGCCGGGTTCTTCGAACTGGACCGCCGGACGGAAGAAGAGGTGCGCCTGACCCGGCTGGGCCTCTTGCCCGAGTTCCGTGGCCGGCATCTGGGCAAGTGGTTCCTCGGCCTGGCGGTGGAGGCAGCGTGGGACTACCGGCCCGAGCGCGTGTGGACCGGCGTGAGCGAGGGGGACGACCCGCGTGCGCTGCTGCTCTGCCAGTGGGCAGGGTTCATCCCCTACGAGACCACCCGCCGGGAGGCCGGGGAGGCGGACTAGTCGTCGTCGGGGAGCGGAGGCGGCCAGGCCACCCGCAGGCAGGGGCAAGGCGGGCCCGGGTCCCGGTGGCCCCAGCCGTCGGGCCCGAAGACCACCACCCCTCCGCAATTGCGGCACACGAGCACGAGCACGAGTGATGGATCGGCCGACGATCCCCCGGCCTGAGGGGTTTCGTCGGGAGAGCCGACGCGGACGTCGGCGGCCTCCCCGCACCGGCCCCGTGCCCGGAGAGGCGCTGTGACGCTCGATGCGCCGGTCGGCGCCGATAATCGAGCGCCCCGCTGCGCGTCGGTCGACCGACGCGGCCCCCGGCGGAGTGACGGATTCCGGCCTTGCGCGCCGTGTCTAGGGTGGCGGCCAACCGAGAGCGAGAGCAAGGACGATGCGGGGCTTCTTCGAGCCGAAGTCGGTAGCGGTGGTGGGGGTTTCCAACTCAATCGACAACCTGGGCTGGCTGATCTCGGCCAACTTGCAGACTTTCGGTTACCAGGGGGCGGTGTACGAGGTGGGGCCGAAGGGCGGGTCGATCTTCGGTCGGCCCATCTACCCCTCGCTGTCGGAGATCCCCGGGCCGGTGGAACTGGCGGCCTTGCTCACCCCCTCTGCGGTGGTCCCCGAGTTGCTTGAGGAGTGTGGCCGCCTGGGCATACGGCGGGTGGTGATCGAGTCGGGTGGGTTCGACGAGTCCGGGGAAGCCGGGCGGGCCCTTGCTGCACGAGTACGCGAGGTGGCCGCCCGTCACGAGATCCGCTTCATTGGGCCGAACTGCCTGGGTGTATTCAATTGCCGCACGGGCCTGGCCACCGCCTTCGGCCCGCTGGAGCCGGCCATCAAACCGGGGGGGATCTCGGTGCTCAGCCAGAGCGGCGGGGTGATGATCAGCATCCTCAACACCCTTACCAGCGAGGGCCTGGGCGTGGCCAAACTTGTGTCGATGGGCAACAAGCTCGACGTGGACGAGAACGACCTGCTTGAGTACCTGGTTGCGGACCCCGAGACGCAGGCCATCTGCCTCTACCTGGAGGGGATCGTCGACGGCCGCCGTCTCATGGATCTGGCGCGGCGAACCGACAAGCCCATCCTGGTGCTCAAGTCGAACCGGGGGGCGGCCGCCCGGCGGATCGCCGCTTCCCACACCGCAGCTCTGGCTGCCGACGACCAGGTGGTCGACGGGGCCTTCCGCCAGGTGGGCATAAGGCGCGTGGCCGGCCTTGGTGAGCTGGTGCACTATCTCAAGGCCCTCTCCCTGCCCCCTATGCGAGGAAGCCGGGTGGCGGTCCTCTCACGGTCGGGGGGCCATGCGGTTATCGCTGCCGACGAGTGCGAGCTGAACGGCCTGGAGCTGGTCGAGCTGCCCCGGGACTTCCTCGATCGAGCACAACAGCGCCTGCGGGCCAACGTGATCCGGCTCACCAACCCTATGGACCTCGGAGACGTGTTCGACCTGGATGTCTACCGCGACCTGGCCCGGGACACCCTGGCGATGGAGCAGGTGGACGGCATGGTGTTCATGCACACCTACGTCAGCGGGCCGGAGGGACCGGGGGCAGAAGTGTTCTTCCGCAAGCTGCACGAGCTGTCGATGCGGGCCGGCAAGCCGGTGGCGATGCACCCGGACACCTCCTCCGAAGAGGTCAGCCGCCTCAAGAAAGTGCTGCCCGGCCCGGTCTTTGACGAGCCGACGGAGGCGGTGCGGGCGCTCGCGTTGCGACGCGACTTCCGCCGGGGGGTTTTGCCCGACGGCGTCCGTCCCGAGGGGCCGGCCGACCCCGATCTGGTGCAGGGGGTGCTGGCCCGCGCCCGGGCGGAGGGCCGCCACCTGCTCCTGCCCGAAGCCCTGACGGTGGCCGCCGCCTACGGGGTGCGGGTGCCTACGGGGATTGAAGCCCTGGATGAGGAGCAGGCCCTGGAGGCGGCGGCGTCGCTGGGCTATCCGGTGGCCCTCAAGGTGGTGGGGGCCGATCTGTTGCACAAATCAGATGTGGGGGGCGTGCGTCTCCACCTGGCCGATGAGGCCGCGGTGCGGGGTGCTTACCAGGAGATCATGTCGGCGGCGGCCGGCCGCGCTCCCGGGGCGTCGGTGAACGGGGTGCTGGTGCAGCCGATGGCGGCAGAAGGCCGGGACATGATCATCGGAGCGCGCCGCGATCCCGACTTCGGGCACGTGGTGCTGGTGGGGATGGGCGGCATCTTCGTCGAGGTGCTGGCCGATGCCGCTCTCCGGGTGGCTCCCTTCGGCCGGGCGACCGCCGAGGGCATGCTGCGCGAGTTGCGGGCCTACCGGGTGCTCGAAGGAGTGCGGGGGCAGGCCCCGGCCGACGTGCCCTCCCTGGTGGCGGCAATCGGGGGGGTCACCCGGCTGGTGACGGATTTCCCCGAGATAGCGGAGATCGACCTGAACCCGGTGCGGGTGGGGAACGCCGGTGAGGGCTGCCTCGCCCTCGACGCCCGCATCCTGCTGGACGTGCCGCCGGCGAGTTAGTCAACTACCTCCGGGTCCGGAGTCGTGGGGGAGGAGACGGACACCTCGACCCGGAGCACGCGCCGCCTGGTGGCGGCCGTCACCAGGAACGTGTACCCGGGTACCTCCACTTCGTCTCCCACTTTGGGTATGCGCCCGGCGACACCGATGACCATGCCGGCCACCGTTCGCCATCTGCCGGTCGGCAGTTCCGCGCCGAGGGCCGCCTCCAGGAGCTGGAGGTCGGTGCCGGCATCGACCTGCCACCGACCGGGACCGACGGGGCGCACGGTCCGGGAGCGGGTGCGCCCAGCCTCGTCGATGTCTCCGACCAGCTGCGCCACCGCGTCTTCGACGGTGGCGATCCCGGCGGTACCGCCGTGCTCGTCGATGATCACCGCGAGGTGGTAGCCGGTCGCCTGCATCTCGCGCAGGACCTCGAGCACCGGGCGCGTCTCGGCCACAGTAAGAACCGGCTGCTGGAGTTCGGCGAGGTCGGAGGGTCGGCCGGCCTCTTGGGCCGCGACCAGGTCCCTGATCCGCACTACTCCGGTGATGTTGTCCAGGTCGCGCCGGTAGACGGGCAGGCGGCGGTGGCCTGAGCGCAGGGCGCGGCCGAGCGCCTCGTCGAGACTCGCCTGCAAGGGAATGGCGAGCACGTCGGGCCGGGGCACGGCCACCGCACTGATCGGAGTATCGCCGATGGCGAATGACCGCTCGATGAGCTCCAGATCGTCGGGGGCGATCTCGCCGGAGGCGGCCGCTTCGACGGCCAGGCGGCGCAGCTCCTCCTCGGTGACTGTGGGCCGGGACGGAATGCCCTTGCCCGGTGATTGCAGATCCGCAAGGAACAGGAGTACGGCGACAATCGGCCTGGTGAGCAAGGCAAGGGCGGTCACCGGCAGGGCTACAAAGCGGGCGACGGTGAGCGGGTGGCGCACGGCCAAGGTCTTGGGAATGGCCTCGGTGTAGATGAACATGATCACGGTGAGCAGCACCGAGGCGATGGTCACCCCTGTGTTGCCGAAGTGGCGGTCGGCGACCACGCCGGCGATGGTGGCTGCTCCTACCTGCACCAGTAGCACGGTCAACAGCACCGCGTTGAGCACCCGGGGCAGGTCCCGCTCCAGGCTGAGCAGGCGGGCGGCGGAGCGATCGCCGTGCTCAACCGCTACTTGCAGGCGCACCCGGGGCACCCGGAGCAGGGCAGTCTCGGCTGCCGCCAGGAACGCCGCAGTCAGCAGCAGGCCGGCCAGGGCAGCAAACAGGGGGATGCTGTCGGTCAGAGGCGGCCGCATGTACTGCAGGCGAGCATACCCGGACGGAGCGGCGGGGGGCCGGCCATATACTGCCGCCGATGCATGAGACGGTAGCCGTCCTCGGGGCCGGGGCTATGGGCGAGTTGCTTGCCGCCGGCCTGCACCGGGCGGGCTGGGAGCGCGAGGCGCTGGTCCTGGCCGCTCGTCGGCCGGAGCGGCAGCTGGAAGTGGAAGAGCGCCGGGGGCTGCGGACCTACCTGGACGCGGCCGAGGCGGCGCGCGGCCGCCGGGTGGTGGTGGTGGTGGTCAAGCCGGCCGACGTGCCACCTCTGATCCGGCAGATCCAGGGGGTGATCACCCCCGAGCAGGTTGTCATCTCCCTTGTCGCCGGCGTGCCCATTCGCGCCTACGAAAGCGCGTTCGGGGAGGTGCCGGTGGTGCGGGCAATGCCCAACACGCCGGCCCTGTTCGAGGAGGCGATCACCGCCTACTGCCCGGGACGCCACGCCGGTCCGGAGGCGGTGCGATCGGCCACCGAGGTGCTCAGTTCGGTGGGGCAGACGATCCTGCTCGACGAGCCACTGCTCGACGCGGTCACAGCCGTCTCCGGTACCGGGCCCGCCTACGTCTTCCTGCTGGCCGAGGCGTTGATCGAGGCAGCCATCCGTGAGGGGATTCCACGGCATGCCGCCGAGCGCCTGGTCAAGCAGACGACGCGCGGGGCGGGAGTGCTGCTGGCCGGCCTCGAGGCCAGTCCCCAGCACCTGCGGGCGCAGGTCACCTCGCCGGGGGGAACGACGGCCGCCGCCGTGCACGTCCTGGAGGAGCGCGGGTTCCGCGCTCTGGTGGAGGATGCAGTGCAGGCTGCCGCCGAGCGCTCTCGCGAGCTCGGCCGGCAGGCTGAGGAGCTCCTGTGACCGGAGCGGCCGGGGTGGTCCTGTGAGCCTGCTGGGGCGTCTGGTGCTGGCCGTCACCAAGCGCAAGCTGGTGCAGCGGATGTTCATGAGCGGAGGCTGGGGCCGCCGGGTCGCCATGCGGTTCGTGGCCGGAGAGACCCTCGACGAGGCGGTTGAGGTGACCCGGCAGCTCAACGTCTCCGGCTTCAGCGTCTCCCTCGACCACCTGGGCGAGCACGTGGCCGATGCCCGGCTGGCGCTGCAGGCTCGGGACGACTACCTGGCCTGTATCGAGCGCATCGCCGTCGAGGGTCTTGATGCCAACATCTCGGTGAAGCTGACCCAGCTGGGCCTCGGCTTCGATGACGCTCTTGCCGAGAAGTCGCTGCGCGAACTGGCGGAGCGGGCGGCATCGGTGGGGACGACGGTGACGGTGGACATGGAGGAGAGCGACTTCACCGAGGTGACCCTGGACCTCTACGCCCGTGTGCAGGAGAAGTACGGGAACCTGGGCGTCGCCCTGCAGACCTACCTGCACCGCACACCCCGCGACCTGGCCCGGGTGCTGCCGCTCGGGGGTCACATTCGCATCTGCAAGGGAGCCTACGACGAGCCGGCGGAGGTGGCCCTGCGGCAGCGAGGACAGGTGAACGAGGCTTTCGCGTCGCTCATGGCCGACCTTATGGCCTGCGAGGGCGTGCGGCCCGCCATCGGCACGCACAACTATCGATTGGTGGCGATGGCCCGGGAAATGGGCGGGAGCCGGCGGGAGCCCTTCGAGTTCCAGATGCTCTACGGGATCCGTCCCTCCCTGCAGAAGGAGCTCGTCGGCGCCGGATACGCGCTGCGGGTGTACGTGCCCTACGGGGATTCGTGGTATCCGTACTTCACGCGTCGGCTGGCCGAGCGTCCGGCCAACCTGTGGTTCTTCGTGCGGGCTCTGTTCGGGCGCTGAGGCTGTCGGGACAGCCGAGGTGGCCCGCCTCGGGCCTGCGGCGGCAGCCGTCTCGCCCCGCAGCATGGTTCCCCATCTAGAGTTGCCGCCATGACCCGCCGTCTCCTGCTCTCGTCCTTGCTCATCGCCGTGGTGGTCTGCGTGGCCTTGCCCGCCCTGGCCCAGACACCCCAACGGGTGGTGGCGGAGGGGGGAGACCGCGGCTACTGGATCGACCCCGCCCTGCCGGCCGAAGAGGCCCGCATCTCCGCCGCGGTGGCCGCCGCCGGCAACGCGGGGGTGCGCCTCTTCGTGGTGCTGCTCAACGATGACCCGGCCGGCGGCCCGACCACCTTCGCCGACGGGGTGCTCGACCGCATCGGGGACGGGTCGGTGCTGGTGCTGTCGGCCACCGGGGAGGGCATGGTCTCCTACGACTTCTCCGAGGACCAGATTGAGAGGGCCCTCGACGCGGGCTACGCCGCCGGGGGGGGCGACGTCGGGTACGTGAACGCGGTGGTCGGCTCCCTGACTGGGGCTGCGCCGGTGGATCCCGGCGACGCAACGGGAGACGGCGGGAGCAGCAAGACCGGCCTGATCGTGCTGCTGGTTCTCGTTGGCCTCCTGGTGCTGGGGGTGGTGTGGGCGGTGCGGCGCCAGGGCAAGGCTGCCACTGCCAGCCGGGAGCGTTCTATTGAGGAGGCCCGCCGGGAGATCAAGGCTCAGCTGGATGCCATGGCCAACACCATCCTCGAGATCTCCGACAAGGTGTCGCTGTCGGAGAGCCGGGAAGACAACCGGCATCTGGAGCAGGCGAGCCACACCTTCACCGAGGCCTCCGAGAGCTACGAGGCGGCCACCGACCTGGCGCGCCTCGAGGAGCTCTCGGACCGTCTCGACGAGGCCCGCTGGCAGCTGGACGCGGCGGCGGCTCTGGCCGACGGGAAGCCGGTACCGGAGAAGCCGGCTCCCGAGGAGCGGGCGGCCTGCTTCTTCGACCCCACCCACTCCGGGCCTTTTGAGGATGCCGAGGTGCGCACCGCCGCCGGTACCAAGACGGTGCGGGTGTGCGCCGCCGATGCCGACAAGCTGCGCCGGGGCCAGCAGCCCGACACCCGCATGATCGAGGTGGGGGGCCGAGACGTGCCCGCCGCCGCCGCCCCCAGGTCCTACGGCGGCGGGGGGCTCGACTGGCTCAACGTGTTCGCGGTCATCGTCGGAGGCATGGCGGCCGGGCGCTCCTTCGACTGGGGCAGGTCGCGCAGCACGGGCACCTGGGGCGGGGGCAGCAGGTCAGTCGGGTGGGGGTCGGGAACTCGCCGCACGTCCTCGCGCGGGGGCGGTTCGGTGTCGCGAACCCGGTCCCGGGCGGGCCACATCCGCACCCGGCGCCGCTGACGGGCCGCCGGCGGCGGCCGGGTAGCGTGGCCCCGCGACCCGTTCCTACACTGTGTGTACCCGAGCAAGAAGGATGCACATGGGTTTCTTCAAGCGCCTCTGGGGATACATCAAGGCCCTGTTCCGGAGCAAGACGGAAGCCATGATGGATCCCGAGATCGAGATCGAACAGGCCATCACAGAGGCGCGCAGGCGCGATCAGGACCTGCGCACCCAGGCTGCCAAGGTGGTCGCTCACCGCACGCAACTGGAGAGCAAGATGGAGCGGGCGGCCGACGATGGCGGGGAGGCGCGGGAGCTGGCCAAGCAGGCTCTCCTTAAGGCCCAGGCGGCCACCGCCGCCGGCGACACCGCCGGTGCCGAGAAGTGGAATCGCAGCGCCCAGGGCATTGCCATGCGACTGCAGGCTGCCGAGAACAACCTGAGCTCCTTGAAGGCCCAGTACGAGACGGCGGCCGCTCAGGCCGAGAGCGCCAAGCGGGCGGTGCAGCAGAACGCGATGCGTCTGCAGGAGCTGGCCGCCAAGCGCATGGAGCTGGTCGGCTCCCTGCAGCAGGCCAAGATGCAGGAGTCGGTCAACAAGGCCGTGGAGTCCATGACGACCAGCTTCGACGACGAAGCGGTCAGCCTGGAGAAGGTGGAGGACAAGATCGAGGCGCGTCGGGCCGAGGCGATGGCCCGGGCCGAGCTGCGCGAGGCCACCCCGGAAGGGGCCGAGATGGAACTGCGCGAGACGATCTCGGTGGCCCAGGCCGACGCGAAGTTGGACGAGCTGAAGAAGGAGCTCGGCATCGAGGGCTGACGGTCACCATTCTGCTGTAGTGCCTCCCCCGGCCCTCTCGGGCCGGGGGAGGCGCGACGACAGATGGAGGACGAAGGCGCGAGCCGCAGC
>CAZJRF010000042.1:0-15959 GCA_964548475.1 uncultured Acidimicrobiia bacterium
GTGTGCGGGCGGGGCTCGGTCCCAGATCTTGCAGCACATCGGCCGCCATTTCCAGGTCGATGCTCTGATGAGTCAGGGCCGCGTACGCCGTCACGCGCGTCAAGGCCCCTTCCAGCTCCCGGATGTTGTCTACTACCCGCTCGGCAATGAACTGGAGGACATCGGCGGGTACATCACAGGGGGCAAACGCGGCGTTCTTGCGCAGAATTGCCAGACGAGTTTCGACGTCCGGGGGCTGGATGTCCGTGGTTAGACCCCAGTCGAAGCGGCTCCGCAACCGGTCCTCGAGTGTGACCAGGCTGCGGGGGGGTCGATCGCAACTGAACACCAGCTGCTTCCCGTGCTCATGGAGGGCGTTGAAGGTGTGGAAGAACTCTTCGAGTAGCTGCTCCTTGCCTTCCAAAAATTGGACATCGTCTACCAGCAGAAAGTCGGCACCGCGGTAGCGAGCCTTGAACTCATCCATGCGCTTGCGCCGGATTCCATCGATGAAATCATTGAAGAAGGCTTCCGAGGTGGTGTAGTACACGCCCAGGCGAGGATGGAGTTCCAGGACGTGGCGCGCGATGGCCTGTAGGAGATGTGTCTTGCCCAGGCCGGCACCGGCATAGATAAAGAGGGGGTTGTACTGGCCGCCGGGCTGCTCGGCGATGGCCAGGGCCGCCGCGTGAGCGAACCGGTTCGACGGGCCGACGACGAAGTTCTCGAAGCTGTACTTGGGGACCAGCCCATCCATGCCGGGGGGAGAGAGAGGAAGGGGCCGCCCGGGGATGGCGGGTTCGGGCGGCGGCTCGGGCTCTTCCTCGAAGTCCTCGAGATCGGAGAAGGCCGGGGCGGGCCGGGCATCGATCACCAGCCGAGCATCCGGGCCGAACACGGCAGATACGGCGTCCTCCACCAGGGGACGGAACTTGTCGTTGACCCAGCGCAGATGAAACTCGCTGGGCGCCAGGAGAGTGACGACTCCCCCCTCCACGGCAGATGGCTCGAGCCCCTCTAGCCAGGTCTGCCATGTGACGGGGGTGACGCGACCGCGTAACGTCCGGCGGAATTGGTCCCACTCGGTCGGGGAATGTGCCTCCACGTGTCCTCCGCGCACCCCGCACGCCCTGTCGGGTTTCTCCACAGGTCTATCCACAACTGTGGAGAAGGGCGCACCTCGGGGTGACGGTGCCTCCAGCCACGTGTGGCGCCGTGGGTGGTCCGACCCGAGGGAAGTAACGCCGAACCATCCGGCGGCGCTGAGTATATGGAGGGGTGGGAGGACCCGACAAGAACGCCAAAACGCGCGCTACACCCTGATTAGAGACACTGTATGTGGCAGAAAGGCGTTGTGAGCTAAGCAGAATGGGTGATGGCGAAGACAGTTGGTACGCGGCGGGGAGGAGAGAGGGGGAGTAGGCAATCTTTCGCGACACAGTGGCGCGGAGGCCGCGGGCGCCGCAGCTTTGACAAAGGGGACGCTGTCTCCGTAACCTGTCGGCCCGTCCATTACCTCTCTCGTCGGGAATCCTCTTATGAAGCGCCCCTTCCAGCCGAACGTTCGCCGTCGCAAGAGGAAGCATGGCTTCCGCCACCGCATGCGGACCCGGACGGGACGTGCCCTGCTCCAGCGCCGCCGGAGCAAGGGACGCCGCCGTCTGTCGGCCTAGGGGCCGGCCGTTCGGCGTACTGCGAGGGGCAACGGAATTTCGTCGGGTCCGCCGCGAAGGGCGGCGCCGGCGAGTGGGCGGGGTGACGGTGATCACAGCGCCGGCCGGGTCTGCGTCCCCCCGGGTGGGGGTATCGGTCGGACGGTCGGTGGGCGGGTCGGTGCAGCGCAATCGGGCGAAGCGCCGGCTGCGGGAGGCACTGGCGCTTGTTGTATTGCCTCCCGGCCGGGACTATGTAGTGCTGGCCGGGAGGGAAGTACTGGAGACCCCCTTCCAGGAATTGGTGGCCTGGCTGGGTGGGGCGGTGGAAGAAGAGGCGAGAGAGACGTGATAAGGCTCAGAGCAGTCAAGTGGCAGCGACCCGGCTGGTGGCTGCAACAGCTTGTGACGGCGTACCAGCGTACCCTCTCTCCCCTGCTCGGCCCGCGCTGTCGATATCTGCCGACGTGCTCGGAGTACGCCTACGCGGCAATCGGAGAGCATGGGGTGGTGAGGGGCTTGTGGCTGGCGGTGCGGCGGGTGGGGCGCTGCCATCCATTCCACGCCGGGGGATACGACCCTGTCCCGAGAAAGGCGGGGTGAGCTATGGCTATTTGGGATGCCATTCGAGAGTTTCTGGGCACGGTGGTATCGCTCTTGTACGGGCTGGTGCCCAACCTCGGGGTGGCCATCATCTTGCTAACGGTAGCGGTAGGGCTGTTGTTGTTCCCTCTGACGCTCAAGCAGACGAGGTCGATGAAGGCCATGCAGGAGTTGCAGCCGGAGTTGAAGCGACTGCAAAAGGAGCACGCGGGGGACAAGCCGGCTCTCCAGCAGGCGACGATGGCTCTCTACAAGGAGAGGAAGATCAACCCCGCTGCCGGCTGCCTGCCACTGTTGTTGCAGATGCCGGTGTGGTTCGCGCTATATCAGGTGCTGCTTTCCTTTGCTCGTACCACCGCGGAGGAGGCGGCCAAGTTCCTCCCGGATGGAAGTCGGCTTGCCGAAGTGATATGGGCCTGGAACGGAGAGGGGGTAGCCAACTGGAGGAACTTCCTGTGGATGGATCTCGGGACTACCCCGCGTACCGGGTTCGACGCGGGGTGGCTGACATTCACTCCGTACTTGATCACCGTGCTGATTGTGATGGCAACGGCGTGGTACCAGCAGGCACAGATGACCGCCAAGCGCAACGAGGGGCAGGCGGCGCCGCAGCAGCCGGGTCAGGCGATCTTGAAGATTTTTCCAATCTTCTTTGGGTTCATCTCCTTTACCCTGCCTGCGGGCCTGGTGGTGTACTTCGCAGCCAGCAACATCTTCCGGATAGGGCAGCAGTCGCTGATCCTCTGGATGGACAAGAGGGCAGTACGTAAGTCGGGAGCCCGGGATGAGGCAATGCCGGAGGTAGGAGAGGCGGAGGCGAAACCGGAGACGAAGCCGGCGCCGCGACCGGGAAAGCCGACCGTTCCTCAGAAGACGCAGCCCAAGCCAGGGGCGAGTGGATCGACTCGTAGTCCGCAGGCTTCTCAGCAGCGGGGCAAGAAGCGGAGGAGAAGATGACATCTATGGAGTGGGTGGAAGTTAGGGGGAGGACGGTTGAGGAGGCTGTGGAGCTCGGGTTGGAGGAGCTCGGTCTGGAGTCGGCGGACGGGGCGGAGATCGAGGTGCTCCAGCAGCCACAGCGGGGGTTCCTCGGGATTGGGAGCCAGGATGCGCTGGTGCGTATCAAGCCGCGTCCCAAGCGTCGTCATCGTCGGCGCCGGTCACGGAGTTCAGGCGAGAGTGCCAGTGGTCAGGCCAAGAAGGGAGAAGAGGACAAGGGGGCCAGTCCCCAGAAGGGTCGGCGCCCGCAGGGAAAGCGTGGTCGCGAACGGGATAAGGCCGCCGGTGAATCCGGCCGGGCCAGGAATGAGGCAGGAGTGCGCCGTCAGAGAGCTGAGTCGGGGAGGACCGAGACCGGGGGTGCCGACAGGAGTGAGAGCGGCGCGCCGGTCGTGTCGGTCGATGAGCAAGCCGCGATAGTAGAGGCATTTCTTGAGGGTCTGCTGCAGGTTTTCGGCCTCGAGGGAGAGGTGACCACTCGGGTCGATGATGACATCATCTATGTGGATGTCTCCGGGGAGCAGACTGAGGCCCTGGTGGGGGCCAAGGGTGCGATCCTGGATGCGATACTGGAGTTGTGCCGGACGATGGTGCATAGGCAGAGCCAGGCGGGGGCGAGGCTTCGGCTGGACATAGCGGGTTACAACCAGCGGCGCCGGGAGGCCCTGTGCATCTATGCAGGGCGACTGGCCGCCAAGGTGCTGGAAGAGGGCGGCGAGGTGATGCTCGAGCCCATGAACGCCGCGGATCGCAAGGTGGTCCACGATGCAGTGGCTGAGATTGAGGGAGTGCGCACTTTCTCTGAGGGAGAGGACCCCGATCGGTCGGTGGTGATTGCGCGGGCTGAGGAGGACTGAGATAGGAACCGGGTCTGGATTCCACCAGGCCGTGCTGGTTTCACGTGGAACAACGGCGAGTTGGGAGGGGGGAGTGCATTGATGGAGTCGGTGGATTTGGCGCGGCGAGCCGTGACATGGGCCGGGGGGTCTCTCTCCCCAATGCAGGAGGAGATGCTCACCGCCTACGGTCAATGGCTCATAGCGGAAGCTGTCCCAGCCGGTGGTCTCGGGCCCAGAGAGGGAGAGCGCATCTGGTCACGGCACCTGGCGGATTCACTTCTCTTCTCCTGTGGTTGGAGAGAGACACCGCCCTCCGAGCTCCTTGATGTGGGAAGTGGGGTCGGATTGCCGGGTGTTCCCCTGGCTGTTCTGTGGCCCAACGTGAGTGTGACGTTGCTGGATAGGGGTGGACGGCGGGTGCGGATGTTGCATCGGGTGGTAGGAATGTTGGGTTTGACAAACGTCTTGATTGCCCAGGGTGATGCGCTGGCGGTGGCGGATGAATGGCATGGGCTTGTGGTTCGGGGGGCCCTGCGGGCACCGGAGGTGGTTGGTCTGGCATCTCGTCTTCTGGGTCCGGCGGGCACGGCCGTGCTTGGGTTGAGCCGGCAGTTGCAGCCCCCACCCCGAACGAGGGATCTCATGGGTGTTGCTGAAGCACTGGGTCTTGAGCCCGAATTGGTTGAGGTGCCGGTCGAAATCCTTGACGGCCCAGCCTGGCTGCTTATCATGCGGGCTAGTGGCTAGGCGTCATGCTCCTGGTTGTGTAGTTGTAGCTATCGCCAACCAGAAGGGTGGGGTTGGAAAGTCGACCACCGCCATCAATCTGGGAGCGGCTCTGGCACTGCGTGGTGAGAGGGTGTTGCTGGTGGACACCGACCCCCAGGCAAACGCCACCTCAGGTTTGGGCTTCACCAGGGCGGACTTCACTCACAGCGTCTATGAGGCTCTAGTAGGGGATCTTCCTGTTGAGGAGGTAGTCGAACCGACCCGCGTCAAGGACCTCTACCTGGCGCCGGCTTCTATCGACCTGGCGGGGGCCGAGATAGAACTGGTGGCCCGTTTCGCTCGAGAGAGGGCGTTGACCAGGGCCCTGGATGGTGCGAGGGCACGGTATGACACGATTCTGATTGACTGTCCCCCGTCGCTGGGTTTGATAACGGTGAATGCGCTCACGGCGGCCGATGAAGTACTGATCCCAATCCAGTGCGAGTATTACGCACTGGAAGGGCTCAGTCAGCTACTACGGAATATAGAACTAATACAGGCGAACCTTAATCCTCAGCTGAAGATTGAGGGCGTGGTCCTCACCATGTATAGCCGCCGCACCAAGTTGACGACTGAGGTGGCTGCGCAGGTTAGGGAGCACTTTGGGGAGGTTGCGTACGAGACTGCTATCCCGCGGACCGTGCGTCTGGCCGAAGCCCCGTCTTTTGGAGAGCCCATCGAGTTGTTTGACCGAAGCAGTCGCGGGGCCCTTGCCTATCGGTACCTGGCTGCCGAGTTCAGGAGGAGACATGGCCGTTCGTAAGTCCGGGTTGGGCCGGGGTTTGCAGGCGCTCATCCCGGCGGAGGAGGCCATCGAGGGCTATCGCTCAATCCCGCTGGAGGCCATCGAACCCAATCCGCAGCAACCACGCGGTGGCATGTCCACCGATGGGCTGCAGGCACTGGCGGCGTCTATCAGGGAGGTGGGTGTCCTGCAGCCGGTGGTGGTGCGCCAGGGCAATGAGCCGGGGAGTTTCGTCCTTATCGCCGGGGAACGGCGGTGGAGGGCGGCGCGCCTGGCCGGACTGGCGGAGATACCGGCGGTTGTGAGAGAGGGCGACACGACCTCGGGGCTGACTGAGGCGCTGGTGGAGAACCTGCAGCGAGAGGACCTGGGTCCGCTGGAGGAGGCGGCCGCCTACAAGCAGCTGCTGGAAGATTTTGGGTTGACACACGAAGAGGTCGGCGCGCGGGTGGGTCGCAGTCGCCCCGTCATCACAAACACCCTGCGCCTGCTGCAGTTGCCGGCTTCCATCCAGGGGATGCTGACTCGGGGTGAGCTCAGCGTTGGGCATTGCCGGGCGCTGGTAGGGGTAGAGGACGCGAAGTACGCGGAGTACGTAGCGCGGCGAGCGGCAGCCGAAGGCTGGCCCGTGCGGAGGCTGGAGGAGGCGGTGAAGGAGCGCGAGGGGACGCCGGCCAAGCGGATGGTGGAGGCGGCGCGGCCGCAGCGGCCGGCGGAGATCCTGGCTCTAGAGGAGCGCCTGGCGGAACGGCTGGGGACGGCCGTGCTCATCGACTACGGTCGCCGGGGGAGAGGCAAGCTGACCGTGCGCTTCCGTTCACTGGAGGAGTTGGAGCGGATCTACCGGGTGGTGTCGGGGTCGTAACCTTCCTGGGAAGCCAGCCAGGCGGCCACACCGGCGGCCGTAGCGCGGCCCAGGCGGGCACCGAGGCCGGGCATGGCGACGATGACGCTGGGGGATCGTGTCAGCTGCAAGATGGGAGTGACCCGGCCGACGGCAAGCAGGCCCAATCGCGAGGCCAGCGCCGTGGCCAGTTCGGCCCCGGCCTCGCTGTGGCTGAGGGTGGAGCGGAAGTAATAGATCCCGGCCACGTCGCCCCCGGGCAGGGAGAAGGACAGGACCATGTCGGCGGCCAGTTCGTTCGCCTGGCGGGCGCGCAGCGTTTCCGGCGGCCGGGTGTCGGCGCTGCGCGATAGCAGCGGCGTGCCTCCTTCCTCGGAGACGACCTGGGCGCCGGCGATGACGGTTTCCCAGGCCAGGGCTGCCTCGTGGTCGTTGCGACAGAAGGGGTCGAGGTAGACGCGTTGCCCGACCAGGGCGGGGGGCAGGGTGCTTAGCCACTGGCGCTCCCTGAGTATGTGCCGCCCGGCCTTGTGCGTGGCCCGTACCACGAACGAGAGTTCTGCCAGAAATTGGGGGCCAACGATGCCGTCCTCAGGGAGGCGGCGGTTCTGCTGGAAGGCGAGCACGGCGCGGAGGGTCTCCGCCCCGAAGATGCCGTCGAGCAGGCCAGCATCGAATCCGAGGGCATTGAGATCGTGCTGGAGTGCGGCGACGTCTTCCCCATGGAGCATGGGAAGGCGGTAGAAGAGCAGGCGGTCTCCGGGACGGAATCCGGCGTCTACCAGATTTCGCCAGGTACCGTTGTCGATGGTGCCGTCGACACGCAGGTTGCGGGAGGCCTGGAAACGGCGGAGGGCGGCCTCGGTGGCGGGGCCAAAAGTGCCGGGAGCGTCCCCCTGGCAGGGAAAGCCGAGCGCAGCCAGGCGCTCCTGGATGTCGCGAACGGCTTCACCGGTGTCGCCGGGGCTGGTAGCGGGCACGGTGCGCCCCATGGTGGCAGAAAGTCAGGTCAGGTATTGGGCGAGTTCGCTCAGGAGAGCTGCCTTGGGGCGGGCACCCACGATGCGAGTAGAGGTGGGCCGGCCGTTGCGAAACACGATGAGAGTGGGGATTCCTTGGATGTTGAACTGCAGCGGAGTCTGGGGGTGCTCATCGACGTTGAGTCTGGCGACGGTGATCCTGTCGGGGTAGTCGGCGGCGATTTCCTCGAGGAAGGGGGTGATCATATGACAGGGGCCGCACCACTCTGCCCAGAAGTCGACGAGGACCGGCTTATCCCCCGCGATGAGATCGGGAAAGGTCTGGTCGGTGGCAGTGACGGTGTTCGATGCCATTTAGGACGGCCGCGCGCGGCGGCCCTCACCTCCTCCTGAGTATGTGACTACGTGCAACCAACTCTGGGCCTGCTGCCGTCATTCCTGGTCTTCGAGCCAGCGCTCGGCATCGATGGCAGCACGGCAGCCCATGCCGGCGGCGGTGATGGCCTGGCGATAGGAAGAATCAACCACGTCCCCTGCGGCGAAGACGCCGGCTAGTGAGGTCATAGTGTTGGTGAAGGTGAGGACGTAACCGTTCTCATCGAGGTCGATCTGATCCTTGAAGAGGGCTGTGCTGGGATCGTGGCCTATGGCGATAAAGAGGCCGTCGGCGGGAACTTCCTCGGACTGATCGGTGACCACGTCGCGGAGACGGGCGGCGGTGACCGCCTCGTCTCCGATCACCTCCTCCACGACCGAGTTCCAGCGGACGTCGATCTTGGGATGTCCCAGGGCACGGCGGGTCATGATTTTTGAGGAGCGGAGCTCGTCGCGACGGTGGACGATGGTTACCTGAGAGGCGAATTTCGTGAGGAAAAGCGCTTCTTCGATGGCCGAGTCGCCGCCGCCGACGACCAGGACGCGTCGGCCCTTGAAGAAGAACCCGTCGCACGTGGCACAGGCGGATACCCCATAGCCGCGCAACCTCTCCTCGCCGGGTACTCCCAGCCAGCGGGCTTCTGCACCGCTGGCAATGATGAGCGCCCGGGTGTGGTGCTGTTCATCACCGGCCCACACGCGAAACGGGTAGCCGGACAGATCCACTCGAGTGACGTCACCCGGGTTCAGATGGGCGCCGAAGCGGTCGGCCTGGCGACGGAACAGGTCCATGAGTTCGGGACCGAGAACCCCATCAGGAAAACCGGGGTAATTCTCCACGTCGGTGGTGATCATCAGTTGTCCCCCGGCCTGGATACCTTCGAAGACGAGGGGGCTGAGATCGGCACGGGCAGCGTAGATGGCTGCCGTCAGCCCGGCCGGACCCGACCCGATGATGATAAGGGTCTCGGTCACGTGTCCGATTCCTCGGGGTTCTTGGCGCGGGTCCTCACGGCCCACAGGAACACCCCGAAGAGCAGGAATAGTCCCCCGATCGCCGCGTAGGCTACTTCCATGGCCCAGGAGCAGTCCCCGCAGGCGTGACCGATCAGCCCTTCGACGATGCGGGCGAGGCCCACGAGCAGGAACAGGAGGGCCAGCAACGCGAGCGCGGTGATGACCAGCCCCAGGGCCAGCCACTTGAGGACGCGCGCCGCCCGATCGACGGTGAGCGAGCGCACCTTGTCGGTGGCCGTCTCGAGCATGTTGGGTATGCGCTTGGAATAGTCCTCCACGATGAGCCGAGGTTAGTCGGCTCACGGCTGGGTGGGCTGCCCGAGTGGAGATGACCGCCGGTAGGAGAGAGGCTTGGAGCCGGGGGCATTGGCCGGAGGAGGGCCGGGTTCGGCCTTATGGACCGATGTAGGGGGGCTCGAGCAGCCGGCAATCGTTCGGGTCGAAGATGGCCAGGCGGGAGATGCTGATCCCGTCGGGCGTCACGAACCAGACGACGCGGTCGCCCTCTTCATCCGCCAGCATGAGAGCGGCCGGAGGAATCTCGTCCCTCAGCAGAGAGCGGGCCTCGGTCGCGCAGGCGATGACGGCGGGGTCGGCGGAGGCGATGAGCAGAGATGAGTCGGCCAGGAGGTCGTCGACGGCACTCTCGGTCAGGTAGTCGGCTTCTGCTCCCAAGGTTGCGGCGCCGGGCGCCTGTTCCGGGGTTCCCATCAGCGAGCCGCCGTCCTCCTCGGCGCTGCGCGCGGTGAGATCATCCTGGGCCAAGGTGGAAAGGGCGGTTTGGCCATTATCGCCCACGGAGAGCAGGGCGACCAGGGGAACGGCTATGGCCAGGGCGGTGAGAGCGGCAGCGGCCACTGCCAGGGGCCGCCAGGGGATGCGTCGGGGGGCGGGTGAGGCCGGGAGAGACGGCTCCAGATGCAGAGAGGCAGCCACCGCCTGCCTCAGGTGGGTTCGCTCCTCGGCAGAGAGCACCGGGGCGGGTGCATCTCGCAGGGCCCGCAGGGCGGTGCGCTGTACGGCCAACTGGGCGGCGGCCCGGGGATCAGTAACAATCTGCCTCTCCAGGTCGGCCGCTTCGGCGGGCGCCAGTTCACCGGCGGCGAGGGCGGCGATGAGATCGGGGTCGTACCTAGTCATGGTGCTCGTCTCTGAGAGGGTCGAAGGTCGGCCGCAGGTTCCCGAGTGCGTCGGCCAGCAGGCGCCGGCCCCGGAAAACACGTGACTTCACAGTGCCCACCGGTACACCCAGAATCTCGGCGGCGGTCTGCAGGGCGAGCCCTTCGGCATCGCAGAGGACCACGGCGGCCCGGAACTCCGCGGGCAGGGCCGCCAGGGCCGCCTCGAGATCGGGGCGCAACTCCACGGAGTCCAGAGCGGCCGCGGTGTGGTGGTCGGGGGGCCCTTCCCCTTCAGACAGAGGCTCGGTTGTGGCGCGTCGGCTGCGGCGGGCCTGGTCGTAACAGGTGTTCACCGCCACCCGATAGAGCCAGGTGGAGAAGGCGGAATGGCCGGCAAAACGGTCCACCTTGCGGAACACGGTGACGAAGGTCTCCTGGGTGGCATCGAGGGCCGCCTCGCGGTCCCGCAGCATGCGCAGGCAGATAGCGAAAACGCGATCTTCATGGGCGCGCATGAGCTCGTTGAAGGCATCAACTTCGCCCCGGAGATACCGCTCGATAAGGGCGGAATCGGAATCGCGTCGGCCGGTCACCAGCCGAACGCTACCGGGTCCCGGGCAGGTGGAGAGCCGGGAGAGCCGGTTCAGCGCACCAGGTAGGTGACGCCCAGGGCCCCCGGGCCGATGTGGGTGCCCACGACCGGGCCGAAACGGCACATCATCGGCTCTTCCTGGTAGACCTCGGCCAGGTCGCGCAGGAAGTCGGACAACTCGGGCGGGTCCGAGTGGACCACGGCCAGATGGGTGATGGAAGGAGCGTGTTCAGCCACGTGCTCGATGATGGACACCAGCGAGCGCTTCCGGGTGCGGACCCGGCCGACACCGGCAACTCTGCCGTCCTCGAAGCCGATGAGGGCCTTTACGTCTAGCAGCCCCCCGATCAGGGCGGCCGCTCCGCCGATGCGTCCGCCTCGCCGCAGGTACTCCAGCGTGTCGGGGGTAGCAAAGATGCGTGCACGCTCGCAAGCGTCGCGGGCAATGGTTTCGACCTCGTCGAGAGAGCGGCCGGCGGCTGCTGCCTTCGCCGCCTCAACGGCCGCCAGGCCCAGAGCGCCGGAGACCACGGCGCTATCGATAACCCGTACGGGGACGCCGGCCGCGAACTGCTCGGCGGCGAGGGTGGCTGACTGGATGGTGGCGCTGATCTTGGAGGAGATGCAGAGGACCACGATGCCGTCGGCGCCGGCGGAGACCAGGCGGCTGAAGGCCTGCTGGAAGCGGCCCACCGAGGGGGCCGCCGTCTCCGGCAGGACGTTGCCGGTAGTCAGGCGATGCCAGAAATCGGCGCTGGTGAGTTCTTCGCGGTCGACCAGATCCTCCTCGCCGAAGCGGATGGTGAGGGGGACGATTTCGATACGGTGCTGGGCGATGACGTGGTCGGGGAGGTCACAAGATGAGTCGGTGACGATGCGGATCATGTCTCCGTCCGAGTCCAGGGTGGCACGACCATAGCGCGCCGCGACGGGTCGTGTCGCCGGGAGAGAGGGTCAGGAGCGACGGCCGAGCACCGCCAGCTCGCCGCCGACGGGTTGGAAACCCGACACCCGGTAGAAGCCGGCGGCCGCGTGGTTGTCCGCGGGCGTGTTGAGGAGCAAGGCGGAGGCGCCGCGCGCGTGTGCCCATGCGGCGGCGGCGCGCAGCAGCGAGTAGCCGATCCCCTGGGACTGGTGGGGAGGATCCACGGCCAAACGCTGCAGGTAGGACAGCGACGTTCCCACTCCCGTGATGGCGAACCCGGCGAGGGTGCCTCCGGGGCTGCGGCACAGGTGGAGTGCCCGGTGGGGGGTGGCGGTCAGTGCCTCCTGCAGCCCGGCGAGATTCAGGCGCCAGAAGCCGGCGAAGGCGGCGCGGTCCACCTGAAGTGCCTCGCCTAGGGAGTCCTCGTCGCCGAGGGTGACCGGGTGTGCGGGCACACCCGGTGCGGGTAGTTCCCGCCGTAGCAGGGCCAGTCTCTCCCGCAGTAAGAAGCCCGCCTGCTCCCAGGCCGGGCGGGAGGCGGACAGCAGGGGCGGCGACAGGATCCCGGCGACGCCCGGAATGGATAGGAGGGCGGTTGCACAGCCGGCGAGGAAGCCCGCTCCGCCTCTGTCCACCCGGAGGTAGGCCTCGGGGACGTCGTCGTTCCAGGGCCGCGCGGTGGCCCGGCACCAGCCGCGCCGCAGAATCACGGGCCCTGGCCAGGTGCCCTGCAGGTGGACGGTCAAGAGGCCCTCACTTCGGTGGGATGGTAGGGCGGGCCTTCTGGAGGCCGATCGAGATGAACCAAGTCGCGGAATCTGCGAATCTGATGGGGTGCGGCTGCTCCTCTACACCCATCCCGCCTGCTGGGAGCACGACACCGGCGGCTGGCACCCGGAGCGCGCGGCCCGTCTCGATGCTGCCATCGAGGGAGTGCATCGTTCCTCTCTCGAGGTGGTGGAGAGGGAGGCGCCCGAGGCGCCTATTGAAGCGCTCTGCGCGGTGCACGGCGCCGGCCATGTGGCGCGCATCCGGGACTTCATCGCGGCCGGCGGAGGACAACTCGATGCCGACACGGTGGTCTCCCCGGGCTCATGGAAGGCGGCCTTGCATGCTGCCGGGGCAGGCCTGGCCGCGGTGGAGGCCCTCGAGCAGGGGGAGGCCGATACCGCCTTCCTGGTGGTGCGGCCGCCGGGGCACCACGCGATGCCCAACCGCCCCATGGGCTTCTGTCTTTTCAATAACGTCGGGGTGACCGCCGCCTGGCTCGCCGAGAGAGGGAAGCGGGTAGCGATCGTGGACTGGGATGTGCACCACGGCAACGCCACCCAGGACATGTTCTATGCCCGAAGGGATGTGCTGTACATCTCCACACACCAGTTCCCCTTCTACCCGGGCACCGGGTGGATTGATGAGGCGGGCAAGGGAGAAGGGGAAGGCTTCAACATCAACGTCCCGATTCCCGCCGGCACCGCCGGTGATGTGTACGAGGAGGCCTTCGGGAGCATCGTCGTGCCCGTGCTTGAGGAGATGCGTCCGGACTGGATCCTGGTGAGCGCCGGGTTCGACGGGCACGTCGACGATCCCATGGCCAACGTCAACCTGCGGGAGCCGGACTACGGGCGCATGGCCCGCCGCCTGGCGAAGATGGCCCCGGAGCGGATCATTTTCTTCCTGGAAGGGGGCTATGAACTCGACGCTATCTCGTCATCGGTGACGGCCGCCCTGGACGGGCTGGCGGGGGACTTTCCCGGGCTAACCGGGGATGAGTCGCCGCCTCGCGCTCACCACATGGTGCAGGTGTCCCTGGATCAGGCGGCCAAGCACTGGGACCTGGGCTGAGAGAACCGGCCCCGGGGGCAGGGCCGGCCCTACCATGGCTAAGCATGATCCCGGCCCGCCTCGACCCTCTGCTGAGCGCCGATGGGGTGCCCGCGGTCCTTGCCCGGCGCTTCGCGGAGGAGGGCAAGCAGATGTATCTGGTGGGGGGCAGCGTGCGCGACGCCCTGCTGGGAAGGGGCCGCGACTCGGAGGAGCACGACTTCACAACCGATGCCCGGCCGGCCGAGATAAGGCGCCTGGTGTCCGGCTGGGCCGATGAGATGTACACGGTGGGGGAGGCCTTCGGCACCATCGGCCTCATCAAGGACGGGGTGCGAGCAGAGATAACCACCTTCCGGGCCGAGGTCTATCGGGACGACAGCCGCAAGCCGGTAGTTGAGTTCGCGGACGACCTGGAGACCGACCTGTCCCGCCGGGACTTCACCGTCAATGCCACCGCCCTGCGCCTGCTTCCCGGTCCGGAGGTCATCGACCCTTTCGGCGGCCTGGCCGACCTGGGGGCGGGTCTGCTGCGGACTCCCCTGGATCCCGCAATTGCCTTCGGCGACGACCCGCTGCGCATGTTGCGCCTGTTCCGCTTTGTGAGCACCCTGGGCTTCCGGGCGGACGACGAGGCGGTGGCGGCGGTGAGGGCCATGCGGGGGAGGCTGGCGATAGTGTCGGCCGAACGCATCCGGGATGAACTCGACAAGCTTCTGCAAGGGGAGTGGGTGGAGCAGGGCCTGTGGGGCCTGGTGAAGAGCGGCCTGGCCGGGGAGTTCATGCCGGAGATCGCCGCGCTGCGTCTGGAGCAAGACCCCATTCATCAACACAAAGACGTGCTGGCGCACACGATCGCGGTGGTGGGGCGCTGCCCACCCGATCGCCTGTTGCGCCTGGCCGCACTCTTTCACGATGTGGGAAAGCCCGGTACCCGCGCCTTCGGGCCGGAGGGGGTGACCTTTCACCATCACGAGGTGGTGGGTGCCCGCATGACCAGGGCCAGGATGCGGGAGCTGCGGTACTCGCGCGCCGACGTCGACGCGGTGGTCGGCCTGGTTTACCTGCACCTGCGCCCCCACACCCTGAAGATGGGCTGGACCGACCGGGCGGTGCGGCGATATGTGCGGGATGCCGGCCCGCTGTTGGAGAGGCTCAACACGCTGGTGCGTTGCGACGTGACGACTCGAGATCCCAAGAAGGCCCGGGCGGTGGAGAGGCGCATCGACCAACTGGAAGAGCGCATCGCCGCCCTGCGGGAGCAGGAGGAACTCGACGCCATCCGGCCGCCCATCGACGGCCACGCCGTGATGTCCTTCCTGGGCATCCCGCCCGGCCCCCTGGTGGGGGAGATCATGGAGCTGCTCCTCGAGCATCGCTTGGACGAAGGTCCCTACTCCGAGGAGGAGGCCTACGGCCTGGTACGCGAGTGGGCGGAGGCAAAAGGCCTGGCCACTCCCCCTCCCGGCTTTGCCGGGAGGGGGTTGAGGGGAGGGCAAGACCCCGACTGAGTTTTCTTGTGTTTTGCCCGCTCTCTATGAAGGAGGGTTTCTTGTCAACTGGTGGGTGGGGGTGGTTCTCATCTCTCTATCGGCGCCTTGTTGGTGGATTAGGTGGGTGGGAGGGTTCCGGTGGCCCACTTCCGCGAGGGTCGTCTAGGCGGCCAGAGGGGGCTGGGGGCTTGCCGGAGCGGATGGTTCTCCTTTGGTGAGCATCTACCAGGTGGCGGTGGTGAGGCGGCGGGCGCAGTCGACGCGGGCGACGGCGGGTCCTCGCCGGGGTCCGAGCCGCCGGCGGATGCTTTCCTGCCGGGTCCGGTAGGCGGGGTGGCGGGTGGCGCGGGTGGCGGCTTCGATGTAGGCCCAGCGCAGCCAGCGGGGCCCGTGTTTGGTTAACGGTCCCCGCCAGTCGGTTTCTCCGGACTGATGCACCCGGGGGCAGAGCCCGGTGTAGCCGACCAGCTGTTGGGGGGTGGGGAAGCGGCTGATGTCGCCGATCTCCGAAGCGATGGTGTAGCCGAGGACCGGCCCGACTCCGGGGGCGGTTTGTAGCAAAGCCACGTCGGGATGCCGCACCGCTTGTTCCCGCAGGGTGAGATCGCAGCGGCTGATCTGCTCATCGAGGTGGTCGATCACCTCCAAGGTGGCGGCCACGGTCCGCTGCCACATGTCCGGCAGCCGCATCCCCGCCAGCAGCTCCCGGCCGGCCGCCCCGAACAGGTCGGAGACCGGGGCGGACAGCCCGTAGCTGATCAGCGTCGCGTGGATCCGGTTCTTGCAGGCGGTGCGGTGTTTGACCAGATGCAGCCGGAAACGGGCCAGCTCCCGCATCGCCCGCACCCCCGGCGGGGGCAGCCAGATCGCCGGGATCAGATCCCGGCGGGACAGTTCGGCCAGCACCCGGGCGTCGATCCGGTCCGTCTTCGCCGCCAGCGGCGCCAACGCTTTCACCCGCTGCGCGTCCGCCACCTCCACCACCCAGCCGTGATCCTCCAACGTGTCATGCACAAACCGGGCCCCGGTCATCGACTCGATCACCCCCCGCACCTCCCCATCCACACTCGCTGTCAACTGGCGCAGCCCGTCGGTATCCGGCGGCGCCCAGGTCACCGCCACCAGACCACCCGCATCGTCCAGCACACACACCTCCAGGCGACGCCGGGACAAATCCAGACCAACATGCAACATGAGGGCCTCCTT
>CAZJRF010000043.1:0-15783 GCA_964548475.1 uncultured Acidimicrobiia bacterium
AGGGCAAGCGTGACGGCGACGCAGCCGGAACCGGCGCCGATCTCCAGGACCCGGGCGTGGAAGGCCTTGCGGTCGAACCCGGCCCCGTGGCGCGACTCCGCCTCGGCCCGCAGGTCGCGGATTGCCTGCTGGCCCACCTTGTAGGAGATAGCCTGCCCCGGCCAGCCCAGGTAGCGAGTGATCTCCGATCGGGCCACGTCGGGGCTCTGGGCGGCGTAGTCGACAAGCATCTCCACCCCGGCGTCGAAAGCCCACTGCTCCCCCGGGTGGAACGGCTGACCGGCGGGGATGGGCAGACCCAGGTGAGACCCGATGTCGATGGCCACCCGGCAGGCACGCAGCATCTCGGCCGCCAGCTTGCCCATCACGTAGTCCGGCTTCTCCAGGTAGCCGAGCTCCTCCATGAGATCCTCGGCGTACAGCGCCCAGCCCTCCCCGCTGCCCGGGTACCACACCAGCATCTTCTGGAAGCGGCTGAGACGAGCGGCCGACGCCAACTGGACCCCGTTCTGCAGGTGGTGGCCGGGGAACCCCTCGTGGTAGGCAGTCGAGACCTGGTCGAACAGCGGGACCACCTGCTGATCGCCGAGCGCGAACCACACCGTGCCCGGCCGGCTGAAGTCCTCACTCGGGCCCACGTAGAAGGCGCCCAGCGCCCCGCCGGGCGGGGCCAGCTTCACGTCGACCCGCCGGATGGGCTCGGGAACGTCGAAATGCACCCCTTCCAGGTCGGCCAGAGCGTTCGCCTGCCGCTCCTGCATCAGATCGCGGAACTCCGCCTGGGAGGCTGCCGCCCGGCCGGGGTCCTCCTGCAGAAGGCGAAGTGCCTCCGGCAGCGAAGCTCCCGGGCTGATGGCCTCGGCGGTCTCTCGCATCCGCCGGGAGAGGCGGTCGATCTCCGACCACCCCCACTCGTAAGTGGCTCGCAGATCGGGGCTGGAGCCCAGGAACCGGCGGGCCAGGCGGCCGTAGCGCTCCTCGCCGACCCCGTCCTGCTCCACGGCCGAAGGCAGGTAGTCGGCCTCCAGGTAGTCGGCCAGGGCGCCGAAGGCGGCCTGGCCCTCCTTGATCCCCTGCTGCACTCGGCGACTGAGCGCTTCCTCGCCGATCGCCGCCGCCTCCCACTCGGAGGCGAGGCGCAGCAGCGTGGACTCGGGCCCGGCAGCGTGGCGCGCCTGGCGCACCCCTTCGGCGGTCTGGCGCCGCGCCACGGCCAGGCCGCGGCGGCGCCCGTCCTCCAGCCGGCGCCGGTAAGCGTCGAGGGCCGCCGGCAGGCCCTCCAGCCGGGAGGCGATCGCCTCCCACTGCTCACGGCTCTCCTTGCCCATGTGGTCGAATATGTCGCGCACGTGCTGGAGGGTGGAAGCGAGGTTGTTGAGGTCGCGCAGGTGCTCGTCGGTGTCGAAGCGGGCCAGTTCGTCGGCGAGAGTGGCCGCGGCCACCTCGGCGGCCAGGGCCGCCCAGGGGTCGTGCCCAACTTCTGCAGCCCGCACCCTGGCCAGTTGATCCTCGGCCACCCGGCGCTGTTCCAGGGCCCCCTCTGTGCTGAAGTCGTCCCAGAGGTGGTCGTAGCCCTTGATGCCCAGCATGGTCGCCGCAGAGGGTGACAGGGCCGCCGTCTCGTCCACCAGGGCATCGCAGAGCGCGTAGATATCTTCAGCCATCGACGGGCCTCCGTGTCGCGAGCGGCGCCGACCCTAGTCGCCCGGTGCGACGGGGTCGGCCGGCCGAGGCAGACGATCCGCCCCCCCGGACCGGGCACTACTCGGGATAGGCCGGAGACAAGGCCCGCCGGGCACCCTCACGGAAGCGACGTGAAGATGCCCCCCGGCCGCAGGCAGGCATCCACCACCGGCCACACCGCCAGCCAGCCCACCAGGGCGGCTACCCCGGCCATGAAGACCGCGCGCAGGGTGAGCGTCGAGATGCTGCGCGGGGGTCGGATCTCCGGCGGCGCCGACCGCCACGGGACCCACTTGCCCAGTAGCCCGATGGGCAACTGGGCGAAGCCGGAGGCCCCCCCCAGGGCCAGCTGCCCGCCCGCCCAGGCGAAGCCCACCGACAGCTGCCCCAGAGAGAACACCCCCAGGCTCAACTGGCCGATCGCCACCACCCCGCGCGCCAGCTGGCCGATCGCCACCACCCCGGTGGCTCCCTGCCCCAGGGCGACGATCCCCGTAGGGAGGGCGCCGACGGCGATCACCCCGACCGGCTGCACGCCGACCGCGAACCAGCGCATGCCGACACGCTAGCCAGACGACTCCCCCGCCGGTGCCGTGCTGCTCCGGTCACCCGGGGAGCGGGGCCCCAGCACGCCCAGCCCCATCGCCCGGCAGGCCAGGTAGGTGTTGGTCAGTTGCTCGGGGGTCAGCAGGGAAGGGTCGAGAGCCCCGGCCCCCTCTTGCAGGAAGCGCTCCATCGGCTTCGACTGGTGGCGAGGAAGAATGGCCACCCGCACCGAGTAGGCGTCTTCGAACCACAGCCGGGCACTCTCCAGGAGCGGGCCACGGCGGATCGCTACCCGTTGCAGGCCGGCCGCCGGGTACTCCCGGCGCCAGACGGCCCGGCCCCCGCGCCAGGACCGCTTGGAGACGACTATCCGCCCGCCCCGGAACAGGACCACCAACGGCCGGGCAAACCCGCCCAGTCGCGTCCACCACGAGGCTCGCACCCCCAGCAGGCCGTACACCGGCCGCTCCCGGGGCCCGAGACCATCCAGGTATTCGCGGAAGGCCGCCAGATCCTCCGGCCGCAGCCGCTTCCACACCAGCCTTGCCATCCCGTCCTCTGCCCTCTCTCAGTCTCGCCAGAAGGCAACGCCGATGCCCGACGGTGGATCGCCGCTGAGCAGCCGCCGCCAGCTGGGAGCCCGGGCGGCCAGCCGTCGCGACCAGTCCTGGGACACCAGCAGCAGCGCGAAGATCATCAGCACGAACGGCGTCATCGGGAGAATCTGGGAGAGGTCCGGCAAGCGAGGCTGCAGCTTGAGTGCCAGCACCGACAAGGCCCCGAAGAGGTAGGCGCCCGTTGCCGCCCGCACCGGGTGCCAGCCGCCGAAGATGACGATAGCCAGGGCGATCCACCCGTAGTTCTGGGTGCGTCCCTCCCGCCAGCCCAGCAGGACATCGAGTGAGAAGGCCGCTCCGGCGATGCCGCATAGAGCCCCGCCCGCCACCGTGTAGATGTAGCGCCACAGGTTCACCCGGATGCCCCGGGCGTGGGCCGCCTCCGGCCGCTCCCCCACCCCCTGCAACTCCAGACCCCGCCGCGTGCGGAAGATGAAAAGGTAGGCGCCAATGACGGCCAGGAAGCTGCCGTACACCGACAGGTTGTGCTTGAACAGCACCGGGCCCAGGAAGGGTATGTCTCCCAACCCCGGAATAGGCAGCGGCGCCACCCCGACGACACGCTGCCCCACGTAGGGGTCGCCCAGGAAGGAAGCCAGGTCGGCACAGAGCAAGGTCAACACGAAGCCGATCGCGATCTGGTTGAGTCGCAGCTCGATGCTGGCGAAAGCGATGAGCAGGGCCACCACCATCGACACCGCTGCCGCCACCAGGAAGCCCAGCAGCACGCTGCCGGTGGTGTAGGCCGCGGCAAACCCGGCCATGGCCGAGAGCATGATGGAGCCGTCAAGGGAGAGGTTGATCACCCCGGCCTTCTCGGCGATGGTCTCCCCGACCACCGCGTAGACGAGCGGGCTAGCGGCGGCGACGATGGAGGCCAGGGTGGCATCCATCGCTCATCCACCCGCCGAGCCGTGCCGGCTCAAGTAGGCCCGCCGCAGCTGCCAGCCACCGACGAGCAGGGTGAAGAGCACCAGCACCCCTTGCAGCACCCCGCCGAGGGCCGAGTCGAGCTGCAGGCGCAACTGCAGCTGGGTACTGCCCACCGAGATCACCGCGAAGAACAGGGCCAAAGGGGCGATCCAGGCGGCCCCGAAAGCGGCAAGGAGAACCACCAGGATCCCCAGAAAGCCGTACCCTCCCGACACGGAGGGCACCAGCTTGTGATGGAAGCCGGTGGCATGCAGGGCCCCACCCAGCCCGGCCAGGGCCCCGCACAGGGCGAAGGCGGCCAGCATGTACCGGCTGGTTGAGACCCCCATCAGGAAAGCGCTGCGCGGGTTGCGCCCCACCGCCCGCAGCCGGAGCCCGAAGTAGGTACCCCGCATGAGGAAGTAGACGCCGATCACCGCCACCGCGGCCAGCACCAGCGCCACCCAGGAGACCGTCAGCGGGCCGGTGGTAGGGAGCCAGGCCTCCCGGGGAAACAGGTCGGTGCCGCTGGTGGAGGCGCTCCCCACCCGCTTCCAGGGGCCGATCACCAGGTACACCACCAGACCCGTGGCGACGAAGTCGAGCCCCAGCCCGCCGAAGATCTCGTTGACCCCGCCGTAGGTGCGGAGCAACCCGACCAGCAGGCCCCACAGCATTCCCCCGACCATGCCGGCCAGCACGACCAGTGGGATGACCAGGCCGGCGGGACCATGCACGGTGCGGGCCACCAGCGCTCCCGCCACCGCCCCCATGACCAGTTGCCCTTCGATGCCGATGTTCCACAAGCCCGCCGCAAAGGTGATCACGAGGCCGGCGGCAGCCAGGACCAGGGGCACCCAGACCATGAGAGTTGAGGAGAGGCCACCCGTGCTGCCCAGGGCCCCGTCGACGATGAGGCGCACGGCCTCCCACGGCGGCGCATCGGCCGACACCAGCAGCAGTACTCCCAGCGCCAGAGCGATGAGCACCGGCAGCAGCGCCTTGCCCAGGCGGCGAACCATCGGTGGCACGGTCATACGGTCACCTTCCCACCGATGAGGTAACCCAGCTCCTCACCGCTGGTCTCAGAGGCCCGGACCTCGCGCAGCACGCGGCCGGCAAAGAACACGATGATCCGATCGCTGTAGCGGAGCAGCTCGTCGAGGTCGGCCGAGGCGAACACGATGGCCGTGCCGCGGCGCGCCCGCTCCATCAACTGGCGCCAGACCCAGTCGGCCGACTCCAGGTCGAGGCCGCGCGTCGGGTGCTCCATGAGCAGAAGCCGCAGATCAGGGGGCATAAGGGCCAACAGCAGCCGCTGCTGGTTGCCCCCGGACAGCTCATCGGCGGTCGAGCCGGCGGTCCCCACGATGAAGTTGTCGGTGATGCGCCGCCCAGCGTCGGCCCGCGCCGCGCCCCAGTCGATCGTGAAGCCCTTCGCCCGGCCCGTCAGCAAGAAGTGCTCGGTGATGGTGAGCCCGCTGATCAAACCCTCTTCCAGCCGGCCGGCCGGAAGGAAATGGACCCCGGCCTGGAGGAAGTCCCGGTAATGAGCCCCGCCGAGATCGCGCTCGTCGATCCGCAGCCGGCCCGCCGCCAGCCGGGAGAGTCCGGCGCAGGTGCGCAGGAAGGGACGCTGCCCGCTCCCCTCCAGCCCGGCGAGGCCCACTACCTCCCCCTCCCGCACGGTGAGGGAGTACTCGTCTCCCGCCGGGCGGTCGGGCAGCCGGATCCTCTCCAACGACAGTACGGGCTCGCCGGGCTCGACCCTCTCCTTCTGCCGAGGGGTGATCACCCGGCCGAACATCATCTCGACCAGCTGCTCGGTCGGGCAGGGCAGGGAGGCCTCACCCACTACCTTCCCGCGACGCATCACCGAGACCGTGTGGCAGAGCGCCTCCACCTCCTCCAGCTTGTGGGAGACGAAGGCCACGATCATCCCCTGCTCCGCCAGCGCTCGCAGGGTGGCAAAGAGGCGCTCCTGCTGGGTGGCCGAGATGCCGGTCGTGGGCTCGTCGAGGATAAGCACCCGGGCCCCCAACCACAGCAAACGGCTGATCTCCAGCTGCTGCCGCTCACCCACAGTCAGCGACCGCACCAGGGCAGCCGGGTCGAAGCTGAAGCCGAACTCGTCGCCGATGCGCTGCAACTCGCGAGCCGCGGCTCCCCGGCTCACCCGGCGGCCGCTGCCCAGCATGAAATTGTCCAGCACGGTGAAGGGCAGGAAGACCAGCGGATCCTGATGGAGCATCCCGATGCCGGCCCGGATGGCGGCTCGGGTGGACCCGAGGGGCACCTTCTTGCCGTCGCGCAGGACCTCACCGGCGTCGGGGGCCACGAACCCCGAAAGCACCTTCATGAGGGTCGACTTGCCGGCCCCGTTCTCGCCCAGCAGGCCGTGGATAGCCCCGGCTTCGAGGCGCAGGTCCACGCCGTCGTTGGCCCGAACTACGCCGTAGCGCTTCTGGATACCGCGCAGCTCCAGGCTCATCGTACGGAGGCTAGAGGCCCCGCCCCCCGCCCGCCAGACGGATGAGGGGAAGGCACCTGCCTTCCCCTCATCACGCAAATGGCAGAGCCGTCTCTAGCCGGCCGAGCTGGCCCCCTCGATGCCTTCCAGCAACTGCTCCGTGAACCAGATCTGCACGTCGGTGCCCACTTCGCCGTCGGCCAGGAACGGGGTCCCGTCCTGGTAGTTGAGCGGGCCGGTGAACAGGTTGATCGAGCCGTCGGCCAGCCCGCCGATGAACTGGTCGAGCAGAGCGGCGTTCTCTTCGGAGAAAGCCGGGCCGTTGATGAAGCCGATGCCGGACGTATCGACATTGTTGAGGTCGTCCCAGTCCGGCCCGAACCACTCGAAGCCGGCTTCGAAGGTCCCATCGATCACCGACTGAATGATGCGCAGGTAAGCCGGGCCCCAGTTGAAGTAGGGCACGCCCAGGCAGACCTCCGGCGCCTCATCGCAGGCGCCCCGGAAGTCGTAGGGGATGGCCCAGGCGGTCTCGCCGGCGGCAGCCCGCTGGCCGGCCACGACCAGGCCCTCGGTGGTGTCGATCCCCGAGATGACCACGTCGATGCCCGAGTCGAAGAAGTCGTTGGCCACCTGTGTCGGGTCCAGGGTCACGCCGGGGATGTTGAACCAAAAGCCGATCCAGTCGACCCGGAAGCCCAGGTCGGCCGAGTCCTCGCCCCGGTAGTTCTCCCAGCAGTACTCCGCTCCCAGGTAGGCCGAGTTGACCAGGCGGAGGGTCTCGGCGTTGATCAGCGGGCCCAGGTAGCCCAGTTGGCCGCTCTCGGTGGTCAGGGCCGCCGCGCAGCCGGCCATCATCTTGCCGTACTCCATACGGCCCATGGTGTTACCGAGGTTGGCCAGGTCGGACCGATAGGCCTCCCCCGCCTCGGGCCAGGCGCTGTCGCCCGACGACCAGATCATCGGCACGTCTGGGTGCTGCTCGGCTCCCAGCAGGACTCCGTCCTTCATGTCGTCTGAGGTGGCGAAGACGATGTCCGCTCCCTGTTCGATCAGCTGAGTGACCACCTGGTCGACGGTGGTCTCCGGCCGGTCGGCAGTGTTGACGCTGTCCAGGTAGATCAGCTCGATCCCGAGCTTCTCCTGCAAGTAGAGCCCGGCGTCGTAGTGCGCCTGGCTCCATCCATGGTCGTTGTAGGGGCCGACCATGATCATGCCGACCGTCAGCGGCTCGGCCGCGGCCGTGGTGGTCGTCTCCTCGCCGGCCGTCGTTGTTGTTTGTGCAGCGGTGGTGGTCGTCTCGGCCCCGTCGTCACCGCAAGCGGCGACGATCAGGGCGAAGACGGCCAGCAGCGCCATCCATGACCATTTCCTTCGCACGGTCCCTCCCAGCGCTGGGGGTAGTGACTTACATGCTAGGGATTAGCAGCGGAGGGGGGCCAACCGGGCGCAGGGCCGGTCGGCGCAGGGCCGGGCCGGCCTTATGCTGAGGAGGATGTCCGTAGACCTGTCGATCCCGGACGAACCCACCCGTTCCCCCCGCCGCCACGCCCTGCTGGCCGCCGCCCTGTCAGCCGTGGTCCCCGGGGCCGGCCAGCTCTACGCCGGGCGAAGGCGCCGGGGCTGGGTCATGCTGGGACTCACCATCGCGACGGCGGTGCCCGCAGTCTGGTGGCTGGCCGCCGCCTACTTCGGCGACGGGCTCCTGGACGCAGCTCTCTCCCTCACGCCGGCTCACCTGATCCTCCTCGTCGTGGCCGATACGATCCTGCTGGCCTGGCGCGCCTTCTGCGCCGGCGACGCTTACCTGGCCGTGACGCCCTCGCCGCCCCGCACGCCGGGCCGCCTGGCGGCGCTGGCCGCGGTCGCCCTCCTGCTGTTGGCCACCGGCTACCCCCACCTCTACGTCGGGGAGCGCGTGCTGCTGGCCCACGACCTGCTCACCCACGACTTCAACCGGGATCCCGGTCAGGCCCCCCTGGACGACGTGACCATCAGCACCGCGGGGACCACCGTGCCCGGCTCTTCGGCACCGGAGCCGTCCTCCACCACCACCCTCGCCACCACCACCCTGCCCCCGACCACGACCACCACCCTCTCCTCGGCCTTCCCCGAGGAAGGCCGGCTGAACATCCTCCTGCTGGGCGGCGACTCGGGCGTGGGCCGGCGCGGCATCCGCACCGACACGATGATCGTGGTCTCCATCGACCCCGGGACCGGGTGGACCGCCCTGTTCGGCATCCCCCGCAACCTCATGGAGCTCCCCATCCCGGCCGGGCACCCGGCCCAGGGCTCCTGGCCCTGCGGCGACTGCTTCGGGATGATCGCCAACGAGTTGTATGCCTGGGGCCTCAGCCGTCCCGACCTGTTCGCCGGGCCCAACTCCGGGGCGACGGCCGCGAAGGACCTGTTCGGCCACCTGCTGGGCATCGACGTCCACTACTACGCCCTGGTGGACCTCGAGGGCTTCGTGGACATCATCGACGCCCTCGGCGGGGTGGACATCTACGTGCCCGAGCGCATCTACGACACCGAGTACCCCAACCTGGACGGCACCTACTCGGTGATCGACCTGCAGCCGGGCACCTACCACATGGACGGTGAGACGGCCCTGTACTACGCCCGCTCCCGGCAGGGCTCTTCGGACTTCCACCGCATGAACCGGCAGCGCTGCGTGCTGGAGGCCCTGGCCGAGCAGGCCGACCCGGTGACCCTTATCCACGAGCTGCCCACCATCGTCCCCGCCGTCGAGGAGAGCGTCTTCACCGACATCCCGATGAACGAACTCGCCGCCTTCGTCGATTTGCTCTCCAAGGTGAACACCGAGGAGATCGTCTCCATCCGCTTCATGCCCTACGCCCCGGAGTTCGACGGCACCCCCACCTCCTACATCGCCGCCTGGAGCGCCGAGCGCTACCCGATCCCCGATCGGGACTTCATCGCCGACACGGTGGCCACCGCCCTGAGCCTGCCCCCACTGGAGGCCATCGAGGTGCTCAACCTGAGGCCCCTCGATGACGTCTGCCGCGAGCCGTTGAACGACCCGGTTCAGCCGTAGACCGGCACCCGCGCCAAGCGGATGCCCAGGGCGGCCAAGCCCGCGCCCAGGAGTACGACCCCGGCAGCGAGCCAGGCCGTGCTCACGGCCGCCAGGGTGGCGACCCCGGCCGCCAGCACGCAGAGCGCCCAGAGCAGTGCGATCACCCGGGGCAGGCCCGGTCCCAGGGCCAGCAGGCGGTGGGAGGTGTGATCGCTCCCGCCCCTCATCACCGGACGACCATGACGCGCCCGCTCCACCGCCACCAGAGCGGCGTCGAACAAAGGCACCGCCAGGAGCGCCAGGGGGACGAGCAGCACCGGCGCCACCCCGGCCGGCCCCTCCGACCCCGCCCGGCCCCCGTCGAGCACCGTCAGCCCGGCCAGGACCGTCCCCAGGAAGTGCGAACCGCCGTCGCCCATGAAGATGCGCGCCGGCGGGAGGTTGAAGACCAGGAAGCCGGCGACCGCCCCGACCAGGGCGGCGGCCAGGGAGAACGGGCCCCATCCGACCGCCCACCAAAGCCACAGCGCGCCGGCCGCTACCAGCCCCGCTCCCCCGGCGGCCGCATCGACGTTGTCGAACAGGTTCAGGGCGTTGGCCACCACGACGACCCAGAGCACGGTAGCCACCCAGGCCACCGCCTCGGGGCCGGGCAGGGCCAGGCGCACCCCCATCCCGGCCAGCACCAGGCCGGCCGCCGCCTGACCCGCCAGCTTTGCCAGGGGCGGGAGGGGCCGGAAGTCGTCCACCAGACCCAACACCAGGGCGGTGCCCGCCCCGGCGGCCAGGCCCCACACCTCCGAGGCCGCCCGGCCGAAGACCGCCACCGCCACTGCGAACCCGGCCGCCACCGCCAGCCCGCCGGCTAGGGGCACGGGGTCGGTGCGCCAGCGCGGCCCCCCGGCCCTCCGCGTCAGAGCCCGGCGCAGCCCGGGGAAGCGCACCACGCCCAGGCCTATCGCGCCCGACACGGCGAAGGCCAACAGGGCGGCCGGCATCTAGACGAAGCCCGGGTTCTGCCGCTGATACTCGGCCACCCGGTCGATGATCTCCGGCAGGCCCACGGACGGCGCGTAGCCGGTCACCCGCTGCAGCTTGGAAACATCGGGCACCCGGCGGTGCATATCTTCGAAGCCCGGGGCGTATGCCTGGTCGTAGGGCAGCGTGATGATCTCCGAGGATGATCCGGTTCGCTCGCGCACCAACCGGGCGAGGTCCATGATGCTGATCTCCTGGCCCCCGCCCACGTTGAAAACCTCACCGAAGGACACCGGATGGCGGGGCAGTTCGAGCAGAGCCGCCACCGCGTCACCGACGTAGGTGAAGGCCCGACTCTGACGGCCGTCGCCGTAAACGGTGATCGGCTCGCCGCGCAGGGCCTGGCGCACAAAGGTGGGGATCACCATCCCGTAACGGCCGGTCTGGCGAGGCCCGACGGTGTTGAACAGCCGGGCGATCACCACCGGCAGCCCGTCCCGGCGAAAGTAGGCGATGGCCAGGAACTCGTCGATGGCTTTCGAGGCGGCGTAGGCCCAGCGCGAATGGGTGGTGGGGCCGAGCACCATGTCGTGCTCTTCGCCGTAGGGAACCCGCTCCGACTTGCCGTACACCTCCGAAGTGGAGGCCAGCACCACCGGGCGACGCCACTTGTTGGCCAGGCGCAGCACCACCTCGGTGCCCCGGATATTGGTCTCGATGGTCCGCACCGGGTCGTCCACAATCAGCTTCACTCCCACCGCTGCCGCCAGGTGGTAGACGAGGTCGGCCGCTCGCACCAGCCCTTCCATGGTGGCGGCGTCGTCGACGCTGGCCACCACCAGGTGGAAGTCGCCCTCGCTCAGGTGACCCACGTTTCGGTAGGAGCCGGTAGACAGGTCATCTACTGCCACCACCGCGTCCCCGCCGGCCAGGGCGGCCTCGGCCAGGTGCGAGCCGATGAAGCCGGCCCCGCCGGTGACCAGGAGCGTCCGCATCGCCCGAACCCTACTGCGCCGCCGCCGGCCGCCGCAGGGCCACCATCACGATGGCGCCGAGAGCGGCGGCCTCCCCCAGCAGGAAGGATGCCGCCACCCGGGTGCCGGCATCCTGAATCACAGGCAGCAGGGCGACTACCGCTACCACGAAACCAACCGCCCAGGCCGCGGCCAGAAGCATCGTCCGCCCCCGGGCCACCAGCACCTGGCCGGCCAGCAGGGAGACCGCCGCCAGCACCGTGCCGGCGGCGGCCAGGGCGGCGACCGGCCTGCTCGGCTCAAACTCACCGCCGAAGAGCAGGCGCACCAGCGCCGGGCCCAGCCAGCCCCCGAGCACCAGGGCCGGCGGAGCCAAGGCCAGCGCTCCCAAAGCGAAACGCCTGACCCAGCGCCGCAGGTCGGCCTCGCGGCCGTCGGCGGCCAGGTTGGTGAACGGCGGCAGCAGCCGGGCCAGCAGGTTCTGGGTCATCACGATGGGCAGGCGGAAGAGCTGGAAGGTCACGAACACCACGCTCAACAGCCCCGGCTCGTCGGTGATGAGCCCCACCCCCAGCGGGGCCAGCAACAGCAGCACCTGGGAAGCGGCGCTGGCCAGGACGAAGCCGGTGAGGAAGCGGCCGGCGTCCTTCGCGCGGCGCTCCTCTGCGCCGGGCCGGCGGCGGAAGGGCACCCACGCCAGAACCACAAAGGGGGCTGCCGCCAGCGCCCAGCCCAGGCTGCGGCCGCTGGTGGCCACCTGGAGGAAGAGCAGCGCCAGCCCAACCCGCACGGTGGCCACCACCCCGCTCACCAGCCCGTAGGACCGGAAGCGACGGAGGCCGGCCAGGCGCCCCCGGCCCAGGGCCATCACCGCGTTCCCGGCCACCGTCACGAACCCGATGACCGCATAGGTCGTGTCGCCGGCGAAGTAGCGGTGGCGGGCCAGCAAGGTGAAGGCCGTCGCTCCCAGGGCGCCGGCCACCACCACCCCCGCCACGGCTCGGAAGCCGCCCGAGGCGCCCAGGGTGACCCGGCGGATCTCGAACTGCTCCACCGGCAACAGCAGCACGGCGAACACCAGGAAGTGCACTGTGAGGAGGGCGCTGACCGGGTCGAAGGCGGCCGGGCCCAGGGCGCGCGCCCCGATCACCTGGAAGGCGTAGGAGCTGAGAGAGGCGACGATCGTCCCCCCGACGATGTACGGGGTTCCGTCGGTGGCCCACCGGCGGAGGTCGGCGCGGACGGCGGGCGGGATCATCCGGCGGAGGGTACAGCACGGCCGGGGGCCGGCTTGTCATCCGTCCGGCGGCCCGGGGGCTGCCCCCGCGCCGTCCCCGGTAGGCTGCTCCCCGGTCGTCGAGAGGGAGGCAATGGAGGAGTTCATCCGGGGTCTGCCCAAGGTCGAACTGCACCTGCACATCGAAGGCACCCTCGAGCCGGAGATGATGTTCCACCTGGCCGAGCGCAACGGGCTGTCCCTGCCTTTCGCCTCGGTGGACGAGGTGCGGCGCGCCTATGAGTTCACCGACCTCCAGTCCTTCCTGGACATCTACTACCAGGGAGCCGCCGTCCTGCAGACCGAGCAGGACTTCTACGACCTCATGTGGGCCTACCTGGAGCGGGCGGCGGCGGACAACGTGCGCCACACCGAGATGTTCTTCGATCCCCAGACTCACACCGAGAGGGGAATCGGCTTCCCCGTGTTCATGGCCGGCTTCGCTCGGGCCCGGGCCGATGCCCGGGAGCGGCTGGGGGTGACCAGCCACCTGATCATGTGCTTCCTGCGCCACCTGAGCGAGGAGGCGGCCCTGGACACCCTGGAGCAGGCCCGTCCCTTCCTCAGCGACATCATCGCGGTCGGCCTCGACTCGGGCGAGCGGGGCAACCCTCCCCAGAAGTTCACGATGGCTTTCGCCCGGGCGCGGGCCGCCGGCCTGCGGGCGGTGGCCCACGCCGGCGAGGAAGGCCCTCCCGAGTACATACGCGACTCCCTCGACCTGCTGGGGGCGGAGCGCATTGATCACGGGGTGGCCTGTGAGCAGGACGACGCGCTGGTGCAGCGGCTGGCGGCCGAGCGCATCGCCCTCACCGTCTGCCCCCTCTCCAACATGAAGCTGCAGGTATTTCCCGACCTCGCCCAGCACAATCTGCGCCGCCTGCTGCAGCGGGGGGTCCGGGTGACCATTAACTCCGACGACCCGGCCTACTTCGGCGGTTACATCGGCGACAACTACCTGGCGGCGCAGCGGGCACTGGGCCTCGACCGGCGGGAACTAGCCCAGATCGCCCGCCACGGTATCGAGGCGGCGTTCCTGGACGAGGAACGGCGGGCGGCCCTGCTGGCCGAACTCGAGGAGTACCTGGTCGGACGGGTCTGAGCCGCACCGACCCCGCATAGCAGAGGGCGGCCCCTCAGGGGGCCGCCCTTCACTGTGGAGGTGCGGGGAGTCGAACCCCGGTCCTCTGAGCTTCCACGCCGGCATCTCCGAGCGCAGCCGATAGCAGTGTCTCGGGCGTCGGGACGCTACCGGCCCGTTTCCCGCCGCCCCATCCGGAGTTGGCCTTATCCCGCCGGTCCCGGAACCCCGGCGAGGGCATCCCCCATTGCGACGCCCGATCCCGGCGAGGGGGGAGCCCACCGGGCGGACGGGTCACCTAATCAGGCGGCCAGTGCGAAGTTGTCTTCGGCACTTATTGGTTGTCCCGGCTCTTTAACGAGGACTCCGGGGACCTCGGCTCGCTTCCGTCGCTTCAACCCTCAGAGTCGAAACCAGTTCACCCCCGCGGTTCGAAGCAGTCTCACTGTACAACGAAGGGGTGACGGCGGAGATTCCCGGACGGGTCCCTCCCCCTCCCGGCTTGGCCCCACGGCGGACGCCCTCCCCCCGGCCCCCTCCCGCCCCCGCGGGAGGGGAAGACGATTGACCAGGCGCATCGAGCGGCTAGTCAATCGACCGGTGCCGCATCGCGCGCTGCATCTCCCGCTCGGCCTGGCGGCGCCTGATGGTCTCCCGCTTGTCGTGGCGAGCCTTGCCCTTGGCCAGGCCCATCTCCACCTTGGCCTTGCCGCGCTTGAAATACAGGCGCAGCGGGATCAGGGTGAGGCCTTTCTGGTCCAGCTTGCCCCGGATGCGTTCGATCTCCCGCCGGTGGAGCAGCAGCTTGCGGGTGCGCTCCGGGTCGTGCCCTCCCTCGCGGGCGAACTGATAGGGAGAGATGCGTATCCCCACCAGCCAGGCCTCGGTGCCCTCCACCACCCCGTAGCCGTCCTTGAGGTCGGCCCGGCCCGCCCGCAGACTCTTCACCTCGGAGCCCACCAGCGACAGGCCCGCTTCGAAGGTCTCCTCGATCGAGTAGTCGTAGCGAGCCCGGCGGTTCGTGGCGATCACTTTGATCGCCCCCTCCTCGGTGGTGACGCGCCTGGGCATCAGTCCCGCAGCGTGCCCCACATGCCCAGGGCGCTGCCCAGCAGGCCGGTGCCCGCCCCGAAGCCCAGCACCAGCAGCGACTGGCGCAGCAGGAACTGGAAGGGCACGGCGATGGCGTCGGGATCGGTGACGGTGCTGAGCATCTGCACGATGGGCTTGTGCCCCAGCCCCACGATGAGGGCGGCAACCGCCCCACCGACGAGGCCCTCGAACAGGCCCTCGAGCAAGAAGGGCACCCGGATGAACCAGTTGCCGGCCCCCACCAGGCGCATAATGCCGATCTCCTCCCGGCGGGCGTACACCGCCATGCGGATGGTGTTGGCGATCAGCACGAGCGCCGCGGCCCCCAGCACGATGAAGATGCCGACGGCAAAGGTGCGCATGCGGTTGGAGCGGGCCACCAGGGCATCGATCTCGTCGCCGGCAGCCGACACTTGCTGCACGCCGGGGATCACCGCCGCCCGGTTCTGGATCACGTTGTAGTTGCCGGCCTGGACCGGCTTGATGCGCAGCGACGCGGGGAGCACCGAGGGGTCTTCTTCGACCACCTCGATCAGGGCCGGCTGGTCGGCGAAGAGCTCGCGGAACTCCTCGAGCGCCTGGGCTTTGGAGAAGTAGACAACCTCGTCGACCTCGGGCCAGCTCAGCATATCGGCCTCCAGCGCGCTCACCTGATCGACGGTGAGGGAGTCGCCGAGCCAGGCGATCACCCGCACGTTGTCGTCCCAGCGGCCGATGTCCTGGTCGATGGACCAGCGCACCACGATGGCGCCGAACACCAGCACCAGGGTGACCACCACCGCCACCACCGCGCTGGCCACCACCAGCGGGTTGCGCCGGATGCTCTGGATGGTCTGGGTGAATAGGTACTGAAAGCGCACGGCCTACTCCCCGTTGCCCTCGCCGGGGGAGTCGGGCAGGGAGACCACCCGCTGGTAGGCACCATGGCTCTGGTCCCGCACCACCGCGCCCCCGTCGAGCTCCACCACCCGGCGCCGCATGGCATCGACGATGGCGTGGTCGTGGGTGGCCATCACCACCGTGGTCCCGGTGCGATTGATGCGGTCGAGCAGGCGCATGATGCCCACCGAGGTGCCCGGGTCCAGGTTGCCGGTGGGCTCGTCGGCCATCAGGA
>CAZJRF010000044.1:0-15613 GCA_964548475.1 uncultured Acidimicrobiia bacterium
CCTCGAACGACCGCCGAACCGGGGATGGCGCCGCTCGGTCCTGCAACTGGCCCCCGCCCTCCTAGTGGCAGCAGCCCTCACCGCCCCCCAGGTGATCGTCCACCGCTACGCAGTCGATGCGCTGGATCTGCTGGATACCGTCTTCCTGGAGCCCCACGAGGTCCCGCCCCTCGCCGAGCGCATCGCCGCCCTGCTCGCCCAGGGACTCGGCGAGGAAGACCTCGGCCCCGATCCGGCCACCACCAGCACCACTGCCACCACCATGGAGCCCGCCACCACAACTTCCGGCGCAGCCCCTTCCACCAGCACCACCAGCACCACCACGACCACCCTGCCGCCGGAGCAGGTGATCTCGGAGCAGATCGGCGGCGACCTGGTAACCGTGCTCCTCGCCGGGGGCGACTTCGGCCCCGGTCGCCAAGACCTGCGCACCGACGTGATGATCGTGGCCGTCCTGGACCTGGAGGCCGACCGGGCCGCCCTCATCTCGGTCTCCCGCGACCTGGTGCAGGCTCCCCTGCCGGCGGCCTGGTCGCGCTTCAACACCATGCTGCAAGTGCAGCAGTGGCACGAGGACCGGGCTTACCGGGAGGAGGTCGCCGAGGCCGAACTAGCCGGGGAACAGCCGCCCGCGCGCGCCCCGTTCGAGCCGTGCGATTGCTACTTCGACCGCCTCAACTACCTGCACGTGCACACCGCCAACTGGGTCAACACTTTCCCCGAAGCCCCCGACCCCGGCATGGAGGCGTTGCGCCAGACCATGTCGCTGCTGCTGGGCATCCCCATCGACCACTACGTGCTGGTGGATTTCGCCGGCTTCGTGGACCTGGTCGATGCCATCGGGGGCATCGACGTGAACTCCACCGAAGAGATGCACATCGCCGTCTCCCCCGCCAAGGAGGGAGAGGAGCCCATCGAGATCGATATCATCCCCGGCCGCCACCACCTGGACGGGCGCACCGCCCTGGCCTACGTGCGCAACCGCACCGGCTCCAGCGACTCCCAGCGCATGCTCCGCCAGCGTTGCCTGCTGCGCGACCTGGCCGCCGAGCTCGACGCCGCCACCCTGCTGATCCGCTTCACCCCCATCGCCCGGGCCATCACCACCTCCGCCACCAGCACCGTCCCGGTAAGCCTGCTGCCCGATCTGATCCGGGTGACCGCCGGTCTCGATTCGACCGGCATCGCCACCGCCGCCATCGGCTATCCCGGGCACACCAAGCCCGAGCTCAACTACTTGAACCTGCCCATCGTCGATGTCTCCAAGGCCCGGGCGGCAGTGGCCGGCCTCCTCGCCGGCCTGGCAGAGGGAGGCGGCGCTGCCCCGGGAGGGGACGAATGCGGCTGATCTACAAGTTCTCATAGGCCCCTTACAAACCCCGAACCGGGCGTGGGCACGATTGGATTGGAAACAGGAGGAAACATGGACGACGAGACCATCGGCGAGAGCGCCGCACCGCAGGGCACGGGTGAGGCAACCCCGGTCCCGGCACCCGGGGCCCCGCCGGCAGCCGAAGCCGCCGCCTCCGGCCGGCCCTGGCTGCGCTGGATCGGCGTGGCCCTGGTGGTGCTGGCCGTGGGGGTGGGCGCTTTCTTCCTCGGCCGCTGGGTGGGCGGCGACGACTCCGGCGCGGCCGTCGCTCCCGCCACGACGAGCACCTCCACCGCCCCCGCCTGGTCGGGCGACACTCTGGCCCCCGGTGAGGAGCCGGTTGCCGACGTGGCCGACACGCTGTCCCCGTCGGTCGTGCAAGTCGAGACCGATACCGGACTGGGCTCCGGCGTCATCTACCGCTCCGACGGCTACATCATCACCGCCGCCCACGTGGTGAGCCGCGCCCGGCAGGTCACCGTGCGGCTGGCCGACGGCACCCGCCTCCCCGGCGAGGTGGTGGGCACCGACCAGAACAGCGACGTTGCAATGATCCGGGTGGACGGCGATGACCTGCCCGCCGCCCCCATCGGGGACTCCGACCAGGTGCGCACCGGGCAGATGGCCATCGCCATCGGCAGCCCCTGGGGCCTGGAAGGGTCGGTCAGCTCCGGGGTGATCAGCAGTGTCCGGCGCACCGTAACCGGCTCCGACGGGATTGCCCGCACGATGATCCAGACCGACACGCCCATCAACCCGGGCAACTCCGGCGGCGCCCTCGCCGACCGGCAGGGCCGGGTGGTCGGCATTAACAACGCCATCTACACCTTGTCGGGCGGCAGCGACGGGGTGGGCTTCGCCATCCCCATCAACACGGCGATCTCGGTGGCAGACCGCCTCATCGCCGGCGAGGAGATCCGCACCGCCTTCCTGGGCGTGACCGGCATCGACCCCACCTCGGGTACGGTCGGCGCCCTGCTTACCGGGGTAGTGGCCGACTCCCCGGCCGAGGAGGCCGGCCTCCAAGTCGGAGACCTGATCACCGCCTACAACGGCCGCCCCATTGAGAGCATGACCGACCTGGCGGCGGCCGTGCGCACCGACCAACCCGGCGACCAGGTCACCCTCACCATCCGACGCGGCGACGACGAGATCACCCGGGATGTGACCCTGGGCGAACGAACCGACGGCTGATCTCTATCTCTCGCTCTCTCTGCGCTCCCTCCGCGCAGCCGAGGCGCCCGGCCGGACCCCCTCCCCCGGCCGGGCGCCTGCCCGTTGCGGCGGGACCCGGACGAGCCGCCCCTAACGTGATCCCCGTGGCCCGGCGTCCCGTGCTCACCACCGCCCTCGGCACCCGCCCCGAAGCCTTCGGCCCGGCCGAGTGGGGGCTGCTCGTCGCCATCGCCCTCATGTGGGGGTCCTCGTTCCTGTGGATCGCCGAAGGGCTGGAGCACTTCTCGCCCGGGGTGATCAGCCTCAGCCGCCTGCTCCTCGGCGCCGCCGCCCTCGCCCTCTTCCCCGGGACCCGGGCGCCGGTGGAGAGGGCCGACTGGCCCCGGATCGCCCTCCTCGGCGTGGTGTGGATGGCGGTGCCCCTGCTGCTGTTCCCCCTCGCCCAGCAATGGGTGGACTCGTCCATCGCCGGCGCCATCAACGGCGCCATGCCCCTGTTCTCAGCGGCCCTGGCCGCCGTGCTCCTGCGCCGGGTCCCGGGACGGTGGCAGGCGGCCGGCCTGGCCATCGGCTTCGCCGGGGTGCTGGCGGTGACCCTGTCGGGAGCCACCGGCGCCACCGGCAGCCCGCTGGGCATGAGCCTGCTGCTGCTGGCCACCGTCCTCTACGCGGTGTCCTTCAACCTGGCCATTCCCCTCACCCAGCGCTACGGCTCGCTGCCCGTGCTGCTGCGGGGCCAGCTGGTGGCCATCGCGGTCGTGCTGCCCTTCGGCCTGGCCGGGCTGCCGTCGTCGGAGTGGGACTGGGCGGCGGCGGGGGCGATGGTGCTCCTCGGCGTGTTCGGGAGCGGGCTGGCCTTCGTCGCCTCCACCACCCTGGGGGCCCGGGCCGGCCCCACCCGTGGCGCCCTGCCCATCTACTTCTTGCCGGTGGTGGCCCTGGCCCTCGGGGTGGCGGTGCGCCACGAGCAGATCGGCCCGGTGGCGCTGGCCGGGGTAGCCCTGGTGATCGCCGGCGCCTGGCTCAGCAGCCGCCGGGAGGGATGAAGGCCGCCACTACCGGGCCCGCAGTCCCGCCAGAGCGCCGAGCACCCGATCCACCTCCTCCGGCGTGTTGTAGTGGACGAAGCCGATGCGCAGCAGGCCGCCCCCGGCGGCCACCCCCAGGTGCTCCATGACCCCGACCGCGTAGTAGTCGCCGCTCCAGGTGTAGATGCCCTGTTCGCCGAGGCGCCGAGCGGCCTCGGCCGGATGCATCCCCTCCACCGACAGGGCGAAGGTGGGGGTCCGCTCGGCCAGGCGCGCCGGGTCGGCGAGGCCGTACAGCCGCAGGTGGGGCATCTCGGTGATCCCCTCGAGGAAGCGGAAGGCGAGGCCCTCCTCGTGGGCGCGCGCCTCTGCCAGGCCGGAGCGCAGCCGCTCCCGCCGGCCCGCCCCTTCCCCCAGGCCGGCCAGGTAGTCCACGGCCGCGGTGACCCCGGCCAGCGACTCGAACGACTGGGTACCCGTCTCCCACTTGTCGGGCCCGGTGTCCGGGGCGGGCACCAGCTTGTAGGGCTCCAGGGTCTCCAAGAGCTCCTCCCGGCCCCACAGCACGCCGGTGTGGGGCCCGTAGAACTTGTAGGCCGAGCAGACCAGGAAGTCGGCACCCAGCGCCGCCACGTCGATAAGCCGGTGGGGGGCGTAGTGCACCGCGTCCACGTAGACCAGGGCCTCGGCGGCATGAGCCAGGTCGGCCACCCGCCGCAACGGCGGCACCGTCCCCAGGGCGTTGGAGGCGGCGGTCACCGCCACCAGGCGGGCCCCCGCTCTCACCGCCCGGTCCATCTGCTCCAAGTCGAGGGTGCCGTCGGCCGGGTCGAAGTCCACCACCTCCACGGACGTCCCCCGGTCGGCGGCAGCCAGCCGCCAGGGGGTCACATTGGCATCGTGGTCCAGGCGGGTCACCACCACCCGGTCGCCCGGCCCCCACCGGCGGGCCAGGGCCCGGCTCACCGCCAGCGTCAGGCTGGTCATGTTCTGCCCGAACGCCACCTCACCGGAGTGCCCGCCCACCAGGTCGGCCGCCGCCTCCCGGGCGGCGTCCACCGTCGCCTCGGCGTCTCGGCTGGCCCCGAAAGGACCGCCCAGGTTGCTCGCCCCTTCCCGTAGGCGATGGGCCATGGCCTCGATCACCCCCTCCGGCACCTGGGTGCCCCCGGGGCCGTCTAGGTAGGCGACGGGCCGGCCCCCCTCCCGGCGGGCGAGGGCGGGGAACAGAGAACGCGCTTCGGTGATGGTTCGCATTGGCATGACCCGATGCTATCGGCGGCCGCCCCGACCTGGGTTAGCCTGGGGAGATGAGGCGTCTCGGCGGCCTGCTGGCTCTCTCTCTGGTCGCGGCCGCGTGCAGCAGCCCGGCGACCACTACCTCCGCCCCTCCCACCACCACTACCACCGCCGCCCCGGCCACGACCACCACCGAGGCGACCGACACTACCCGTCCGGTTCGCCCCACCACCACCACCACCGAGGCCGCCACGGCCCCCACCGGTGGCCGGGTACGGGTGCCGGTCTACCCGGCGGCAGACGCCCCCTTCTCCTTCAACCCCTGGTCCCCGGGGTTCATCCACGCCGTCGGCGAGGTCTACCTGGCCGGAGCGGCCGAAGTGGATCCCGTCGTCCTCGACTTCGTCCCAAACCTGGTCAGCGAAGTACCCACCACCGACAACGGCGGGGTGGTGGTGCGCGAGGACGGCACCATGACCGTCAACTACCGCATCCGGCCGGAGGCCATGTGGGACGACGGCACGCCCGTGTCGGGCGAAGACTTCGCCTTCACTTACGACACCATCGTCGGCCTCCCCCTCGAAGATGCCGACCTGGCCCTGTACCGGGAGATCCTCCCCGAATCGGTCGCGGTGGGCGAGAAGACCTTCTCTTTCACCCTGCCGCGAGCCACCATCGACTACGAGAGGCTCTTCAGAGTGGTCCTCCCCAGCCACGCGGTGGCCGGCACCGATCTCGCGGAGCGGTGGATGGTGCAGCCCTGGCCGTCGGCCGGGCCCTTCCGTTTCGAAGGATGGGCCGAGAGCGCCTCTGCCCCGGGCGACCCGGGAAGCATCGCCGTCTTCGTCCGCAACGACTCCTACTGGAACACCGACGCCGCCGGGCAAGCTCTCCCCTATCTCGACGCCGTGGAGTTCCACTTCGTGGAGGGAGCGCGGGAAGCGGTGGAAGGCTTCGCCCGGAGTGAGTTCGACCTCCTGGAACTGGGCGCCTGGCCCGATGTGATCTCCCGCCTGGAGAGCCTCCTCGGGGTGACCGTCAGCCTCGCCGACGGCAGCACCTGGGAGCACCTGGCCTTCCAGTTCGGCGCCAACAACCGCAACCGGGACACCTTCAACGAGTCGGCGGCGTTCCGGCGGGCGATCGCGCACGCCCTCGATCGCTCGGCGCTGGCCGGCGTGGACTCCTGGGTGAACCGCGGGGCCCTTTCTTCCTTCCTCGACCTCTCGCCCATTCCCCGGGGCGAGGGTTGGAACCGGTATGCCTACGACCCGGCCCTGGCCGCTGCCTTGCTCAGGGACGCCTGTGCGGAACTGAATCGAGACTGCGGCCTGCGCCCTCCGCTGGTGGTGATCAACACCACCTCGGGCAGCGGCCTGCGCACCGAGGCCGGGCGCCTGGCTGAGCAGATGCTCGACGCCGTCGGGATCGATGCCCGCCTCGCCGTGGAGGACGTGGACCTCTTCTTCGGCCCGACCTTCCTGCGGGGCACCTGGGACGTGGGCATGTGGGCCTGGGAGATGCCCGGCGGTCTCAGCGGGATCCTGCGCACCCTCGCCTACTGGGATCCGGCCGGCCCCCCGCCGATCGGAGTGAACTACCAGCGCTGGGGCACGCCGGCCGTGTCGGATCAAGGCCCCGCCTTCGACCAGGGCGCCTCCCGCGTGTCGGATGCCACCACCACCCGTTACGCGGAGATCCTCGAGGAGATGCGGACCACCGTGGACCGGGACCGCCTGGCGGCCCTCGCCACCGAGGCCGAGGACATCCTGGCCGATCAAGTCGTCATCATCCCTCTGGCCACCCGCGGGAAGGGAGCGGCCTGGTGGTCGGGCACACTGGGGGGAGTGCGGAATCATCCCTCCCGTCCGGCCACCTGGAACGCCGAGCGCTGGTACCGCCCCGACGCGTGAGCGAGCGGGGCAGGGGCCGGAGCGTCCGCCGCAACTACCCCGGCGCCTGCCCCCTCCGCTTGGCCGCCTCCGGCGGGGGAGGCATAGATTGGAAGCGGCGTGTACCTTTGACGAGAGACGGGGCAACCGTCCCGGTCCTGCGGAGGTGCCCATGAGCGAACTGAAGTGCGCCGAGAAGGTGCGTGCCTATCTGCTGGAACACGGCATCGCCTACGAGATCACCGAGCATCGCGAGGCCTTCACCGCCCAGGAAACGGCCGCCGCCCTTCACGAGCCGGGGGCTCACGTGGCTAAGGCGGTCATGCTGATGGCCGACGGCGAACTGGTGATGGCGGTGCTGGCCGCTCCCGACCACGTCAGCCTGAGCCGGGCCCGGGCCGCCCTGGGAAGCAAGGAGGTCCGCCTGGCCACCGAGGAGGAGTTCGGAGCGGTCTTCGCCGACTGCGACCTGGGCGCGGCCCCGCCCTTCGGCGGGGTGTACGGCGTGCCCACCTACATCGACAAGCGCCTGCTGTCGGCCGAGAACCTGCTGTTCGCCGCCGGCAGCCACCGGCACTCGATGCACCTGGCGATGGCCGACTACCTCCAGGCCGCCCACCCCACCGAAGCCGACCTGGCCGCCGGCTGAGTCATCCTCCGGGGAACCCGGGGCGACCCGGCCCGGCGGAGGGCGCTCGTGGCGCGGCTAGGTTGGCCGTTCGTGACCCACCTGGTCGCCCTCGCCGGGGCGATCGCCATCACCTTCAGCCCCATCTTCGTGCGTCTGTCGGGCCTCTCCCCGGCCACCGTCGCCTTCTGGCGCCTCGCCTACGCGACGCCGATGGTGGCGGTCGCCTGGCTGGTGGTGAGGAAGAACGACCACCGTCCCCTTCGAGCCCGTCTGCAGGCGGGCGCCGCCGGGCTCTTCCTGGCCCTCGACCTGTTCACCTGGCACCATGCCATCGCCCGCATCGGCGCCGGGGCGGCCACCCTGGTCAGTTCCACCCAGGTGGCGTTTGTGGGATACGTGGCCTGGGCTCTGTACCGGGAAAGGCCCAGCCGGACCGCCTTCCTGGTGCTACCGGTGGTCCTGGCCGGGGTGGCCCTGCTCAGCGGGCTGGGAGGTGAGGACGCCTACGGGGCCGACCCCGTCGGAGGCGTCCTTCTGGGGCTGGCCTCCGCCCTCGCCTACTCGGTTTTCCTCCTGCTCCTGCGCCACTCCAACCGGGGCCGGCTGGCCCCCTCCCCGGCCCCTCTCCTGGATGCCACCCTCGGCGCCCTGGCCGGATCGGCGCTGATCACCCTGGCGGACTCCGGGTTCACCCTCGCCCCCAGCTGGCCGGCCCACGGCTGGGTAGTGGCTCTCGCTCTCCTGTGCCACACCATGGGTTGGATTCTGATCACCGGGGTCCTGCCCCGGCTCCCCGCCCTGGAGACCTCCGCCCTCCTGCTGCTGCAGCCGGCTGGGGCGGTGGTGTGGGCCCAAATGCTGTTCGCCGAGCGGCTCTCCGCCCTGCAGTGGTCGGGAGTTGCCCTGGTGCTGGGCGGCATCTTGCTGGTCGCCCTCCGGGGAGCAGTCAAGCGCCCGCCGGCGCTGACCCCGCTGACCTGACTGTGCGGCCCAGGGTCCTCTCTGGCCCGGCCCCACCGGCCCGGTTAGAGTCAATGGACTCGAAAGCGAACAGGAGACCGACGATGAGACGCCTGCTCCCCCTGCTGGCCCTGCTGGTCTTGCTCACCACTGCCTGCCGCATCGAGACCAACATCGGGGCTCAGATCAACGCCGACGGCTCCGGCGTGATCAGCGTCGAGATCGGCCTCGACGACGAAGCGGCCGACGTGATGGAGCAGTTCGGTGGGGGCGAGGACCCCTTCGCCGAGAACCCGCTGGCCGACTACCCCGAAGCCGAGTTCCGCGAGGAGACGCGCGGCGGCATGAACTTCCGCATCTGGTCCGCCCAGGTGGAGGACATCGAGGCGGTCCTGCAGGAGCAAATGGTCTCCGGCCCGGACAACTTCATCGAGGAACTCAGCCTCGACATCACGCCCAACCGCGTCGAGGTGGTGGGGCGCACCAGTGCCGGCGCCTCCATGGGCGACCTGGAGGGAATTGGGGACTTCATGTCGGCCGAGGAGCTGGTCGAGTCCTTCGTCTTCAACCTGCGGCTCACCTTGCCCGGCAAGATCCTGGAGCACAACGCCGACGCCAAGGATGGCAACACCCTGACTTGGAGAATCCCCATCACGGGAGAGACCCTGGACGTCCGGGCCGTCTCCGACCCTACCCAGAGCGAGGGCGGGGGCTTCCCCATCTGGGCCATCATCGTGATCGCCGTGGTGGTCGTGGCCGGCATCGGTGCCATCGCCCTCCTCGGCCGCAAGCGGGGCCGGGCGGCCGCACCGCCGCCGCCTCCGCCGCCGGCACCCGAGCTCCCTCCGGCCTGATCCCCCACCCATTCCACGGGCCGGCCCCCTGCCGGGGCCGGCCCGTCTCGCAGCCGGCGGGCGGTCAACACGGGAGCGGTAGAGTCTGCTGCCCCGCCCCCGGCGGCTTGCCCGGTCGGAATGGAAGCGGCGACGCAAAGAAGGGCAAGGCCGAGTGCACCTGGTTCTCCTTGATCTGATCCCGTTGCTGCTCTCCTGGGACGCGAGCGACCCCGGGGAGCCGGCGACCGTGCCGGCCACCGCCGCCGACATGCTGGCGGAGGTATTCGCCGACTTCGGCATCGCCGGCATCAGCGACGGCAGCCTGACCGGCCTCGACCTGCGCCGCGCCCTGGAGGATGCGGAACTGGACGGCTTCTTCGACTTTGTCGGGACGTCGGCCGAGTTCGGCCCCGAGGTGTCGCCGCGCGTGGTGCGCCGCCTGGCCCGGATGCTCGGCTTCCCTCTCGATCAGGTGGTGGTGGTCACCGCCCGCGCCGAGCTGGCCCACACACTGCAGCAGTCCGGGCTGGCCGTGATCCACGTGGAGGGTGAAGAGGGAGTGAGCGCCGTGCCGCAGGCCCTGGCAGCGCTGTACTCGGGCTACTTCAGCCCGTGAAGACCTGCACGGTCATCAGGCCGAGAGGACCGGCAACCACCGCCACCCCCACCCGTCGGAACTCCGAGCGAAGGATGTTCTCCCGATGCCCGGAGCTGCCCATGAGGCCGGCATGCACCTCGGTGGGGGTTGCCGCCAGGGCCAGGTTCTCCCCCGCCACCAGGTAGGTGATGCCTGCCGCCTCCAGGCGGTCGCCCACCGTGCCGGTCAGCGGCGAGCGGTGCGAGAAGTAGCCCTCGACGTACATCTCGGCCGCATGCCCCTGGGCCACCATGGCCAGGGCCGGGCTCCAGGCCAGGGGGTCGGCGCCCTCGTCGAGCCGGGCCCGGTTCACGAGGTCGAACACCTCGGCGGCGGCGCCCTCGTCGTGGCGCAGGTCGCCCGAATCGGCGGGGGTGAGGGCGATCGACTCCTCGCCCTCGACCACCACTCGCCGCTCCCCCACCAGCCGGTGGAGGTTGAGCAGGGCCTCTACCACCCGGTCGCCGGCCAGGCCCCGGAAAGTGCGCTGGGGCACTCCGATGGGGTTGGTGAGGACCCCGGTGATCGACGAGGAATCCAGCTGGCGGCTCACCGCCGCCGGCAAAGGCAGGATCACCGCCAGGGAGAGAAGCACCACCAGGCCGAAGGCCCCCCAGGCCAGCCCCAGGGCGGCCCCACCCGCATGGTCGATCAGGTTGAGCCCGGGCCAGCGGAACCGGGGCACGATCACCCGGGCCGCCAGAGCAGTCCCCACCCCGACGGCCACCAGCACGATCAGGCCCCCGATCAGCCGGGCGGCGTCGGGAGAGATGCCCGACATCCCCTCGATGGGCCTGCCTACCACTCCGCCGAAGCGGAACGCTGCCACGATGCCCAGCACCAGGCCCACCAGGTCCATGGCCTCGCGTACCAGCCCCCGAAACCAGCCGCGCACTGCCAGCAGGATGAGCAGGCCAACAATGAAAGCGTCGATCATGCGGGCGGCGGGTCGAGCTCGATCCGCATGCGCTTGTTGCCTTTGCCCTTGCTCTCGGTCTTGACCACCCGCACCCGGCCCACCTCGACGGTGTCGGCAACGTGCGTGCCGCCGTCGGCCTGGCGGTCGACCCCGTCTATATCCACCACCCGGATGGGGTCCACGTGCTCGGGGACGAGGCTCACCTTGGTGCGGATGAGGTCGGGATCGGCCAGGGCCTCGGCTCGAGGCAGGAAGAGCACCGTCACCGGATGCCCGGCGGCCAGGGTGCCGTTGAGGCGCTGCTCGACCTCGCGCCCGAACTCGATGCTCATGCTGTCGAGCTCGAAATCCATGCGGGCCCGGCCCGGCTCCATGTTGCCGCCGGTGACCTTGGCGCCGTACCCGCGCCACACCAGGGCAGAGAGCGCGTGCAGCGCGGTGTGGGTGCGCATGAGCAGGTGGCGCCGCTCCCAGTCGATGACTGCCCGCACCGGGGTCCCCGGCGGGGGCGTCTGCCCGGCGCCCACCAGGTGCACCACCTCCCCCTCCTGCCGCACCGTGTCGAGGACTGCCGCCGAGCCCCCGGCCCATTCCAGGGTGCCGGTGTCCCCGGGCTGGCCTCCGCCCCGGGCGTAGAAGACGGTGCGGTCGAGCACAACCCCCTCAGCGGTGGCCTTGGTCACCACCGCCGCGCATTCCCGCAGATAGGCATCCCGCGTCGCCAGTTCCTCAGTCATGTCTTCCTTCCCCGAGACTCGGGCAAGGGTACCGCCCGCCACCCACAGGGCCCGGCAGGCGGGGGCCAACTGCCCGGCGGCTCAGGTGCCGGGACGGTGGTCGAGGCGGGCTTCCTCGCGCTTGCGGCGGGCACGCTCGCGCACCCGGCGCAGGCGGCGGATGGTGAGGGGGTCGTAGCGCTCCGCCCCGGGGTCGTCGAGGAGCCGGCGCAGCACCTGGTAGTAGCGGGTGGCGCTCATCCCCAGGTACTCCCCCACGGCCCGATCCTTGGGGCCGGGGTAGAGCCACCAGGAGCGCTCGAAGTCGAGCACGGCCCGGTCGGCCTCGGTCAGCATCACCCGCAGGCTATTGCCGGGGGGCTCCGGCCCCGGGGATTTCCGCGGCCCGGTAGCCGGCCCGGCCGCTGCGTCCGGTACCCTGGGCGGGCAGGCCGGGTTAGCTCAGCTGGAAGAGCACCGCTCTTGTAAAGCGGACGTCGCCGGTTCGAATCCGGCACCCGGCTCCGAGGGCGGGGGATGGGGGCTCCCTCCCCCGCGGCGGCGGGGGAGGGCGGGGGGTGGGGGCTTCAGTTCGCCCCGCGGCGGCGGGGGAGGGCGGGGGGTGGGGGCTTCCGCAGCCCCCGCGCCTGCCAGACTCGTTCCCTCTGATGACTCTCCTCGATGGCCTCTTGCTGAGCATCGGCGGCATCGCCGCCGGGTTCCTGAACACCGTCGCCGGCGGCGGCGGGGTGATATCGGTGCCGATTCTGGCGAGCATCGTCGGGCCCACGGTGGCCAACGGGTCCTTGCGCCTGGGCATCCTGCTCCAGAGCCTGGCCGGGGTCGCCGGCTGGCAGCAGGGCCGGGCCGTCCCCTGGCGGCTGACCCTGCGCCTCCTCGCCCCCACGGTGGGGGGCGCCGCCGCCGGCGCCTGGCTGGCCACGCTGGCTTCGGCCGGCTTCATGCGCACCGCCTTCGTCGCCGCCATCATCCTCGTGGCGTTGTCGGTGCTCGTTCAGCCCTCGCGCTGGGTGAGCACCGCCGAACCCCGCCTGCACGAGCCCTGGCAGACGATGGTCTTCGCCGCCATCGGCCTCTACGGCGGCTTTGTGCAGGTGGGGGTGGGCCTGCCCCTGCTGGTGGCCCTGGCGCCCGGGATGGGGCTGGGGCTGGTGCGCGGCAACGCCGCCAAGACCTTCCTGATCCTCTGCACCACCCCTTTCACCCTCGTCCTCTTCGCCGTGGCCGGCCAGGTGGACTGGGCGGCCGGCACCGTCCTGGGCGCGGGCAGCATGGTGGGCGCCCTGGTGGCCTCCCGTCTCGCCCTGCGGGAGGGGGCGGCCGCCTGGATCCGCTGGGTGGTGGTGGCCGCCGCCCTCGGCGCGGCCACCCAGATGCTCTTCTTCTCGTAGAGCAGCGTGCCGCCCGCCCGCCGTCAGCCGGCAGGCTCGTACCCGTACTCGGCCGCCTCGGCCACCTGCCGGTAGCCGATATGCCGGTAGATCGAGTTCGAGGTCGGGTTGGCCAGGTCGGTGTATAGGTAACAGCGCGTGCGTCCGTGGCCCAGCAGCCAAGAGGATACGGCGGCCACCAGCGAGGTTGCATACCCCCGCCGGCGGTACTCGGCAGGCGTGTAGACGGGCCCCAGGCGGGCGCCGTTGGGCAGCGAGCTCCCGTACCCCACCAGCGACACCACCGCGCCCCCGTCCTCCCAGAGCCAGAAGCCAGCATCGGTCGTGGCCGGGTCCAGGCGATGGTCCACCATGCGGGCGACCCGCTCCGGGAAGCTGGTTTCCCAAGGCAGGACCCCGGTCGCGAAGGCGGCCAACCAGTCAAGGGCCAGGGCCCGGTCCCCGGGCACGCCCGGGCGCGGCGCGCCGGGCGCGACGGACGGGGGGATCACCTCTTCCAGGGCGAACACCCCCTCCGCCATGCGAAGCCGGGGCACCACTCCGGCCACCGGAGCCCAGCTCTCGTTGAACCAGTCCACCGTGGGACGGTTCCCCAGCACCCCGGGCACCGGCAGGCCCGACTCCTGCACGGCGGCCGCCAGGGGCGCCAGCGCGGCCCGGTCGGCCGCGTCGGCCAGGACCAGGTTGAAGGGCGGGGTGATCAAGGCGGCCGCCAGCGGCCGACCCTCGTCCTCCACCACCCACAGCCCGAACACCGGGTAGATCTCAGGCCGATCGCGCAGCACGCCCACCAGGCCGAGGATGAGGTTGTGGCGCGCCTCATCGGCCAGGAGCAGCGGCCCGGCCCGCTCCAGGAACTCAGCCGCATCGGTGACGCGAGAAGCTGGTATAGGCCATCGAGGCTAGCCGCCGGAGCGCTGCCCCTACGGGGTGCTCTCCCGCACCCGGGCCACCTCGTAACAGGCCAGGGAGGCAGCCACCGCCGCGTTCAGGCTCTCCACGCCGGCCCGGAGGGGGATGGAGGCCCGCACGTCCACCCGCTCCGCCACCAGCGGGGCCAGGCCCCTGCCCTCGCCTCCCACCACTACCGCCACGGGCTCGGCCAGCAGGTCCAGGCCGAACAGCGAGCGCTCGGCATCGGCATCGAGGCCGACCGTCCACACCCCCAGGCGCCCCAGATCGGAGACGGCCTGGGCGACCGAGGAGACCAGGGCCACCGGCAGCGTCTCCAGGGCCCCGGCCGCCGCCTTGAAAGCGGTGGCCCCCAGCGGGGCCGCCCGGCGACGGGCCAGCACCAGACCGCCCATGCCGGCCGCCAGCGCCGAACGGGCGACGGCCCCCACGTTGCGCGGGTCCTCCAGGTGATCCAGGACCACCAGGGCGGCGGGCCGACTGGCGTCCGTCGCCTCCTCCAGGCTCACCGTGGCCAGCGGGCGGCAGCGGGCCACCACCCCCTGCGGCGCGGTGGTGCGGGCCAGCGAGGATAGGTCCCTCACCTCCGCAACCTGTGCCCCGGCGGCGGCGGCCGCTTCCATCAGCGAGCGCAGCGCCCCGGCCCGGCCGGCCTCAACGAAGAGCTGCTCCACCCGCCCGGCCGCCACCGCGGCCGCCACCGCGTGGAGGCCCTCTACCTCAGCGCCGGCGCCAGACGGTGCCATCGGGGCCGTCTTCGAGCAGGATGCCCAGCCCGGCCAGGCGTTCGCGGATCTCGTCGCCCAGCGCCCAGGCCGATTCGCGGCGAGCCTGTGCCCGGCGGGCGATTAGCGCATCCAGGACCGCCGCCGGCCCCTCGGCCTCCAATCCGTAGGCAGCGGCCAGCTCGGCCAACGGGCCGGTCAGGTTGTCCAGGTCCGCCGCCGGCTCGGCCAGGCCGAGGACCCCCATGATCTCGTCGTAGGCCGCCGCCTGTTCCCCAACGTTCTCCCCGGCATCCAGCCGCCGATTGCCTTCCCGCACCAGGTCGAAGAGCACCGCCAGGCCCTCGGGGGTGTTGAAGTCCTCGTCCATGGCCTCGGTGAACCGGGCCAGGGAGGCGGCGGCCGGAGTGCCGGCCTCTCCGGCCCGGCGCCGGAAGGCCCACAAGCGCTCCAGGGAGGCCACCGCGTCGGCCAGCCCCTCCTCGGAGAAGTCCAGCGGCGCCCGGTAGTGCGCCCGCAGATAGAACAGGCGCACGGCCAGCGGCGGGTAGGCCTCCAGCAGCTGGTTGAGGCTCACCAGGTTGCCGGTGGACTTGGCCATCTTCTCGCCCGACAGGTTGAGCATGCCGTTGTGCAGCCAATAGCGGGCGAAGGGGGCCGCGCCGGCAGCGGCTTCGGACTGGGCGATCTCGTTCTCGTGGTGGGGGAAGATCAAGTCGGCCCCGCCGCCGTGGATGTCGAAGCCGAAGCCGAGCTCCCCTTCGGCCATGGCCGAGCACTCGATGTGCCAGCCGGGGCGGCCCGGACCCCAGGGGGATTCCCAGGAGGGCTCACCGGGCTTGCAGGCCTTCCACAGGGCGAAGTCGGCCGGCTCGAGCTTTCCCTCCCCCGGCTCACCGCGGGCGCCGGCGAGCAACTCGTCCGGGTTGCGCCCGGAGAGCTTGCCGTACTCGGGGAAGGAGCGCACCGAGAAGTAGACACTGCCCGCCGCCGGATAGGCGTGGCCCTTCTCGATCAGCCGGGCGATCATCTCGATCATGCGCGGGATCTCCCGGGTCGCGTAGCAGAGCCGGTCGGGGGGGCGCACCCCCAGCTGCCGGTAGGCGTCGAGGAACTGCTCGGTGGCCCGGGCGGCCACCTCCTCGGTGGAGATTCCCT
>CAZJRF010000045.1:0-15011 GCA_964548475.1 uncultured Acidimicrobiia bacterium
CTCGGCTTCGCCTGGCGGGCGGGGAGAGGATCGAACTCCCCCGCCAAAGGTGACTAGTCACTTGGATGCCCGCGATTTGGCTCGTGACGCCGGGTGGCGTAGCGACTACTTTGAGTAGTAGGAGGGCCGGGGTGACAAGCGCCGGCGGTGAGAAGGGACTAGAACAGGGGAGTCGAAGGGATGAGGGTGCGTCGGTTCGGTCTGTTGGCAGTGATGATGGTGACGGTGGTCGGGTTCGCGACGGGGATCGCGCCGGCCGCCACCGCGGAGGAACCCGGGCCGGTGGAGCTGATCTCCAGCCCTACCGCTTCCCTGACCATCACCAACGTGGCCGAGCCGCTGGCCGGGGAGGAGTCCCCCATCTTCGGCTTCGAAGGCACCGTGGGCAGCTTCACGCTGGGCGAGGCCGAGTCGGCGACGTTCGCTGGACTCGAGGCCGGGGACTACAGCGTGTCGGTGAGCCTGCCTGCCGGCTGGGTGTTGGAAGGGGTGACCTGCGAGGGGGTGGAGCCGACGGTGTCGGCCGCTTCCCTGACCGTCACCTTGCAGCAAGGGCAGCCCGGGGCATGCACCTTCACTAGCCATCAGGAGCGAGTGGCCCCGCCCGACCTGCCCAACACCGGCTCCGCGTGGTTCACCATGCCGCTGCTGGTAGGCGGGCTGTGGGCCCTGCTCGCTGGTCTGGTGCTGGCCGTGTGGCCGTCGATGCGGCGCGCCGACCGGGCCTGATCGCGAGGAGAATCATGCAGTGGTGGCGGCCCCCGGGCCGCCACCGGCGCGTTCGGAGGTGCGGCGCGGTGTTGCCCCCTCGCTGGCCCTCCCCCGCCTGCCGGCGGGAGACGATTGGTGTCACCCTGCCCCCAGTGGGGGATGGTTGGGGTGAGGGCAAGGCCAATGGTGGGTCTTGTGTGTCTGGTCCCCTCCGCGGCCGACTGCGTCGGCCGCTGCTCTCCCGGCTTCGCCGGGAGAGGCAACCCCGCCCTACACCAAGAAGATGCGGTCGGCAGTGGTGGCGTCACGGGCGACATCCCGCTCGGCCCGGCCGCGCATCTCGTCGCCGCCGGCCCCACCGGTGAGGGTGTCGTAACCGCCACCGCTGATGATCAGGTCGTTGCCCTCGTCTCCCCAGAGCTCGTCGTGCCCTGCGCCGCCGCAGATGACGTCGTCGCCGCCCAGGCCGTGGATGATGTCGTCACCCTCCAGACCGTGGATTACGTCGGGCCCGGGAGTGCCGTTGATGACGTCGTCCCCCGAGGTGCCCAGGATGGTGGGCGCTCGGCCTCCGCACAGCGAGTAGGCCCGCACCACCGCCCGGGCCTGCCCCGAACGAGCGGCATCGGCGATGAAGTCCACCGCCACGTTGTACTGCCCCACGTGCACCGTGACCGTCGCGCCGGCCGGGAAGCCGGTCCCCGAGGCCTGCACCTGGTGGATGCCCGCCCCGACCGCTATGGCCCAACCGCCACCCGCGTTGGTGGTGGTGCTGCGCCCGGTGGCCGTGACGGTGATTCCGCCCAGCCCTTCGCCCAGGTCCATGAGCCCGTTGTGGTTGGCGTCCGTGTAGGCCACCCCGGTCAGGAAGAGGGGGAACCCGTCGCGACTGGCGGTGTGGATCGACCAGAGGCGATCGCCCGGCACCAGCCCCACCCCGATCTCACGGTGCGTGCCGAACCATCCCTGTCCCATGACGTGATTGCGGTGGTTGGGCGACTCGATGAAGCTCTGCAGCACCCGGGCCGGGTCGGGACTGCCCCAATGGAGCGACTCGATGTTGTTTGCCTCGTCCGGCCACCAGCCGGGGAGCTCGTAGCCGTTGGCGCGTGCCACCTGGTTGGGCCACAGGCCGGTGGCGGGACTCCGGTGCGAGAAGTAGTCGTGGGCCGCCATGTCGTCCGAGCGAGCCTGAGCCGAGGCCGCCAGGTCGAGGTTGATGGCCAGCGGGGGCTGGGGCAGGAAGGTGCCCCGGCCGAGGCCGGCCGCGGCGGTGATCGCCTCCGGGCTCCAACGCGCTCGATTCAGCAGGTAGACGAACTGCTGCTCCGAGGCCGACCAGCCGGCGTCGGCCGGCGCGGCCAGTGCGCCGGCCGTGGGAGCCGACAGTGCCATCGCGGCCCCGGCCAGGATGACGGCGGCCAGGAGCACCCCCACGGCGCGGGCCCGTCCGCATCGGCGGTAATGGGTGAGCACGGGTTGTGTGGTCATCAGGTTCACCGATGGCCCCTATCGGCGGCGCCGCGGACGCCCTTGAGGGGTTACCGGGGGTCAGTGCCGGTGGAGGGAAGAGGGTCCGGCCGGCCCAGAAGCACCGGCCGGTACGGTGAGCAGAGCCGGCCCGGGGGAACGGACGGCGGCCGGGGAGTGCCTGGAGAGGCGTCGCGCCCGGCAGCCTGGTGCCGGCGCTCTCGCTACTTCGGCGGGGATGCCGCTCAGCCTTCGCAGCCGGTGAGCACCTCGCCGCCCCGGCAGCGATTGGTGCCGTCCCCGCCGCTGAGGGTGTCCGTGCCGGCGCCGCCGATTAGGCGATCGGCGCCCGCCTCCCCGGACAACTGGTCGGCGCCGGCCCCACCGCAGATGAGGTCGTTGCCTCCTCGGCCGTACACCGTGTCTTCCCCGCCCAGGGCATGGATGACGTCGTCGCCGGGGGTGCCGATGATGGTCTCCGCCCGGCGGGTTCCCAGGATGGTGGGTTCCCGTCCGGCGCACAGCGCGTACTCGAACACCTGCCCTCGTGCTCGTCCGGAGATGAAATCGACGCCGACGTTGTATCCCGCGACCCGGGCGCGGGCAGCCGCGGTGCCGACGAACGAACCCCCGGCGGCGGTCACCCGGTAGCGGCCGTCGGGGACGGCCAGGGCCCAACCGCCCCCCGATCCGCTGAGAGTGGAGCCCACCCCGGCGATGGAGACGGTCACCCCGGCCAGGCCCTCGCCGAGATCCATGGTCCCGTCGCGATCGCGATCGGCAAACACCACCCCGGTCAGGTAGCTGTGCGGACCGCCGTCTCGATAGGCCGTGTGGATGGCCCACAGGTAGCCGGCGGCGCCCACGCCGATCTGGCGGTGAGTAACGAAGCCCTCCTGGCCGAGCACATGGTTCAGGTGGGTCGAGCGCAGGCGGAATAGCAGTCTCCACGGGAAGGCGGGCTGTCCTCCGCTCACCAGCGACTCTATGTAGTTGGCGCGGTCGGCCCACCAGAACGGCAAGGGATAGCCGTGGTCGCGCGCCACCTCGTTGGGCCAGCGGCCGTCGGAGGAGATGTGGTCGAAGGGCGCCCCCGCCGCGAGATCTGCCGCCCGGAAGGAGGCAGATGCGGCCAGGCGACCGTCGACGGCCAGCGGGGGTCGGGGGAGCAGGCCGGCGCCGTTGAAGCCGAGGGCAGCGGCATAGGAAACTGGATCGCGCCGGGCCCGGTTGATCTCGTAGACCACGTGCTGCTCGCGCGCCTGCCACGCGTCATCGGCAGCCCCGGCCCCAACCGGGACCAGCAGCGTCGCGGCCGTGGTCAGTATGACGATCGTGCGGCGCATCGGTCCCGTGGGCAAGTGTAACCGCTTACCGGGCTGCCCCGGCTGATCATCCCCGGGGAGGGCCGGGGCAGGCGGCCATGTGGTGTGGGAGTGGATAGGCTGCCGGTGCCGTCCGTGTCGGATCGAATGGAGGCAGCCGATGACCCGGACCTTGTTCACGAACGCTCGTATCTTCGACGGCACCGGATCGCCCGTGGCCGAGGGCGATGTGGCAGTGGAAGACGGCTTCATTAGTGAGGTGGGTAGCGGTCTGGACGGTGACGAGGCCGTCGACCTCGGGGGGCGGGGCCTGCTGCCCGGCCTGTTCGACTGCCACGTGCATGTGGCCTTCACTGATGCCGACGTGTGGCGCCAGGTCCAGAAACCGTTCTCGCTGGAGTTCTACGAAACGGCCCGCAACCTGCGGGCCACGCTGGCGGGTGGCATCACCACCGTGCGCGACGCCGGCGGTGCCGACCTGGGCACCAGGACGGCGTTGGAGCAAGGACTGATCGCCGGGCCGCGCATGCAGATCTCGCTCAGCATGATCAGCCAGACCGGCGGCCACGGCGACGACTGGCTCGCCTCCGGGCAGGTGGTGTCGTGGATGGGGGAGCATCCCGGGCGTCCGTCGGGGATTGTGGACGGTCCCGAGGAGATGCGCCGCAAGGTGCGGGAACTCGTGCGGGGCGGTGCCGACGTCATCAAAGTAGCTACCACCGGCGGGGTGCTCTCCCCCCGCGACGATCCCCGGCATGCCCACTTCGCCCCGGACGAGCTGGAGATGCTGGTCCGGGAAGCAGCGGCCGCCGGCCGATGGGTGATGGCCCACGCCCAGGGGGCGGAGGGTATCAAGAATGCCGTCCGGGCGGGCATCCGCAGCATCGAGCACGGGATCTACCTTGACGACCAGGCCATCGATCTGATGCTGCAGCGAGGCACCTACCTGGTGCCCACGCTGGTAGCCCCCCGGGGCGTGCTCCAGGCCGCCGCGGCCGGCCTGCCCATCCCGGAGGCGTCGCTGGCCAAGGCGCGTGAGGTGGTCGACATCCACCGGGACTCATTCCGGCGGGCGGTGGCGGCCGGGGTGAAGGTGGCGATGGGCACCGACAGCGGCATCACCCCGCACGGGCGCAACCTGGAAGAGCTGGCCCTGATGGAAGAGGGGGGCATGGCGCCGGCCCAGGTGCTCACCGCCACCACCCGGACGGCGGCCGAGCTCATGGGCCTGGAGAAGGACTCGGGCACCGTGGAGCCGGGGAAGCGGGCGGACCTGGTGGTGATTGACGGTGACCCCCTCATTCTCGAGGGATTGGCCGACCGGGTGATCGCCGTCTACCAGGAAGGCCACCTGGTGGCGGGAGGGCTGCCCGGGCAGAGCTAGCCGAGGGGCAGCGCCGCCCGCGACTAGGGGTTCCTGCGTTCGCGCGCCGCCGCCTCCAGCGACTGCACCCAGAGGAGCACGGCGTGGACCAGCCCCAGGCCCGGGTCGGATAGAGGCTCACCGGAGTAATCGATCCGGTTCCCCCGGAAGGCCGTGTCCGCGACGGAGAGAGCGTGTCCCTCGTGCGCAGCGGTGGCGCGCTGCCATTCCTCGCTGAAGCCCTCGGCCAGGTCGTGGTAGGACCAGGCCTCCAGCAGGCGGCGCCCGTCCTGTTCGCCCAGGACCCTGGCCACGGCCAGCGCCTGGGTGGGACGGGGGGTGGAGCGGTCGGCGGTGTAGGCCCGCACGGAAGAGGCGGAGACCCCCCCGGCGATCTCGGCCAGGCGGGCGGCACTCCAACCGCGGCGCCGCATGAAGAGGGCCAGCAAGGCCCCAGGGCTTTCGTGCTGGTTGTCGGTACCCACTGGTCCTCCTGGTTGGGTCCTTGCCGGTCGATACTAGGCACGTCTGAAAGCGCTTCCCTCAGCAAGCGGGGATTGCTATTCGGCCACCGGACCGGACCGGCCCGCCCACGGCTCTGCAGCTCCCTGCCGGGGACGGACGGCCGCCCCGCGGCTGGCCTGCCGGTGCCCTGATGAGCAGCGGTTCGCGCGGCTCGACGGTAAGGTGGCGCCCGCTTACCGAGCCGGAGGAACGATCTGTGGAAGAGCACATGAGCACCCGGCGCGCCTTGCGCCGGCCCGAGGGGACGACGACGCTGCTCGCCGCCACCTCCAGCCCCGCCATCCGCACCGAGGTGCTGCACTTCCACACGGGCGCCGGCCTGGAGTTTTGGGACCTGACCGAGGTGGTGCGCCGCGTGGTGGGCGCCTCCGGAGTGCGGCACGGCCAGGTGACCGTGCACACACCGCACACCACTACCTCGGTGGTGGTCAACGAGGCGGAGAGGGGCTTCTTCAGCGACTTCCGTCGTGTGATCGGCGGCCTGGTGGCTGCCGAGGGCTACTACGAGCACGACGACCGCAGCCTGCGCACCGAGAACATCCAGGAAGACGAGTTGATCAACGGCCACGCCCACTGCCGCCAGGTGCTGGCCGGGGCCTCGTCGGTGACCCTGCCGGTGGTGGACGGCGAGGTGCTGCTGGGCACCTGGCAGCGGGTGATGTTCCTCGAGCTCGACCAGGCCCGGCAGCGGCGCGTCATCATCCACGCCCAGGGGGCGTAGGGCTGTTGGCGGGCCCCGGTCGGCTCTGCCGCCGGAGGGGATGACGGAGAGGCCGGACGGGGGTGGTCGGCCGGGCGGCAGGTGGATCCGGGATGGCCGCCGGTAGCATGCCGGCCGTGTCTGCGGGTCCTCATTTCCTCGGTATCGGCGCGCAGAGGGCGGGCACCACCTGGCTGTACGCCAACCTCTCCCTCCAGCCCGGCATCTGGATGCCGCCCGTCAAGGAACTCCACTACTTCGACGAGAAGGCGCACCTGCCGCACCCGTCCTTCGCCTGGAGGACGTTGGGCAGAGCGGAGGTTGATGAGCGCTGGCGCCGGCAGTTGAGGACGCAGTGGCGAGCCCGGCGGCGCGAGGGCCGGGCGCTCAGCCGATGGGAGGTGCGCTACTTCTTCGGGCGGCCGTCGGACGACTGGTACGTGAGCCTCTTCGAGCAGGGAGAGGGCCGGGTGAGCGGCGAGGTGACTCCCAGCTACACGGCCCTTCCCGCAGGAGAGGTGGAGCACGTGCACCGCCTGCTCCCGGAGGCGCGCATCATCTTGCTCATGCGCAACCCGATCGAGCGCGCGTGGTCGGGTGCCGTCATGGAGACGCGCGGCCTCGACCCGGCCGATGCCGCCGAGGCGCGGCTCGCGCTGCTGGAGAGCGCCGGGTCCCGGCTCCGCACCGACTACCTGGGTGCCCTGGAGAGATGGCACGCGTTCTACCCGGCCGACCGGATCTTTGTGGGCTTCATGGAGGAGCTGGCCGGACGGCCGCGCGAGCTGCTGTCGAGCGTGTGCGAGTTCCTGGGGTTGGGGCCCGCCGAGGTCTTCCAGCGGGCCGATCGGGTGGTGCACCGGGGCACGGTGTCGACCATGCCGGCCGGGCCCGCAGCCCGCCTCGCCGAGCTGTACGGCCCGCTCACCCGGGAGATGGAGCGGCGCTTCGGCGGCTACGCGAGCTTCTGGGCGGTCTGCGCAGACCGACTGGGGCGCCGGGGGGAGGGGCCCGGGGAGGTCGCCTTCCCGTTCGCGCAGACCCCGCTGTGGGACGAGTGGCTGGCCGCAGGTGGGCATCCGCCGGCGGGCCTGCAAAGCGGGCCGCTGGAGAGGGTGGAGCAGGCTCGCTAGGCGAGCCGACCCGGGCCGACGGGCGGACGCCGGCTCGTCGTAGCCCAGGAGGATCGGCCCCCGACTCCGGCGGGGAGACCGCCGGTAACATGCCGGCCGTGTCTCCGGCGGCCCACTTCCTGGGTATAGGCGCGCAGAGGGCGGGCACGACCTGGCTGTACGCCAACCTCTCCGCCCAGCCCGACATCTGGATGCCGCCCGTCAAGGAACTCCACTACTTCGACGAGAAAAGCCGCCTGCAGCATCGCTCCCCGGGCCTGCGTCTGTTCGGCAGGATCGAGGCCGACGCGCGCTGGCGCCGCCAGGTCAGGACCCAGTGGCGGGCCTGGCGGCGGGGTCGGTCGCGGCCCACTCTCTGGGAGTTGCGCTACCTGCTCGGCCGGCCCTCCGACGCGTGGTACTTGAAGCTGTTCAAGCCGGGAAAGGGACGGGTCACCGGGGAGATAACCCCCAACTACATGATCTTGCCCGCAGCCGATGTGGAGCACGTCCATCGGCTGCTCCCGCATGCGCGAATCATCTTGATGATCCGCAACCCCATCGAGAGAGCCTGGTCGGGCTCGCTGATGAAGGCGGGAGACGCCCCCTCCGCGGAGCCCCGACACCGTCCCGCGGAGATCATCGAGGGGCAGCGATCGCGGCGCCTGACCGATTATGCGCAGGCGCTGGACAACTGGGGCAGCCATTTCCCGCCCGAGCAGATCTACCTGGGCTTCATGGAGGACGTCGGCCGGCATCCCCGGGCGCTCCTGTCGAGCATATGCGAGTTTCTCGGGGTCGGCCCTGTGCGGGCCTTCGAAGACGCCGACAGGGTGGTGCATCGAGGGTCGGCCTCAACCATGCCGGCCGGGGTAGCCGCCCGCCTGGCCGAGATGTACGGCCTGCTCGCCCGGGAGATGGCGCAGCGCTTCGGCGGCTACGCCGAGTTCTGGGCCTTCTGCGCCGACCGGCTGCAGGCGGGGGCCGGCGAGGCCGGCGAGGTGCCCTACCCGTTCTGGCAGACGGCCCTGTGGGAGGATTGGCTGGCGGACGGGGGCGGCGCACCGGAGGGCATCCAGAGCGGAACCCTGGACGGGCTTGCTCGCCGACGCTGAGCGAGCGGGCAGCGGCGGCGGCCGGTCACTCACCGGCGGGAGTGCGGAGGTTCACCACCCGGAGGCGGGCGGGCCGAAACGCTCGGCCGCGACGGCGATCTCGTCGGCGAACAACTCGCGGAGGAAGTCGCGCAGCCCCTCCGGCAGGTCTGCCTCCCGGCCCGGGTTGAACCGCTTGCCCAGCGGGTAGCGGCTCAGGTCCACGTCCGCGTCCGCCCCGACATGGCGCAGGACCCGCCGCAGCAAGGCCTCCGGATCCTGGGCTACCTCCTCGAAGAAGCCCACCAGCAGCTGTTCGGGGGTGAAGATCGATTCCCACAGCGCGATGGCCCGGGCGTATTGGGTGCGTCGCACGATGAGCGGGCTGGCGGCAAGCCTGCGCAGGTTCCCCAGCGGCTCGGTGGCCGGGTCCACCCCGCGGTTGCTCAGGTAGTAGCGCATCGCCGACCAGGCGCGGTCGACCGGGTTGCGCAGCAGCAGGATGAGACGCAGGTCGGGGTTGAGGGAGTGGAGCCATTCCACCCGGGACCGCTCCACCATCAGGTAGTCGGGGGTGATCTCCCCCCGCAGCGGGGTGGTGCATCCGGCGAAGAGCCCCAGGTACCAGGTGAGGCCCCGCTGGAAATGCTCATCCGAGTCGAGGAAGTGAGCCTCCTTCAGGCGGGGGAAGCAGATCTGTGGGTGGACCTGCAGGTTGCGGTGCAGCCAGGTCGTCCCCGCCTTCTGGGCCCCGATGCCCACGAAGGTGGGGACCCGCTGCTGCTGTTCGGGGGTGAGGGCCAAAGGGCCGGACTCGGCCGCGGGCGCCTCGGCCGCGCTGACGGCTGCATCGCCCTGTGCACGGACGGCCGGTTGGGTGGCCAGCATCTGGAGGAACTGCCCGAACTCCGCACGTTCCCGGTCGAGCGTGTGGTTCTGCAGCACCCGGTAGGCCGCCTGCCGCATCTCGGCCACCTGGGCGGGTGCCATGGCGAGGACGCGTGCCAGGGCACTGCGGTAGTCGTCGGCCGACTCGAAGGAAGCCTCGAGGCAGTTCTCCCCGAACTGGCTGTAGGAGCGGTTGCCGCCGGCGTCGGCGGTGATGAGCACTGCCCCCGCCGCCATGGCCTCCAGTCCTAGCAGGTAGAAGCCCTCCTCGGGCCCGGGGGTACCGAGGACGACGTCGGCCCACTGGTACATTTCGCGCAGCTCGGCCCACGAGGCGACGCCCCGGATCGAGCGGAAGGTGAAGCGAGCGTCGTCGGCCAGCGACTCCTCCACCTGGACCCCCACCTGCGACTTCCAGGTGGTGTAGGCCACCCGGAGTGGGCGCGACAACTCGCCGCCCCGCTCCTTGAAGAAGTAAGGCCAGTCGTGCCCCTCGGTGATCACCCGGGTGGGAGAGCTCTTGTTCAGGTAAGGAAGGCAGGCCTCCAGGGTCTCCCGGGTCACCATGATGCGGGCCATGGGCCGGGTGAGCAGGCGAGTCGCGTAGCCGTCGATCCAGAAGGGGTTGGCGTGCCGGGTGTTCTGCACCAGGTGAATGATCCGGGTCTGAGCGGTCCCCGGGGCGAGGCGGGGGGCGATGTGCGCCATGTGCTCCGGCCAGGAGAAGAAGGCGAAGTCGGCGGGCTCCACCCCGAAGGAGAAGCCCTGGATGTAGCGGACGCCCCGGTCGGGCTGGAGAGGGGCCAGGCGCTCGATGCCGAACAGGGGCAGGTCGGGCTCGAACGGCTCGGGACAGCAGATCACCGGCTCGTGCCCCAGGTCGAGGGCGTGCAAGGCGTAGTCGAAGATCTTGATCACCCCGCCGACCGGCCGGAAGGTGGGGGTGAGGAAGTAGATCCGGCTCATGTGCTCACTCCCATCCCAGGTGTTCGATGATGCGCACCAGGGGCTCCACGGCGACGGCGGGGTCGATTACCTCCGCCCACAGGCGGCGGGCGTTGGCGGCCTTGGCGGCGACCGCCTCCGGCCGCTCGACGATCTCGTCGAGCACTGCGTCCAGGGCGGCTGTGTCTTCGGGGTCCACCAGCCATCCGGCGTCGTACTGCTCGATGAGGGGGGATACCTCGGTGAACGGGGGATGTACCACCGGCACGCCGCAGGCGGCGGCCACCACCGACCGTGTGATCACCGCGTACTCCCGCTCGAGGGTGTGAGCGAAGAGGTCGATCGCCACGTCGATGGTGGACATGAACTCCTGGAAGGCGGTGAAGCGCATGGCATCGTGCACCCGTACCCCGGGGTGGCCGAACATGGCCTGCATCTTCTCGCGACCGAGCTCGCGGCTGGGCTGCCCCCAGTGCACCGGCAGGGCCACCTGCAGCGTCAGCCGGGGCGGATCGAGCCGGTGCACGACCCGGTCCAGCCAGGCCCCCGGGAGGCTCCAGCCCTGTAGGTAGCCGGCCACGGCCAGGCGGGTGTCCGTGCGGTCGGGGTCGCGCTCTGCCCAGTGGGAAGGCAGGCACATGAAGACCGGCTCGAGTGGGGTGCGGCGGACGTCGCGCCCCGCCTGCAGCAGCCAGGCGAGGAAGTAGGGCACCTTCTTGCGGCCGTTGACGATGAAGGCGTCGGCAGCCTGCAAGGCCCGCAGCTTCCGCTGACGGAGGCGGTCGAGCGCCTCCTCCCGATGCTGGTGGTCCTCGTGGAAGGCGAGCTCGAGCATCTTGGGGGCGAACAGATCGATCACGTAGCGGACCCCCGGCGTGGGGCGCAGGTTGTCCCACTGGTTGCTGTTGGTGAGCAGCACCACGGCCGGCGCCTCGGTCGACACGAAGTCGGCCATCTCGGACTCCCGAAGCACGACCGTGTCCCGGGGGGTGGGGGGAGGCAGCTCCCCCTTCCACTGCGAGTGCACCGGGCCGTGGGCGACGGCGGTGAGGACGGGGACTCCGTGCTCGCGCAGGCCGGTCGCGAGGCCGAAGACCCGCAAGCCCGGGGCCGCTACCGGCATCGCCATGCCGGGCACCACGTCGTTGGAGATCAGGATCACTTTGGGGAGGGCCACGTCACAGCCTTTCCGCCGCTCCGAGCTTGGCGTAGGTGATGAGTCCGACCCGGTGGTAGCTCTCGCCGTCGAGCCGCAGGGCACGTGCCTCCTGGAGCACGGCGTGGTTGGCGGTCACCTCCACGACGGCCGCCGTCAAGTCGGCGGCGGGTATCCAGTCGCCGCCGCGTTCACCCACGCAGTCGTCGAGCACCACCAGGCAACCTCCGGGACGCAACATCGACCACAGCCATTCCAGCATTCGCCAGCGCGCTTCCTGGTTCAGCGGGCCGAGCGCACCGTTGACGAGGGCCACGTCGGCCGTCTCGGCCGAGCCGTGGGCGGCCGGCTGCGTCCCCGGATGGCGCACCGGCACCTCCGGGTAGTTGAAGTGCGACCGCTCCACGGCGGCGTGACTGAGATCGAAGCCGGTGACCTTGAACCCGGCCCGCAGGGCCACCATCAGCCACTCCCCGGATCCGCAGCCGAGGATGACGGCCCGGCCGGAGGTGCCCCAGGGCAGCTGGGCCGCGATGCGCTTGAGTTCCAGAGCCACCGCCGCGGACTCGACGTTGAAGGCCGACTTCCCGGCCCGGGTGCGCAGCACCCAAGCGTCGCGCCGCCTCACCGACCGTGCCTGGAGCTGGGCATGCACCTCCCGATGGAGGGCGGCCTGGTCGACCAGCCGGGGGACGGCGGCAGCGGGCTCGCCGTCCCCCGGGTCCAGATGGTGGGCCCGGGGCAGGTGGTAGGTGCGGGCCAGCTCAGTGCAGGGCTCCTGCGAGCCGATCAAGAGGTCGTGGAACCCGAGGCGGGATAGCACGGGGCCACCCAGCAGGGGGTCGAGCTCACGATGGTCGAGGCCGGCGGGCAGAGCCACCGCCATGGGCACATCCCAGAGTCGGGAGGGGAGCAGGTCGAAAGGGAAGGAAAGCGAGTCGAGGATGATCAGCTGAGCCGCCCGGTCGAGGGCCCTCTCCAGGTCGCGGGGCAGCACTTGCCACTCGTCGAGGGCCACCACGTCGACGTGGGCCGGCAGGTCGACGGGCCAGCGGCCGGTGTAGACGATGGTCTTTCCGGTCTCACTCGTCACGGCACTCCTCGCGCCAGCGGGCCTGCAGCTTGGCGAACCCGGGGCGGCGGGCCATCACCCATCCGAGCGGCGGCCGGGACAGCTTACGCAGCAGCCAGATGAGATCCCGCTGGGCGGAGCGCAGCCGCTCGTAGCGGTCGCGCTCCAGGACGGCCTTGGAGGCCAGGTCGGTGCGCTCCTGCGCGATGACGCTGCGCAGGTGGGCGACCTCGTCTTGCAGGCGGGCACATTCCGCCTGGAGCCCGGCCACGATCTCCGCATGCTCGCGTCCCCTCGACCGCTGTACCTGCGCCTGCAGGGCCAGCAGGTCGTTCTCCATTCGCAGGCGGTCGATGTTGGTGGGGGTGTAGAGCTCTTTGGCTGCCATGGTTGCCTTCCTCAGTGCTGTTCGCGACTGGCCGATTCGAGAGCCCGCAGGCGCTCCAGCATGGGCTCTAGGTACGTACCCAACTCAGGGTCGGCCACCGGCAAGGGGTGGGTGCGATCGGCAGTGACGGAGGGGTCGAAGACCTCCAGGGTGCTGGTGGGCCGGAGGGGCAAGCCCCACCGGTCGATGAGGACGTCCACCAGCGGATATCCCGAGCGCACGGTCTCGAAGGAGATCGCGTACACGTCGCCCGGGTACCGGTCGGCGAAACTCAGCAAGGACTCGTTCTGAGCCAACCACATGCGCAGGGCGAGGTCGGGCTGCTGGAAGAAGGGGCGATGGACCGTCTCCGGCCCGAACCCCTCCATGAGTTGCCCGGCATGGCGGCGCTCCAGCGAGTTGGCGCAGTCGGCGTAGTGGCGGAAGACCAGGAGGACGCGAGCCTCGGGGAGGACGTGCTTCCAGACCGGTAGGAAGAGGCAGAGCCGGGGGTCCTTGAAGCCCCAGAGCCGGTGGGCGGTTCGCCGACGGGTGACCAGGCTCTGGATGTGGCGCCAGCGGGTGGGGCTCACGCTGAGCACCGGGCGGCCGGTGACCTGCCAGTCCAGGCCGTTGTCCTCGAGGATCTGCTCGTGGATGAAGACGACCTCGCTGTCCTCGAAGTGCCCGTACGGATTCGACCGGAGCGGTTCCAGGAGCGTCTCCCCCACGAAGAGGCCGGCCTGGTGAAGCAACTGAGCCACCAGTGAGGTGCCGCTGCGGTGGAACCCCGCGATGAGCAGGACGTCACTCATCTCCAACTGCTCCGGCACCTGGATCGGCCGGCACTGCCAGCACACTCCCTTCGACGGGCGCGGCCTGCAGTTGCTGGAGAAGGGCCGGCTCGATCTGATCGGGCTCCTCTTCGGCGACCGTCGCGGTGGGGAAGTCGAAGACGTAGCCGAGCTGCGGCAGGTGACTCTGAAGGGGAGTCGAATCCCATGCCGACACAGCGGAATCGAAAGCCCGGGTGAACAAGATCAAGGGACGGTGCGTTGCAAGGGTGTTGAGCCCGCCCTCTGCCAGCGCCGCCGCCGCCGGCAGGCCGTGCACCCTGATGGCGTTGAGCCGCTCGATCTCCTGGGCGCGACACCAGTCGTCCAAACGCGGCCACTTGCCGGCGGCCACTGCCCGGGCCGGCAAGTCCACACCGTTCACGGCCAGGTTCCAGCGCAGCAGTGTGAACATGCCGGGGTCCGGCTCGAAACACCAGATGCGTCCGGAGCTCCCGACCGCGCGCTGCAGGGGGACGGAGAGTAATCCGACCCCGGCTCCCAGATCGATGACCGTGTCGCCGGGGCCCAGCCGGGACGAGAGCGCGGCCAGCCCCCAACGGGCCTGTCCGCCCGTTTCCCGGATTTCGGCGCGCACCGTCGCGTCCTCGGGGATGAAGAAGTCGCCGAAGGAAGTGCGTACCAGGCCGATCCCGCCGATGCTGCCGTTGCTCCTGGGCATCGTGATCCCGTACTCTATCGGCCCCTACCGGATGCTCTCCGGGCCTGTGTCGGCGCATTGCCCGGGTCGCGCCATGGGGGTGCGGCCGACGCCGACCGCGCCCTTCAGCAAGCGCCCCATCCGGGCGCCCGGCTTCGGGGCGAGAGTCCCGGTCCGGCGTCGTCGACCCGCCGTCCCTAGAGCCGGCTGCCCAGCTCCCCCCAGCGGTCTCCCTGGGCGAGGTCGATCACCGTCCAGGCCATGCCCAGGGCGCCATCGCGCAGGGCCCGGTGGCCCTCGGCGGTGAGGGTGCGGTCGGCGAACTCCTTCTGGTGGTTGGTCACGGGTGCGCAGTAGAGATCCAGGTAGGGATGGATGGCGGGGACCACGTGCGAGACGTTTCCCATGTCGGTGGAGCCGGCGGTGGCCGGGTCGCGCTCGACTCCCGGCGTCAGGACACGGCCCAGGGCGCGAGCGTTGGCATCGAACAGGGCGCAGAGCATCGGGTCGCTCACCAGGTCCTCGTACACGTGGCCGACCGGCCTCACCTCCACAGTGCAGCCGGTGGCGGTAGCCGCCCCCCGGAAGCAGTCCATGACCCGCTCGCGGAACTCATCGAGGCGGGCCCTGGTGGCCGAGCGCACGTACCACTCCGAGCGGGTGTAGTCGGGGACGATGTTGGGGGCCTCGCCGCCGTGGGTGATGATGCAATGGGTCTTGTCGGTGGGGTAGATGTGCTGGCGCAGGGCGGAGATGTTGGTATAGGCCAGCACGAAGGCGTCCAGAGCG
>CAZJRF010000046.1:0-14639 GCA_964548475.1 uncultured Acidimicrobiia bacterium
CCGGGGGCCGCGCCGCCTCCCCCCCGGCCAAGGGGCCCTCTGCCTCATCCCCAGCCCGGGGCTGCGTGGCGGCCGCCCCCACCCGCAAACACCGCTTCCCCTTCACTCTCATATCCGGCGTGGCGCTCGCCGCCAGCCTCACCGCGGTGATCGTCGTCACCATGGGAGCCGGTAGCGACGACCGCCCCCTCGAGGTAGGGACGCCCACCATCACCGGCGAATCGCTGGCCCGTTTCGCCTCTCCCGACAACGACCCGGCGGTAGGCCGGCCCATCCCCGAGGTGTCCGGGGCAGACTTCGAAGGCACATCTGTCGCCATCACCCTGGACGGCCGGGCCAAGGTGATCATGTTCATGGCCCACTGGTGCTCGGTCTGCCAGCGGGAGGTACCGGTGATCGTGGACTGGCTGCCGGGAGCCCTCATCCCCGAGAACGTGGATCTGGTGATGGTGAACACGGGGGTGGACCGCACCCAGGTCAACTACCCTCCGTCGGAGTGGTTGAAGAAGGAGAGGTGGACCTTGCCGGTGCTCCTTGACGACGCCGCCCATCGCGTGGGTGCCGCCTTCGGCCTCAGCGCCTACCCCTACTTCGTGTTCGTGAACTCCGACGGGAATGTGGTGGCCCGGCTCACCGGCGGCCTGCCCCCGGAGACCCTCAACGCCCTGGTGGCCGGACTGGCCGAGGCCTGACGTGGCCGGTTCTCAACGCCGCAGCGACCGCGATCGCGCCGGCGGCCTGTCGGTGGGCCGGACGGCCGCCCAGCGCAAGGGCGGAGCCGGCCGGGGAGGCCGGTCCACCCGGGCGGGCATCTGGTCTTCGGCCCTTCCCCTCATCATCCTGGCCCTGGTGGTCGGGCTGGGCGGCGGGGTGGCCATCGGCTGGTTCATCGGCCACGGGGGCCAGGAGGCGGCCCCGGCCACCACGATGGTGACCACCACTTCGGAGGGGACCAACACCACCGTCGACACCGCCGGCGCCTATGGGCTGGTGACCGTCTCCGGCACCGCCCTGTCCACCTTCACCAGCGGCCAGACCGACACGGCCGTGGGCCTGACTGTCCCCCGGATCGAAGGGGTGGACTTCGAGGGCCGTCCCCAGGTGATCAGCGCCAACGGCAAGGGCAAGCTGATCGTGGCGCTGGCCCACTGGTGCCCCTACTGCCAGCAGGAGCTGCCCGTGCTCGGCCAGTGGTACGCCTCCGCCGATCTCCCCGACAACATCGAGGTGTTCGTGTTGTCGGTGTTCCCCAGCCCCGAACGGGGCAACTTCCCGCCCGGGCCCTGGCTGGCTGGAGAGGGCTGGAGCGGCCCGGTCCTTGCCGACGATGCGAGCGGCTCCCTGGCCGCCGCTCTCGGCATCGCCTCAGTGCCCTACAACCTGCTCGTTGCTCCCGACGGCACGGTGGCCGCGCGGATCACCGGCGGGCTCAACGTCGAGCAGTTGAATGGGGCCATCGACTACCTGGTGTCTTGGGAGCCTCCCACCACCAGCCCCTGAACCGGGGCTCCCCCGGACGCTACCCTCCACCGGGTTCCCGAGGAGGACCGTGGCCGAGGCCTGGGAGAGCGACGACGGCACCCTGGTGGTGAGGGCCGCCGTGGTTGGAGCGCTGGAGAGCAACGTCTACGTGGCGGCCTGCTCCCAGACCGGGCGCGCGGTGATCATCGACCCGGCCGACGAGCCGGAGGAGATCCTGGCTTTGGCCGCCGGCCTCTCCGTCGCCGCCATCCTGGCCACCCACAGCCACCAGGACCACATCGGCGCCGCCCTGGCGGTGCAGAGCGCCCTCGACGCCCCCGTCTTCCTGCACCCGGCCGATGTGCCCCTAAGCGGGCTGGCCGCCGCCCGGCCCCTGGCGGACGGCGGCGAGGTCTCCTTCGGTCGGGCCACCCTCCGGGTGATCCACACGCCGGGGCACACGCCGGGGTCGGTCTGCCTGCTGGGCGGAGGTTTCCTGTTCTCCGGCGACACCCTCTTCCCCGGCGGGCCCGGCGCCACCGCCGATCGCGCGGGCTTCGTCGCCATCATGACCTCGCTTCGCGAGCAGATCTTCACGCTGCCCGACTCCACCCGGGTGCTGCCCGGGCATGGGCCGGGCACCACCATCGGCGCCGAACGGCCCGAGCTCGACGAGTGGGAACGACGCGGCTGGTAGGAGGACTCATGGAACTGGGCCTCATGACGGAGCCCCAGATGGGCATGACCTACGAGGAACTGCTGCGGGCGGCTCGCCTGGCCGAGTCGCTGGGCCTGGCGGTGTTCGCTCGCTCTGACCATCTCGCTTTCCCGCGCCTGGGCGAGGCCCACGCCACCGAGGCGTTCGCCACCCTGGCCGGCCTGGCCCGCGACACCGAACGCATCCGCCTGCTGGTGCTGGTGAGCCCCATCACCTTCCGCCATCCCGCCCTCATCGCCAAGGCAGCCGCCACCATCGACGAGATGTCGGGCGGGCGGTTCATGCTGGGCCTGGGCACCGGATGGATGGAGGAGGAGCACGCCGACTTCGGGCTGCCCTTCCCTCCCTGGGCCGAGCGTTACGCCCGGCTCGAAGACGCCTTGCGCTACCTTCGGGCCGCCTTCGGCAAGGAGCCGGGCCCTGCGGTCGGGGAGCACTACCGCCTGGCCGACGGCCCCGTGCGCCCACTACCGAGCGGGCCCCTGCCCATTGTGGTGGGCGGCACCGGGGCCCGGCGCACTCCCCGCCTCGCCGGCCGCTATGCCGATGAGTACAACCTGACGTTCCTGTCGGCCGACGACCTGTCCCCGCGCATCGCCGTCGCCCGGCAGGCAGCCGCCGAGGCCGGCCGGCAACCCGAGGACCTGGTGATCTCGCTGATGGCCCCCGCCGCCGTCGGCCGCGACGAAGCCTCCTTCCGCCACAACCTGGCGGCGCTGGCCGCCGCCGACCCCTTCGGGCGAGACCCGGCCGCCATCGAGCAGCGCTACCGGGAGCGGGGCCTGCCGGTGGGCCCGGCCGCAGAGGCCCGCGAGACCATGGCCGGCCTCGTCGCCGCGGGGGTCTCCCGTTTCTACCTGCAACACCTGGGGCCCTTCGATCCGCGCCTGCTAGAGGGAACCTTCAGCACGCTGGCCGGCTGACCGATGCTTGGGGCGGGGAGGCGTGTCTTTCCCTCCTGACTCCCAAGCGAGGAAGAACATGAGAGCCCGCCGTATCGTGTGCGCGTGCCTGCTGATCCTTACTGCCGCTTGTGCCGAGCCGGCTGCCGAGGTGCCGGAGGGAGTCACCCTCCGCTACAGCTACCGGCCCGGCGAGGCCCTCACATATGAGCTCGAGCTCGACGTGGAGATGACATCTCAAGTCGGAGAGCCGAACACCGCCCTGGGCAACATCGACTGGGCGATGGCCATGGAGTTGACCGAGCGCCTCGACCTGGGCTTCGCGAGAGGCGAGGATCCGGACACGATCCGCATCACCATGACCCAGGAGGTGCTCGACGGTGAGGTCCGTGTCACCTCCCTGGGCCAGGAACAGTTGATGCCGCTCGACCAGGTCACCGCCGGCCTCGAGAACGAGGTGGTGGTCGTCGTCGACCCGCAAGGCCGGCTGCTCTCCGCCTCGATCGGGGGGAGCCCGCTCCCCGCCCAGTTGCTGGCGGCCCTCTCCGCCTTCTCCGGGAGCACCATGCTGCAGCCCCAGCAGCTGGGCCCGGAGTTCCCCGACGGGCCGCTCGCCGTCGGCGACGAATGGGAGACGAGCGCCTCCGCCGAGCTGCTCGGGCTGGTCATCACTCAGACGAGCCATCACCGGGTGGCGGCCCGGGAGGAGCTGCTGGAGCGCAGTACCTACCGCATCGAGAGCCAGATCACAACCGGTCCCTATTCCTCGAACCTGGCGACCCTGCTGGACGAGTTGCGAGCCAACCCCGGCCTGCTCGGCGGGGACGCCGCCCAGATCGACGCCGCCCTGGCCCAGATCGCCGCGCAGGGGATGGACACCGAGTTTGCGATGGCCGAGAGCATCGCCACCCTGACCACCTGGTTCGACCCGGGGGAGGGACGAGTGGTACGCAGCGAGCTCTCCGCGCCGACCTCCATGAGCATGACCCTGGGCGCCACCCCCGGTGTGGGTGACGGCACCATGCAGGTCGAGATGTCCACCCGCCAGCGGATGACACTCACCGGGTAGCCGTCGCCGGCGGCTCCCCGGGCGGCCGGGCCCGCCGCATGGTTGGACGCGTCGCCCGGATATCCTGTGCCGCCTATGGCCGACCACCCGCTGCTCGTCATCGAGGATCTACGCGCTTCCGTCGACGGAACCGAGATCCTCAAGGGCGTAGACCTGACCGTCCGACGGGGCGAGATCCATGCCCTGATGGGGCCCAACGGGTCGGGGAAGTCCACGCTGGCCAACGTGCTGCTGGGCCATCCGGCCTACCAGGTAAGTGGGCGCATCCTCTACAAGGGAGAGGACATCACCGGCTGGGGCCCGTCGGAGCGGGGACGGGCCGGCATGTTCCTGGCTTTCCAGTACCCGGAGGAGATCACCGGCGTGTCGGTGGTGAACTTCCTGCGCGCCGCCCTTTCCAACCGCACCGGGATCGACTACACGGTGCTCGAACTCCGTCTCCGGGTAGCCGACGCCATGAAGGAGTTGGGCATGGACCCCTCCTTCGCCAACCGCTACCTGAACCAGGGCTTCTCCGGCGGCGAGCGCAAGCGCAACGAGGTGCTGCAGCTGGCGGTGCTCGAGCCCGAGCTGGCCATCATGGACGAGACCGACTCCGGCCTCGACATCGACGCCCTGCGCACGGTCGCCGCCGGCGTGCAGCGGGTGGCCGGGCCGGGACGCGGGTTCCTGGTGATAACCCACTACCAGCGCCTCCTCGACTACCTGCCCCCCCACGTGGTCCACGTGTTCGTCGACGGGCGGGTGGTGCAGAGCGGCGGGCCCGACCTGGCCCGGCGCATCGAGGACGCGGGGTATGAGGCCTTCCGCCCAGGGCGGTCGTCGTGAGCGACCTGTCCCGCCTGCGGGCCGATTTCCCCATCCTGAGCCGGGAGATGAACGGCCGCCGGCTGGTGTACCTCGACTCGGCCGCCACCACCCAGAAGCCGGTCCAGGTCCTCGAGGCAATGGACGACTTCTATCGGCAGCACAACGCCAACGTGCACCGCGGGGTCTATGCCCTCGCCGGAAAGGCCACCGACCTCTATGAGGGAGCCCGGGCTCAGGTGGCCGCCTTCCTCAACGCCGGGTCGCCGCGCGAGGTGGTGTTCACCCGCGGCACCACCTCGGCCATCAACGCCGTTGCCTACGGATGGGGTCTCCACCGGCTGCGCCCCGGCGATCGGATCCTGCTGACGGTCATGGAGCACCATTCCAACGTGGTGCCCTGGCAGCTGGTGGCTCGCCACACCGGGGCCGAGCTGGCCTACCTCCCCATGGACCATGAGTACCGGGTCGATCTCACCGCTCTGGACGGGCTCCTCGACGAACGGGTAAAGGTGGTGGGGATCACCGGCATGTCCAACGTCCTGGGCACCATCCCCCCGGTGGCCGAGGTAGCGGCCGCCGCCCGGCGGGCGGGAGCGATGACCGTGGTCGATGCCGCCCAGATGGCCCCTCACGTTCCCATCGACGTGCAGGCTCTGGGCGTCGATTTCCTGGCCTTCAGCGCCCACAAGATGCTGGGCCCCACCGGCATCGGGGCCCTCTGGGGCCGCCTCGACCGCCTGGAGTCCATGGAGCCGGCAGAGGGGGGCGGGGAGATGATCCGCGACGTGGGCCTCCACCAATCCACCTGGGCGGAGGTGCCCCAGAAGTTCGAGGCGGGCACTCCCCCCATCGCCGAGGCAGTCGGCTTCGGGGCGGCGGTGGACTACCTGTCGGCCGTCGGCATGGACGCGGTGCGAGAGCACGAAGCCCGCCTGACGGCCTACGCCCTCGCGCAGTTGCAGGAGTTGCCCGGCCTCACCGTGTACGGGCCGGCCGACATTGCCGTCCGGGGCGGGGCGATCTCCTTCACCCTGGCCGACATCCACCCCCACGACCTGGCCACCATCCTGGACCAGCAGGGGGTGGCCATCCGGGCCGGCCATCACTGCGCCCAGCCCCTGCACCGGTTGCTCGACGTGCCGGCTACCGCCCGGGCCTCCCTGTATGTTTACAACACCCGGGAAGACGTGGACGTTCTCGTCGCCGGCCTCGGCGAGGCCAGGAGGCTGTTCGGTGTCACTTGACGACCTGTACCGCGAGGTGATCCTCGACCACTACCGCAACCCCCGGCGGCGGGGCAGCCTGCAGCACCCCGACGCCCACGCCGAGGGGCAGAACCCACTGTGCGGCGACGAGATCTCCCTCGACCTGTCCCTGGAGGGCGACCGGGTCACCGACGTGCGCATCCTGGGCCGGGGCTGTTCCATCAGCCAGGCCTCGGCCTCGATGATGGCCGAGGCGGTAGTCGGCAAGACGCGCGCCGAGATCGCCGAGCTCACCCGCCGCTTCAAGGTGATGATGGAGATTGAGGAGGGCGATGCCGGCCTCGACGACGAACGGCCGGGAGCAGCGCTCGGCGACCTGGAGGCGCTGCAGGGGGTACGGCGCTTCCCGGTGCGCATCAAGTGCGCCGACCTGCCCTGGGTCACCCTGGCCGAGGCGCTGGGGGCTTCCCCTCCCCTGGCCAAGGGGTAGGGCCGCCGCGGCTACAGCCCGCGCAGGAAGTCGTCGCCGGCTCCCTCCGGCCCGCCGCCCTCCGTCTCCTTGAGAACCGCCTCGTAGCCACCCGCCTCCAACTCGGCCGCCAGCTCCCGGCCGCCGGACCGGATCACCCGGCCCGCCGCCATCACGTGCACCCGGTCGACGGTGATGTAGCGGAGGATGCGGCTGTAGTGGGTGATCAGCAAGATCCCCAGCCCGGGGCTGCGCAGGGTCTCCACCGCCGCCGCCACCTCGCGCACCGCGTCGATGTCGAGCCCCGAGTCGATCTCGTCGAGCACCACCGCCCGGGGCCGCAGGGCCAGGAGCTGCAGCATCTCGGACCGCTTCTTCTCCCCGCCCGACAGGCCCTCGTTGACCGGCCGGTCCAGGAAGGGCTGCAGGCCCAGCCGGCCCGCCGCCTCCTCCACGACCGCCCAGTAGTCGTCTCCCGTCCCGGCCGACCGGCCCATCTCCTTGAGCAGTTCCCGGAGGCTGACCCCGGGCACCTCCACCGGATACTGGAACCCCACAAAGAGGCCCGCCCGGGCGCGGGCGTCCACCGGCAGGCCGGTGATCTCCCTGCCGCCGACCAGGGCCGACCCGGCGGCCGAGTACTCCTCTTTGCCTGCCAGCACGTGGCAGAGGGTGGACTTGCCCGACCCGTTGGGCCCCATCAGGGCATGCACCTCACCGTAGGGCAGTTCGAGATCCACCCCTTTGAGGATGGCCAGGTCGCCCAGGCTCGCCTCCAGGCCCCGCACGGAGAGAGCGGTGCCGCTCATCGGCCCGCCTCCTCCCGCGGCTCCACCCACACGTACACCTGGTCTCCCTCGACCTCGACCCGGTAGGCCGCCACCCCGCGGGTGGCGGGCAGGGACTGCGCCTCGCCGGTGCGCAGGTCGAAGACCGCCCCGTGGCGAGGGCACTCCACCGCCCCGTCGAACACCTCTCCCTCCGACAGGGAGGCCACGTCGTGGCTGCAGGCGTCGTCGAGAGCGAGCACCTCGGTCCCCGCGCGAAAGAGAGCCAGCCAACGCCCGGCCACCTGCACCCGGTGCCCGGCTCCCTCGGGGAGCTCGCCCAGCGCGGCGGCCCGCATCCTCTCCATCACGCCTCCTCCCGGCGGAGCCCGTCGTAACGGGACATCACCGCCCCCCGCAGCAACGGCTCCAGTTCCGGGTGCGGGAAGCGGGCCAGCACGTCTGCGAAGAAGCCCTTCACCTGGAGCCGGTCGGCCCGGGCCCGGTCGAGGCCCCGGCTCATCAGGTAGTAGCGCTGCTCGGGGTCGATGGGGCCCACGGCCGACCCGTGGCCGCAGCGCACCTCGTTGGCCAGAATCTCCAGGTTGGGCACCGAGTACGCCTCGGCCCCCTCGGAGAGCACCAGATTGCGGTTGGTCTGCACCGCGTCGGAGTACTGGCCCTCGGGCTCTATGCGGATGAGCCCGGTGAAGACCGACCGGGCATCGTCGCCTACTGCCCCCTTCAGGTACATGTCCGAGTTGGTGCGCTGGGCACGGTGCTCCACGTAGTAGCGATAGTCGAGGGTCTGGCGTCGGTGCCCGAAGTACAGGCCGAGGACCCGGGCCTCGCTGCCCGGGCCGTCGAGGCCGATGCGCATGTGCAGACGGGCGCTGCTGCCCCCGAGGCCCGCCTCTGAGAAGGTCAGCGATGCGTCCCTCGCCGTCGTCATGGTCTGATGCCCGAAGGCCCGGGCGGCGTCGCCCCATTGCTGGACGGTGGTGAGCAGCAGGCGGGCGCCCTCGCCGGCCACCACCTCCACCTGGGGGACGGCCACCAGTGCCACCCCGTCGGTAGAGCGGTAGTGGAGCACCACCGACGCTTCTGCCCCTTCCTCCAGCAGGATCGTCAGACGGGGCAGCACCAGCGACCCCGCCGCGGTCCCCTGGAAATCGACGAGCACCGGCCGCTCCGCTCGCCGGCCCGGAGCCAGGTGCAGGAATACGCCGTCGGCGGCAAAAGCATGGTGGGCGGCGGAGAAGCGATCCAGGCCGGCGGCCGGCCCGGAGCGGAACACCCGGCGCACGGCCTCCCCGCCGCTGGTGACGGCCGCGGCCAGCGAGGAAAGCTCGATCCCCTCGTTCCCCTCGTTTGCCCGGGCCGAGACGGTGTAGCCGTCCACGTTGACCGCGTGCCCGGACAGTTCTCCCAGCAGTGGAAACGGCGACCCGTCGGCCGGCAGAGGCTCCCCCGCGGCCGTGGGAAGAGCCAGGGCATCGAGGTCCACCCCTGCCTCGACGTACCGCCACTCTTCCCGGCGGGAATCGGGCATGGGCAGCGAGGCAAAAGCGGCGAAGCCGGCCTCGGCCGAGGGACGCGCCCAGACGGGCAGAGACGCGGCGACGCGCTGGTGGGTCTGCTCGTTCAGCGGAAGCAAGGGCCGGCCTCTCCCGGGTACGCCCGCACTCTATTGCCCGGGCCTGCCGTATCCCAAAGGCCGCAGCCGGGCGCGGACGGCGGCGAAGACGGCGTCCAGCATGGACCGGGTGAGGCGCCCGGTGAAGGTGTTCTGCTGGCTCGGGTGGTAGGAGCAGACCAGCACCGGCCCTCCCGTCTCCACCGTCAGGCCGTGGGCGAAGCGGGGACGGGGCCGGGGGACGGCCACCCCCCGGCCCACCAGCAGACGGAGCACCTCCTCGTAGGCCCCCGCCCCCAGAGCGACGATCACCTGCACCCGGGCCAGCAGCCGGTACTCCTCCTCCAGCCAGGGGCGGCAGTTGCCCCGCTCCGCGGCGGTCGGGCGGTTGGCGGGCGGAGGGCAGCGCACCGGCGCGGTTATGTAGGCATCGGTCAGGCGCAGCCCATCCTGGCGATGGCGGGACTCGGCCCGGTCGGCGAAGCCGGCCTCGTGCAGCGCCCGGTACAGCCAGTCACCGGAGCGATCACCGGTGAACATGCGCCCGGTGCGGTTGGCCCCGTGTGCCGCCGGGGCCAGCCCCACCACCAGCAGCCGGGCCGATGGGTTGCCGAAGCCGGGGACAGGCTTGCCCCAATACTCCTCGCCGGCGAAGGCGGCCCGGCGCTCGGCCGCTACCTGCTCGCGCCAGGACACCAGCCGGGGGCAGCGCCGGCAGGCCACCAGACGTTCGTTGAGCTCGGCCAGCCGGTCCACTCCCGTGACCCTACCTCGCGGGCGCATCCACTACTTCTTGTGGTCAACCCACAACCACACGCGCGACTTCCGGCCCCACCGGAGAAGAGCGGCGTGACGTGGGGCAATGAATCTGGAGGTAAGCGTTTTCCGAGAAGTCTGCCCGTTGCGCCCCTACTCAGCGTCGTGATACGGTGCACCGGCAGCAGGCGGGAGAGCCCTCAGTGGCCAGAAGCGCGCGGGAGGTCGCCGGACTATCCGACGGCATCGGCCGGTACCTGGAGTCGGTAGCCGAACACAGTCTCCTTACCGCCGAGGACGAAGTCCGCCTCTCCCGGGCCATGGAGAACGGCCGCCGGGCCCAGCAGCACCTCGACTCGGGCGAGTCACCGGGACCGGCCGAGCGGGCCTTGCTCTACCGGGCCATCCATGAAGGTGACGAGGCCAAGGCCGAGTTCATCCGCTCCAACCTGCGCCTGGTGATCTCCATCGCCAAGCGCTACACCGGGCGGGGCCTCGACCTCCTCGACCTGGTGCAGGAAGGCAACCTGGGCCTCATTCGCGCCGTGGAGAAGTTCGATTGGCGCAAGGGCTTCAAGTTCTCCACTTATGCCACCTGGTGGATCCGACAGGCCATCACCCGCGGCCTGGGCAACCAGGGCCGCACCATCCGCCTGCCGGTGCACATGGTCGATGTGGTCCGCACCGTCCAGGAGACCGCCTTGAGCCTGACCGAGCGCCTGCGCCGGCCGCCCACCCTGGCCGAGATCGCCGAGGTCAGCGGGCTCGACGTGGAGCGGGTCGAGATGGCCCTGGAAGCCCCCGGCGACACCGTGTCCCTGGACCGGCCGGTGTCCGGGGACGGCGATGCCGACCTGGCCGACTTCGTCGAGGACGACTCCGCCGTCGACCCTTTCTCCCTGGCCGCCGAGCGGTCGGCCCGGCGCCACCTGATTCGGGCGATCTGCCTGCTCGACCAGCGCGAGCGCGAGGTGATCGTCCTCCGCTACGGCCTCGACGGCGGCACCCCGCGCACCCTCTCCGATGTGGGCAAGCACTTCGACCTGACCCGGGAGCGCATCCGCCAGATCGAGGGACGGGCCCTGGCCAAGCTGCGCCATCCCTCCTGCTCCCTCAACCTGGAGAGCCTCCTCTAGCCCCGGCGGCTGCGCGCGGACGCGGTCGCTTCACACGGGGAAGAGGCGCGGGTAGTTTCCCTCCACCTGCCGGAGAGCGTCGTAGTCCACCTCGACGCAGGCCAGCCCGCGGGCGGCGGCCAGGGTGCGCGCCTGGGGAGTAATCGCCTGCGCGGCCAGGATCCCTCGCACCGGCGCCAGGGTGGCATCGCGGTTGAGCCGCTCCAGGTAGCGGGTGAGCTGCTCCACCCCGTCGATCTCCCCCCGCCGCTTCACCTCGACAGCCACCACCTGGCCGGCGGCGTCCCGGCACAGCAGGTCAACCGGCCCCAGGTCGGTCGGGTACTCCCGCCGCAGCAGGGTGAGCCCTTCTTCCAGCACGAAGGGGGCCTCGGCCAGCAGGCGCTGCAGTTCGGCTTCCACCCCGTCCTTAGCCAGCCCGGGGGCCGGGCCGAGCACGTGCTCGGAATCGGAGAGGACCTCCTCGAAGCGGATGACCAGTCGCTCCCCCGCCCGGTTGGTGACCACCCACTCCCCCTCGCCCTCCTCAAGGTGATTGGGCGCCGTCATCCAATTCAGGGGCTTGTAGGCCCCTTCATCGGAGTGCACCGCCACGCACCCGTCGGCCTTCACCATGATGAGACGGGTTGCCATGGGCAGGTGGGCCGAGAGCCGTCCGGTGTAGTCCACCTCGCAGCGGGCCACTACCAGGCGCACGCCTCAATACCTCCCGGCCCGGGACGGAAGCATCCGCCGGGCCCGGAGGCCTCCCGTCCTCGCAGTCGCGATGACGCCGGTCACGCAAAGGAAGGCGCTCATAAGGATCCCGATGATCGAGGCCTGCTCAGCCTCCGGGGCCGCTGGAGACCAGGGCGCAGGCCGGTGGGCACCCGGTGATCCACAAGCCGATCGGATTCCGGGAGGAGGAATGCGAGCACGTCGTTTGCCCCCGAGCAGCGAGCGCCGCCGAGGTTACCGCCGACCGCAGCCTCAGCCCACCGCTCCGGCGGCCCGCAGCGCGACGATCTCGGCCTCACCGAAGCCAAACTCGGCCAGGATCTCCCCGGTGTGCTCGCCCGGAGCGGCGGGGGGAGAGGGCACCGCCGCCGGGGTCCTCGAGAAGCGGGGAGCGGGGCCGGGCTGGACGATGCCACCCACCTCCACGAAGGTGCCTCGCGACGCGTTGTGGGGGTGGTGGACGGCCTCCTCCATGGTGAGGACCGGCGCCACGCAGGCGTCGATGCCGGCAAAGACCTCGGCCCATTCGTCCCGCGTCCGCGTGCGAAATGCCTCGGCCAGCCGCTCGCGCAGGACGGGCCACCCGGAGGGGTCATACTGCATGGGAAGCCCGGCCGGGTCGAGGCCCAGGCCCGATACAAGCCCCATGAAGAACTGCGGTTCCAGAGCGCCGACCGCCATGTGCCGACCATCGGCCGTCTCGTAGCAGTCGTAGAAAGGGGCACCCGAGTCGAGCAGGTTGGTGCCCCTCTCATCGCTCCACAGGCCGGCCGCCCGCATGCCGTGGAACATGGCGGTGAGAAGAGCCGAGCCGTCCACCATGGCGGCGTCAACCACTTGCCCCCGCCCGGAGTGCCCGCGCTCCCAGAGGGCGGCCAGCACCCCCAGGGCGGCCAGCATGCCCCCGCCCCCGAAGTCGCCGAGCAGGTTGAGGGGCGGCACCGGGGGCCCGCCCGCCCGCCCGATGGGGTGCAGGGCGCCGACCAGGGCGATGTAGTCGATGTCGTGCCCGGCCCGGGCCGCCAGCGGCCCCTTCTGCCCCCACCCGGTCATCCGCGTGTACACCAGGCCCGGGTTGCGGGCCAGGCAGGCGTCGGGCCCGATGCCCAGGCGCTCGGCCACCCCCGGGCGGAAGCCCTCGACCAGCGCGTCGACCCCTTCCACCAGGCGCAGCAACACCCCCACCGCCTCCGGGCGCTTGAGGTCGAGGACCAACGATTGCCGCCCCCGGCTGAGCGGGTCCATGGCCAGCGGCAGCGACGCTCCCCCGCCCTCCTTGCGATCGATCCTGATGACCCTGGCCCCCAGGTCGGCCAGGACCATGGCACAGAACGGCCCCGGCCCAAGTGAGGCGACCTCGATAACCGTCATGCCTTCCAGCGGGCCCACGGCACCTCCCTGCTCGTGCGGCCCGACCCTACCCGCCCCGGCCGGGGCCGGCTCACTCCCCGTAGCCCGGCTCCCGCCATAGGATCCCCCCATGGCAGCCAACAGCTTTCGCCCATCTTGGGCGGCGGGGCCCGCCGTCTCCGTCCTGCCGGCCGCGTTGCTCTTCCTGGCCGCTTGCGGCGGCGGAGCCGGGGAGAGCACCACCACCAGCGGCCCCGCCCTCACCATCCCCCCCGGCTCGGTGATCGCCGACTCCCAGACGGACGATGGCGAGCGGTACCGGGTGCTGCTCGAAGGAGAGGCGGCGGACAACCCCCGCCGCCTCTTCGCCGGCGAAGACGCCCCGCGCATCCCCAACGGGGCTATCCGGCCCGGCGACGGGGGCGTCAACCTGGGCCACGAGTGGCACGTCACCGACGTCGAGTTCGCCGACATGACCATGGAGGTCTGCGACAGCACCGTCTCCTACGTGGACGACCTCGGCTAAGAAGGCTTCGTGGCTCAGCACGGGGATCGCTTCTGCCGGTGGGGAGCAGAGCTGCTCTCTCTCATCGAGGGCTGACGACATCGCCACCGGGATCGCCGGCCGGCGCTGGGGGCCCTGGCCGCCGACCCGGGGCACGAGTAGCCTCGGGAGGAAGGAGGGATAACCATGAATCGCCTTCTCACAGCGGTCGCCCGGCTGCTCGTCATCGGGCTGCTGGCGGCCGGCTGCAGCGACGACGCCTCGCCCTTCTCCACGACCACCGAAGCAGCTCCCACCACCGAGGCCTCAACGACGACCGTCGCGGAGCCCGACACTACCCAGCCCACCGCCGCCGAAACCACTACCACGACCGTCGCGGCCACCACCGTCGCGGCCACCACCACGACGTTCATCACCACCACGGTCACCACGGTCACCACGGTTACCACCACCACCGTCCCCGCCGGCTGCCCCGGCCCGGGGGCTGGCTCCATCCCGGCCGGCGCCGAGGAGGTCAGCAGCCGATCGGCGATGCTCGACTCCGACGGCCTCACCGACACCTTCAGCGCTTTCCAGGAGGCGGGAACCTGGCAACTGCACGCCGACCTCGGCACCGGCTTCACGGCTCGGCTCGTGCTCGACGCCGACTGGGCCGCGCAGCACTGGCCGCTGGGAGTTCGCAACGTGGCGGTCGAGCGCGCCCACGGCCTCGGCTCCACCGAGCAAGTAGTGGTGGTGCGCATCTACACCGGGACGGTGGCCGCCTACGGCCTCTTTGCTCTCGAGGACTGCCGGATCGTCGCGTTCACCGATGACAACGAGAGGCTGCCCGATCTCTGGGTAGGGATGGGCCCCACCCACTCGGACTGGCCGGTGTGCGGCCCCGGGTCGAGCATCTTCCAGGTGATCTTCAGCAGCCCGGCGGGCTGTGGTGACATCGAGACCTGCGCCACCCCCGACCTGACCATCACCGAGTACCGGGTGTTGCGTAACCCGGCCGGCCTGGAGTACGTGGGCGAATCCTCCCGGGCCTCCACCCAGGCCGAGATGGACGACTTCCGCTCGCGTACCTGCCCGGCCCCCTGAGCCCGGGCGGGTCCCTACCGGCCGAGCGTGCCGGTCGCTCGCAGCCACCCCC
>CAZJRF010000047.1:0-1479 GCA_964548475.1 uncultured Acidimicrobiia bacterium
ACGGATGGTTGACGCGGGCAGCGACCTGCGCCCAGATCGCGGCGTCGGTCAGGGTCAGGTTGATGAAACCCGGACCCGAGACCTCGGCCCGGGCCACCAGCCCGGCCGGGGACGCGTCGTCCTGTGCCCCGTCCGCCCGGTGGAGGGACGCGACGAGGTCGGCGGCGATGTCACCGGGGCGACGTCGGGCCTTCTTGGCCAGGCCGAGGGCGGCGTTGGCCTGCAGGTCGGCGTGGTCGGAGGGCCGCACGAGCGGGTCGGCGTCCGCGTGGTCGGGCAGGGTGGCGGCGATGGCTCGTCGCAGCGCGTCGTGGACCTGGGAGGCCAACGAGACGACGGCGCGCTGCTGGGACATTCGGGCTGCTCCTGATCCGGGTGTTCGGGGTGGGCAAGATGCGCGGTCAGTATCCCAGCGGTCGAAGGGCCCCGGCCCCGGCGTCCGTGTGGGGCCTGATCCGCCAGGTGGACGCCGTCGTCCCCCGGGGGCGGCCGCATCCGCGCCCTCGCGGGCCGGCACACGGCCCCAATCCCGCCGCCGCCCGCATTCACGCGGGGCGAAGGCGGGGGGTGCCTGAGTGGAGGCTAAGGCCGGCCGAAGCCTCCGGGCACATCTTGAGAAGAGCCGGCCGGGGCTTCCGTAGTGGAGTTGGTGGAGGGGCCGGTGCTCTGCTGTTGCTGTTGCTGTTGCTGCTGTTGCTGGTCTATGGAATCGTCGGGATCGTCATTGAGGCCCTGCTGCTGGGTCTGTTGCTGCAGCTGCGGGAGGGTGGTATTGGTCCCCTGATCGATTCCCTGCTGATGCTCCTGCTGATGCATCAGGGGGGCAGTCGTGCCGGTCGTCTCATCGCCACCCTGATACATCCATTGCCATTGGAACCAGTTCTGGTACTGCAGAAGTGACTCGGTCGCGTCCTGCCCCATGGTCCCCAGGTGGTGCTGGAACTCGTGCTGGAACTGGTTCGGCTCCTCCGGAGGTTCGACCGGCTGGTTCTGGAACTGGTTCTGGAACTGGTTCTGGGACGGCTCCGAGAGGTCTCCGGGCTCCCCCGGCTGTTCGGGTTGGTTCACCTGGAGCTGATCCCGGTCCCTGATGTGCACCTGGTCACCGGCCGGTTCCTGCTCGTGCAGCACGGCCTGTTCCCTGATCTCGTCGGCGATGCGGTGGATGTCCTGGTTGCCATCGACAAAGCCCTGGACCGGGTCGGGCAGCACGCCGGCGGCTCCCGCCCCGGCGGTGACGGCGGCGAGGGCAACGGCGCCCATGAAGACCTTGCCGAAGATGGTCGAGAGCAATCCGGCGAACACGGTTCTCCTCCTCCAGGTCCGGCGGGTGGTGGAAACCGGCGCCGGGGTCGGCACCGGGGTCTCCCGGGCGGCGGTGGCGGCAGCGGCTATATGTCGGCTCGCAACGGCGGGATCCACGGAGGCCGAGGCCTCCTGCCGCACTCGCGCGAGGAGAGCAGCCAGCTGCTCCAGCCC
>CAZJRF010000047.1:1489-14259 GCA_964548475.1 uncultured Acidimicrobiia bacterium
CCTCGATGTTCTTCTTGTTCAAGTCGCTCATCTCGACCTCGTTACCGATGGATTGCCCTCTGGGGTTACGGTGCTGATGGAGCGACGCAGCTTTTCGAGTCCGCGCCGCTGCAGAGCCTTCACTGCCCCGGGCCGCCGGCCGACGATGGCGGCAACCTCATCCACGCTGAGGTCCCCCACCACCCGGAGGAGGAGGACGTCACGCTGCTCCGGGGTGAGGGTGGCCAGCAGGGCGATCACTTCGCCGGTGGTGAGCTGCTCCAGGGCTTCCGCCTCGGTGTCTCCGATCCCCAGCGCCCTCTCCGGCACCTTGCCGGGATCGACGGGGCGGCGGGTGCGGTAGCGGCGCTCGTCCACCACGCGGTGATGCGCCACGGTGAAGATCCAGGATCGGAACGCGGCGTAGTCGCCACGGAAGGTGCCCAGGTTGCGAGCCACCTGTAGGAACACCTCGCCGACCAGGTCCTCGGGTTCGGCAGCTCCGCGGCTGCGGAGGTAGCCGAGCACCGGCCCGGCGATGTCGTCGTATAGACGCGACCAGGCCCACTCGGCTCCCGTCTGGGCCGCCTCAAGCACCGATGTGAACTGGGCCTGGTCCAAATGCCTTCGCCGTTCTACCCCAGTATCTCGCTTCCGTAACCGTTCGGACACACCGGCGGGGTACGGGGGGATCGCGCCACCGGGCCCGGGCGGTCGTTTGGCCTAAGCCGGCGGGCTTCCGAGCGTGGCGAGCAGGCCCCGGACCCGCTGCTCGATATCGTCGCGGATGATGCGGACTTGATCCAGGGACCGGCCGTGGGGGTCGGCCACCTCCCAGTCCTCGTAGCGCTTGCCCGGATAGAAGGGGCAGGTGTCGCCGCAGCCCATGGTCACCACGACATCGGCAGAGCGCAGCCCTTCCTCGGTCCACGCCCGGGGACGTCGGCCCGATATGTCGAGGCCGACCTCGGCCATGGCGGCGGCCGCCATGGGGTTGACCTCATCGGCCGGGGCCGAGCCTCCCGACAGCACCCGCACCCGGCCGGCGGCCAGGTGCTCCAGCCAGGCGGCGGCCATCTGGGATCGCCCGGCGTTGTGCACGCAGGCGAACAGAACGGTGGGCAGGGCCTCGGGCATCGTCCCTTCTCGACGCCCCGATTCCAGCGGGCCGTCGTCGCTACCGTAACGGTCGGTGATGCGTCTCCTGTTTGTCTGTACCGGCAACACCTGTCGCTCGGCGCTGGCCGAAGGGATCGCCCGGGCCCGCCTGGGGGCGGAGAGCGGGGTGACCTTGGAGAGCGCGGGGCTGTATGCCCTCGACGGCGCCCCGGCCACCGTCCACGCCCTGACGGTGGCCGGCGAAGCAGGGGCAGACCTCTCTTCTCATCGGGCGCGATTGGTCGGTCGGGACCTCGTCGATGCCGCCGACCGGATCTACGTGATGACCCGGCTCCAGGCGGAGGCGCTGGGCCGGATGATCGGAGAGACCGGCCACCGGATGTCATTGCTCGACCCGGCCGGGGCGGACATCGCCGATCCCTACGGCGGCGACCTGGACACGTATCGCACCGTCCGGGATCAGATCACGGCGGCGGTGGAGAGGCGGCTAGAGGAGTGGCGGTCGGCCGGGGGTTGAGGCACCGGGTCGGCCGAGAGCGTCTCAGGCGGTGGCCGGCGCTCCCTTGGTACGGCCCATCCAGTCCAGGTTCTCCAGCGTGCCGAAACGCTCGCGGAACACGCGGTAGTACATGAGCTCTTCCTTGCTGTTGAGCCGCCAGCCGTTGGGCAGGACGCGCTCGCTCTGGAAGTCTGCGTCGGAGATCTGCTCCTCGGCGTGGAGGGCCAGCAGGTCGTCGACTCCGGCGCCGCTCCAGAACTTCGCCTTCTTGCGGTGCAGCACTGGGTCGGGCAACTCGCCTTCCATGGCCCGGCGCAGGATCCACTTCTCCACGCCCTTCCGCAGCTTGTAGTCCACCGGGATGCTCAGCGCGTAATCGACCACCTCGGGGTCGGTGAAGGGCAGCCAGGCCACCGTGCCGTGTGCCCCCGCGGTGCGATCCACTCTCTGCAGGGCGGTGTTGTGCAGGCGGCGGGTGATGTCGAGCAGTTCGTCCCGCAGCTCCTCGGGAGGGCAGTCGCGCAGGTACTCGTAGCCGGCGAAGAGCTCGTCTCCCGCCTCACCAGAGAGGACGGCCGGCACGCACTCGCCCGCCCGCCGGGCGGCGAGGAAGTTCAGCAGGCTCGACCGCACCAGCAGCGCGTCGAAGGACTCCAGGTGGTAGATGACGTCGGGCAGCACCGCCAGCAGGTCGGGCAGTCCCACCACTACCTCGTGGTGGTCGGTCTGCAGGTAGTCGGCGACCACCCGGGCGTAGTGGAGGTCGGGCGCGCCGGGGAGCCCGGCGGCGAAGGTGGGGAGCCGCTTCAGATGAGGACGGGCAAGAGCGGCCAGCGTGCTGGAGTCGAGGCCTCCCGATAACCAGGAGCCGACCTCGGTGCCGTTGACCCGTCGCTCGATCGATGCCTCCAGGCGCCGCCGCAGCTCGCGGGCCATGACGGCCGGGGAGTCGTCGCCCGGGGGCGGCGCCACCAGCGGGCGGCAAGGCTCGAACCGCTCGCGCGTGTAGCAGTGGCCGGGCGGGAATTCGTGGACGTCCCGGGTCACCTCGAGTAGGGCCTTGACCTCGGAGGCGAAGCAGAAGGATCCCTCGGGCGTGGTCCCGTAATAGAGGGGGGCAGCACCCAGCGGGTCCCGAATCACAGCCAGCTCTCCGTCCTGCGCTGCAGCCCGCGCGAAGCAGCTGTTCTCGCTTTCGTCGGCCGCCGTGTGATGGTCCTGGAGCAGATCGGCGGAGGCGGTCTGGATGCCGGTCCACACCAGTCCCAGGGTTGCCTCGCCTTGCTGTTCGACCCGGCATCCGGCCGGGCCGCGATGAGACAATTTGGCCAGCATCGCCTCAACCCGCGTCTCTTCTCCCGCGGCCGCTATCCCGGCTATGCCCGACAATCAGACCACCTCCCGGTCTTCCCGGCGCGACGGCGCGGCGCCGCGAGGCTCGAACCACCGGAACCCGGCAGTCGGGGGAAGCCGGCACCGATTCCCCCGGCCCGGCGCCGTCTGCCGCCCCCCGCTAAGCAGCCGAATAGGCTCGCACCTGCGCGCTGCCACCGTCCCCGGCGGTCGGCGCGCCGCCGCTCGTCACCCTTCCATGATGGCAGGATGAGATCTGAGGCCAAATTTCGCGCCTTCGGCGGCCCGCGGGGGCAGGCCTTGCGTGGGGAGCGGCTCTCTGAGTGCCTAAGTGGCCCGGGGTCGGCAGTCGCGACAGGGGCGGAACCGGGCCCGGCCGGCAGCGCGAGCGTCGCGGAACTCGACCCGGTGCCGCGGGGTGATGCGCCGGGCATGGCGGCAAGTCGGGTAGCAGTAGATGCGGGTGCTGTCGCTGCCCAGGAAGCGCACCCCGGCGCCGGCCAGGCGTTCGTGGGCCTCGACGTCCAGGCCCTCCGCCTCCAGCAGCCGCCGCTTGTTGTGGTCGGTCCCCAGCGAGTAGCGCCCCAGGCGCCCGTCGGCGCGAACCACCCGGTGGCAGGGGACCACGAGAGGCACCGGGTTGGCGGCGAGGGCATTCCCCACGGCCCGGCCGGCCCCCGGGCGCCCGATTTCGGCGGCCACCCAGGCGTAGGGGCGGATCTCGCCGGGCGGAATCTCGGCAGTCTTGCGTAGCACCGCCTCTTGGAATGGGCTGAGGCCGGCAGGGTCAAGGGGCACCCGGCCGGTCTTGCCGGCCGCCAGGGCGCGCTCTAGGGCGGCGGCGAACCGGGCCGGCGGCTCGCCCGGCAGGATCGGCCGGCCGCGGCGGGCCCGGTAGCACTCGGCGACGGCCTCCGGGTCGGCGGCCAGGTCGACCAGCGTGAGGCCCCTGCGGCTGAAAGCGATGAAGACGGGGCCGAGGGGGCTGGCCCGGATGACGTAATGGTCGGCGAGACCGGCGCGGTCGAGCACGGCCGGCAGGATGGCAGCCGGGGCTCTTGCTCGCAGGGCGGCCAGGCGGGCGGTCAGGTCGGTCATGGCTCTTCCTCCAGAGACTGGCGCAGGCGCTGCAGGCCGCGGTGCACATCTGACTTGACCGTCCCCGGGGGCCGGCCCAGGGCGGTGGAGATCTCGGCGTAGGAGAGGCCGGCGACGTGATGCAGGACCACCGCCGCGCGAGTGATCCAGGGGAGCCGCGACAGGTGATGGGCCAAACATTCCCGGTCGGCGGCGGCCAGGGCGGCCTGCTCGGGCCCGGGGGCCGGGTCGGGAGTGCCGGCCGGGTCTTCCCAGGGGCCCTCCGGCCGCCGGTGTTGCGCCCGGGCGTGATTGCGGCACAGGTTGAGGGCGATGGTCCACATCCACTCGCGCAGCCTGAGGCTCTGCACCTTTGGAGCCGGGTAGGTACCCAACGCCCGGTAGGCGCGCAGGAAGGCTTCCTGGGTCACGTCCTCGGCGGCGGCGCGTTCGCCGGTAAGGCGAAGGGCCCCCGAGTAGATGCCGTCTGCCAGAGCGCACACCAGTTGGGGGAACGCGGCATCTAGGTCGTCGGCCAGGGCGGCGGCCAGCCGGGCGAGTCCCGCAGTCTTGCCGTCCGTGCTGTCTTTCGTCATGCCGCTCCCTGTTTACCAAGAACACCGGAGGGCGGCGAGCGGTTGCACTGCGCGCGGCAGGAGGCGTAGCGTCGGGGGTGCCGTCGTCACGGAGGCCGGATGTCGATCGGGAACGCCATGGTGGGCGGGGTGCTGCGCTCGCCGCTGCATCGGGTGATGAGCCGCTCTCTGATGCTCTTGACCTTTCAGGGACGCCGGACCGGGAAGGAGTACACGATCCCCGTCGCTTACGCCCGCTATGGGCCGGATGAGTTGGTGGTGGTGGCCGGTCGTCCCGAGGGGAAGACTTGGTGGACGAACATGCGAGGGCCGCTGCCCGTACGGGTGCGCCTGGGAGGCCGGGTCCTGCCCGGCTATGCCCGGCTGGTGCAGGGAGAGGAGGCTCTCTCCCGCCTCACCGCCTACCTGGAGAAACTGCCCCGGGCGGCCCGATCCCTGGAGATGACGCCCGATAGCGAGGGGCGGTTCTCCGCCGATGACGTGGCCCGCCTGGCTGGCCGGGTGCCGGTGGTGTCCGTCAAGCTGCAGACGGGGGGCCCGACTCAGCGCTGAGCCGGGGGATCGGCGGCCGCGACGGGCCCGGCTGAGCCCGGGCGGGCCCGCCCGCCGGCGGGCAGCCGGAGCGCGGCCACCACGCCCGCCAGGATGAAGACGGCGGCAGCGGCAGTGGCGGTGCGGGCTGAGGCCACGAAGGCTTCCTCCACAGCGGTCACCACCGGCCCGGCGGCGGGGTCCTCGCGCAAGGCGGGAAGGATGGCTCCGGCGCTGGCGCGCACCGCGTCCGTGATGCCCTGGCGAGCCTCGGCCGGCAGGCCCGGTACCTGGGCGAGCCGGGAGTCGGTGCCGGTACCAAGGCCCACGATGAGCAGAGTGCCGAGGATGGCAATGCCCAGGGCCGAGCCGACCTGGCGGAAGGTGCTCTGGATGCCGGAGGCCTGTCCCGAAGCCTCCGGGGGCACGTCGACGAGGATGGCGTTGGTCAGCTGAGCGGTGGCCAGTCCCACTCCCGCACCGTAGAGAAAGAGAGGCCCGGCCAGGATCCATCCGGTGGCCGAGGTGGAAAGGAGGGGGACGGCCGCAGCCAGGCCGGCCGCTTCGGCCAGCATCCCGGCCAGCACCACCGGCCGCGACCCGTAGCGGCGGGCCAGAGCGGCGGCCGGGCCGCCGGCGACGAAGGCTCCCGAGGCGAGCGCCACCAGCACCACCCCGGTGCCGTAGGCCGAATAGCCAAGCACCGACTGCAGGAACAGAGGAAGAATGAAGATGAGCCCGAACTCGCCCAGGCTGACTACGAGTGCCGCCAGGTTGCCGTTGCGGAACGAGCGCAGGCGGAACAGCGAGAAGTCGACCACCACCGTGCGCCCGGCCCGGGCCCGGCGCCGCTCGACGGCGACGAACGCTGCCAGCAGCAGGGCCCCGGCGGCAAAGCCGGGCAACACGATGGAGATCGAGTCGAAGGGCCATCTCATGCCGAGGGCGGAGAAAGAGGCAGTGGGCCGCAGCCACCCGTAGCGCTGGCCCTCGATGAGGGCGAACACGATGGCTCCCAGCCCCAGCGATACGGTGATGATTCCCAGCGGATCGATCCCCCGGCGGGCGGAGGGGTCCCGGGTCTCGGGCACCAGCAGCAGGGCCCCGGCTGCCACCAGGGCCCCGATGGGCAGGTTGATGTAGAAGATCCAACGCCAGGAGTGCTCGGTGGTCAGGTAGCCGCCGAGCAGGGGCCCGAGGGCGGCCATCCCGCCGATCACTGATCCCCATACACCGAAGGCGATGGCGCGAGCCGGCCCCCGGAACATGGAGTTCACCGAGGAGAGGGTGGCGGGCAGGATCATCGCTCCGCCGATGCCCTGGACGAAGCGGGCGGCAATGAGCGACTGGGGCGACCACGCCTGGCCTGCCCAGAGGCTGGATAGGACGAAGACTGCCACGCCGGTCAGGAAGAAGAGACGCCTTCCCCAGCGGTCGCCGGCCCGGCCCACGCTGATCAGCAGAGCGGCAAAGACCAGGGCATAGATGGTGTTAAGCCACTCGGCGTCGGTGCCCTGCAGGCCCAGGTCGCCGATCATGGTGGGGATGGCCACGTTCACCACCGTGGCGTCGACGATGATCATCGACACCCCCAGGCTGAGTACGGCCAGGCCGAGCCAGCGGCGGGCACCGGCGGCGGGCGCGACGGAGGAGGGCGAGGCGGTCATGAGGGCCGCACGATAGAGAGGCGCGAGAGGTCCTCGGGCGCGGCGGCTTGCGAGGGGGCCTACTCAACGCATATACTTATCTGTTGAGAGATGTGATCAACCAGACCAGCCGTTACGCCCTCAGCGTCCTGAGCTACCTGGCCCGCCGGGGCGAGAAGCGAGTGCCGGCTCACCAGATCGCCGCCGAGACCGGGACCCCGGCCAACTACGTGGCCAAGATCCTTGCCGCTCTGCGCAAGGAGGGGGTGGTGGAGGCGGAGAAGGGCTGGGGCGGCGGGTACGGGCTGCGCCCCCGGGCCGAAGAGATCCCCCTCGGCCGGGTGATGGACCTGTTCGAGGAGGAGGCGGGCCCGGTGTCGTGCCCCTTCGTGCAGCCTCAGTGCGGCTGCCGCCTGGCGCAGCCGGGTTCGGTTCGGGTGCCCTTTCGCCCGCATCGGGCGGGGGATCTCGCCTGCCCCTACGGGGCGGAGCGGTGCACCGTGAGCAACCCCTGCCCTCTGCATCGGCACTGGGCGCGGGTACGAGAGGGTTACTGGGGACTGGCGGAGACCCGCATCGGCGAGTTGGCGGGGAGGAGCGCCGGCTGACCAACTCCTCTTCATTATGGGAACTTAACGGATATCAATATGCGGAGATCACACGAGAGCAGAGGAGGCCCGCACAATGGCAGTTGACATAGAACGGCGCGACGAGACGCAGGTGCTGGTGGAAGTGAGAGAGGGCTTCGGGGGCGGGGCCCGCAAGGTGCTGGCCGCCCTGCGCCTGTCGATGGGCTTCGTGTTCATGTGGGCGTTCCTGGACAAGCTGTTCGCTCTCGGGTTCTCCACCGGCCGGCAGTCGGACGGCAGCATCGACTTCTTTGCCGAGGGGGCGGCAGCCCTCAACGGCGGGTCGCCGGCTCGCGGCTTTCTGTCCGGGAGCCGGGGCCCGCTGTCTTCCTTCTGGCAGGGCCTGGCCGGCGATGCCTGGGTGAACTGGGTGTTCATGGGGGCGCTGGCCGCGCTCGGGGTAGCCCTGCTGCTGGGCATCGGCCTGCGCCTGGCCGCGGTGGGCGGATCGATCCTGATGCTGTCCATGTGGTCGGTGGCCATGCTCCCGACGAGCAATCCCGTCATGGACAGCCACCTGATCTATGCCTTGTTGCTGGCGTTGTTGGCGGTCGGCGCGGCCGGTCATACCTGGGGCCTGGGGGAGCGGTGGAGTCGTACCGCCCTGGTGCGGCGCCTCCCCTTCCTCAAGTAGCGGCGACCCGGAGGCAGGTGGAGGGGGCGGGAGGAGGGCAAGGGCGCGACCGGCCCGAGCCGCGGTCTTGCTCTCTCCGCTGGAGCCCTGGGGGCTTTCGGTGTTCTCCGGTCGTCGCGGGAGAGGCGATCTTTCTACCCGCAGGAGGGCATGGCGATGAGGCCCAGCGCCTCGGCCAGAGCGGCCCGGGTGGCCGGCCCCACCTTGCCGTCGACGGTGAGGTCGTGGTCGCGTTGGAAGGCGGCCACCGCCTGCCGGGTGAGCGAGCCGTAGACGCCGTCGAAGGGGCCGGCGTCGTAGCCGAGCACGCGCAGCCACTCCTGGAGGGTGCGCACGTCCTCCCCGCGCGCTTCGCCCGGGCGCAGGATGCGGCCGGTCGGGTCGGTGAGTGAGGAGAAGCCGCTCCCCTCGGCAATGCGCCGGATAGCCGCCCGGGTGGCCGGCCCGACGACTCCGTCGGCACCGAGGTCCTGCTCCTGTTGGAACGAGCGAACGGCGTGGTCGGTGAGGCGCCCGAATATCCCGTCCACCGGGCCGGCCTCGTGGTTGCGCAGGTTGAGGAAGCCCTGCAGTTCCGAGATGTCGTTGCCCGACATGCCCCGGCGCAGCAACCGGGTTCCGCCCAGCAAGGCGTCGAGCGGGGTACTGCTCCCTCCGGAGCACACCGGCGGGGTGACGGTGATGCCCTGGGCGGCCCGCAGCGCCTGGTAGGGGTTGACGATGACCCCCGAGGGGTCGCGCAACTCGAAGTGCAGGTGAGGTGCAGTGCTCTCGGCGTTGCCGCTGTCTCCCACCCACCCGATGAGCTCCCCCGCCTGCACGTGGACCCCGGGGCGCAGGCCGGGGGCGATGCCCCACCCCTGGCCGTCGTCCGTGCCGGGGCTGTCGTTGTTCAGGTGGATGTAGTAGGTCTGCCAGCCATCGTCGTGGCGCAGGGCCAGAGAGCAGCAGTTGTTGGGCCGGAGGTCGTCGGGGTTGGACGACCAGTTCACAAACTCTATCCGGCCCGAGGCGACGGCCACCACCGGGGTCATCTTGGCGGCCATGAGGTCCTGGGCATGGTGCTGGCCGTTGGCGCGGTCGGCGTAGAACGTGTCGGTGTAGCTGACTTCGCCGACAACGGGGAAGACCAGCGGGTAGCCGACCATCTCCCCATAGGTGTGAGTGGCGGCCCCGGCGGCCGGGGCTACCGCCACCAGCATCATGAGAGCGACGGCTATGGCGAGGCCGGCTCGGGATGATCGGTGAGCGGCCGCGGGCAGGGCATCGGGCATATCCTCCCCCGGTGTGGGGTGCTCGCTGGATATCTTCGGCGCCCGTGGGCGACCTCTTCAGCCTAACCGGGCGGGCAGGTTCGGCCAGTCCGCCCCCGGCGCGGGCCGGCCGGCACCCTCAGGAGCAGCCCATGGAGTTGCCGCAGTTGAGGCACTTGTAGCAGGAGCCGTTGCGCACCGTGATGTGCCCGCACACATCGCACAGGGGAGCACCGCCCATGAGCGAGCCCAGCGCTCCCTGTACCGAGAGGGTCTGGGCCCGGGCCGCATCTCCTCCGGCCGCCGGCACGGCCACCGGGGCGGGCTTGCCGTGGCCGTTGCCTCCCGCCGGGTGCGGCACCCGGGCCGCGGGGCGGTTGGTGGGCATCGGCCGCGCCGGCAGCTTGGGCGGCTGGTCGGCGGTCTCGGTCAGCTCCAACTGCAGGCCGGCATCCACCGCCAGGCCCTTGGGCGGCTCGGGGAGATCTCGCTCGGTAGCCGGGGGCACCTGGACCAGATCGGTGCGCCCCAGGTACTCGAGCCCGAGGGCGCGGAAGACGTAGTCGACGATGGAGTTGGCCATCTTGATGTTGGGATGGCCCTCCACCAATCCCCGGGGCTCGAAGGTGTGGAAGGTGAAGGTGTCGACGAACTCCTCGAGGGGCACGCCGTACTGCAGGCCCTTGGAAACCGCGATGGCGAAACAGGAAAGGATACCGCGCAGGGTGGCTCCCTCCTTGGCCAGGTCGATGAACATCTCCCCGAGGGTGCCGTCCTCGTACTCGCCGGTGCGCAGGAAGATCTTGTGCCCGCCCACCCTGGCTTCCTGGGTCCAGCCTCGCCGCCGGGCGGGGAGCACGAAGCGAGGCCGGACGGCCCCCTTGTAGGCCTGGGAGGGGCTCAATCCGGGAGCGAAATACCCCCCGACCACCCGGGCCTGGGCTTCGAGGGCATCGCTGACTTCGACCGGTTCCTCGTCGGGGGTGTGCCCCTCGTCGCTGGTGACCGAGAGGGGTTGGCTGGCCTTGGAGCCGTCGCGGTACAGGGCCATCGCTTTGAGGCCCAGGTCCCAGGAGAGCCGGTAGGCCTCTTCGATCTCGTCGACGGTGGCCTCGTGGGGCATGTTGATGGTGTTGTGGTTGACAATTCCATTCCCAACGAACGCGTGGCTGCCCGGTACAGAGACGTCGAACACCTCAGAGCGGCCGGCATCCGCGACCGAGACCACCGGGCTGAAGTGCATTCCGTCGGTCAGCACCGTCTGACACCACTCGGGGAGAACCATTCCCGGGACCCGACTGATCCGCTCCAGCGTGCGCCGGCTCACGTGCTTGGTTCGGGGGTCGAGGAGGAAGGAGAATCCCTCGCGAACCCCATACTCACCGCGCCCCGACTTGCCCCGGGGGAGCAGGGCATACAGCTGGGGAGGGTTGAGGCCCGGGACCACGTCTGCGGTGCTCTGACGGAACCGGCGCGCAAGCAGTCGGGCGGCAGCCTGCTGCTTGTGAGGCTCGGCGAAGGACACGAGCCCGGCGAGTCGCTGCGCCTCTGCCCCAGAAGCGTATACCTCGTCGAAGTCCTTGTCGTAGCGTCGGTCGTGCTTGGTAATGCGGCTGTGGACTACGCCCAGATTGGTGAGGACCGCCTGGAGGTCGTCGAGCAGCTCCCGCGAATCCATGCAGATCCCGACCTTCGGGGCGACACCCGAGGATACGTATCCGTCCAGGAAGAGGCCGCTGAGGAAGGAGAGAACGGATTCTCGCGGCGACAGGAGCACCGCATCGGGGATGCGCTTGTTGCTGGCTCGCTCACCGCACCCCAGGTAGTCGAGGAACTCGACGATGGTCTTTGAAGAGACGACAACGGCCGGGCACTTCCCGGCGGACCTTGCGATCCTGGGCTCGACGCCGAACTCGCTGCGCCAGCCATCAGCCACCCGGGCGAGCACGGCCTCGTCGGCGTTGGTAACCACGACTGTCCAAGTCGAGCGCGAGATGTGCCCTTCGGCGACGAAGGCTCCTAGCAGGAAGGCGAGTTCTGGCGTCATGCGCCTGGGAATGCGCACCGGCTTCTGGCTGCAGCGGGCAGGCGAAGCCCGAAAGCCGTAGAAGGGATAGGGGTTGGTGGCCCAGAGGTCGGCTCCATACCGGGTGGCCACGTAGTCCCCGGGCTGGAGTTCGTCGAGACGGCGCCACTCCAGGCGGCCGTCTCCCGCGACCAGGACGCAATGGTTAGGGGTGCCGGTGATGGAGTGACCGGAGCGAAGCACCGTTCGACGCACCGGCCGCTCTCCACCGAAGTAGAAGGCGTCGGTCTTGTGGGGGCCACCCAGCGAGGCCACCTCGAGGACCTCATCGCGGAACGAATCGGGTGGCTCGCCGAGATGGAGGCTACCGATTCGGACTAACCCGTCGCCGGTGGTCAGGAGAGTGTTGCCGACCACGCACTTCGAGATGGCTCCCGTGATGAAGGGCTGCACCGCCGCCATGGCCTTGATGTGTCCGGTGTGGTGGATGAAGCGGCTGCCGTAGCGGCCGTTGCGGTTGGCGGTGTCGAAGACCGGCAGGTGCTCCGGGCGCAGATGGGGTGCTCCCTCGATGGTCTGGCGTCCGCAGATGTGGTCGCCGGCCTCCCGGATCTGCTCGGGAGTGAGGCCGAGATGGCGAAGCAGGTCGAAGCCGGGGGCTGCCCAGTGCGCCTCGTCCACCCCGAGGCGGGTGAGGGCCGCCTCCCCAATGACGTAGGGGCTGAAGGCGTGGCGCAACTCGAAGACTCCGGGCAGGGAGCGCTCGACGGCCTCGATCTCCTCGTTAGTCAGGCCGAGGGCGGCCAGTGCCGGCGGGTCGATGTGAGGGGCGCCCTGCAGCGTCATGGTGCCCACCACGTAGCGGACCATCTCGGCGCGTTCCTCCGGCGTGTAGCCCAGGGCGCGCAGAGCCGGGTCGATGGACTGGTTGGCGATCTTGAAGTAGCCGCCCCCGGCCAGCTTCTTGAACTTGACCAGGGCGAAGTCGGGTTCCACGCCGGTGGTGTCGCAGTCCATCTGTAGGGAAATCGTGCCGGTGGGGGCGAGGGCGGTGGTCTGGGCGTTGCGGTACCCGTGCTGCTCTCCCGACTCGAGGGCCGAGTCCCAGGCGTGCCGGGCAGCCTCGAGCAACTCGCCGGGGCAGTGGGCCGGGTCGATGCCCACTACCTGGTGGGAGATGCCCTCGTACTCCTCCTGCGGGGTGTCGTAGGAGGCCCGCCGATGGTTGCGGATCACTCGCAGCATGGCGTCTCGGTTCTCGGCAAAGCGGGGGAAGGGGCCGAGGAGCGAAGCCAACTCGGCCGAAGTGGCATAGGCCGCCCCGGTGAGCACGGCGGTGAGGGCGGCGCTGATCGCCCGGCCCTGGTCGCTGTCGTAGGCGATGCCACTGCGCATCAAGAGCGACCCGAGGTTGGCGTACCCCAGGCC